>CAYQJL010000165.1:0-40039 GCA_964417675.1 uncultured bacterium | reverse complement strand
AACGGTGCCTCACCAACGGTTGCGGAGAACACGCGCCCGGTCACTTGCCAAGCGCCCAGGGCAGCAACTCGTTTCATCCGATGCGGGTCGGCCGAACGGGCGGTGAAGAACTGTGGTATACTTGTGCTACGCCCTCTTTCAGCCTGTGCGGTCTAGCGACCGGTTCGGGACGGTATGTCATGCCCGGCGTGGCTCCCATTCCCCGACCGGGGCAGGGACGTCCAATGCGCAACGCGTGCCCCATCAACGATGCTGGACCGATCCTGGCAGGCATCCTGCGGTCAGCCGCCGCGCTGGCCACCCTCGCGCTGGCGCCGCTGTTGTGCGCGCTGGCGCCGCCCCTGGCGCCATGGCGGGTGGCCGCGGCCGAGACGGCGGCGGCTGATCCACCTGCTCACGGCACGCACTGGATCCCGCTGCGCCCGCTGTCCGCGGCGCGACCCGACGCGCGGCCCGACGGCCTGATCACACCGGCCGAGATCCTTGCCGGAGCCTATCCGGCTGCCTGGTCCGGCGTGACCGGTTCGCTCGCGGCGGCCGGCGGGTCGGCCGAGCGATTGCTCGACCGTCTGGACTGGCATCTGCTTTCCGCGACGCCCTGGCGCAGCACGCCCTGTGGCGATGTGCAACAGATGGAAGCCTCTCTCGACGGCGTTCCGGTCATGGGGGTGCGGGTCACGCTTCACCGCACCCTGGACCGACGACTGGACTGGATGGTTCTTCCGGCCGGCCTGCTGGATGCGTGCGCGCACGCGGTGCCGCCAGTCGAGGATCTCTGGAAGGTGCCGTCGGAGACGCTTCTCGAGCAGGCCCGGCGGTATGGGGTCGCACGGACGGGGGACCGCTCGGATCCAGCGGCCGAGCGGCGTTGGGTGTGGGGGCCGGCGGGGCTGCATCCGGTCTACTGGATCGAACCGGAGAGCGCCGGGAGGAGCCCCGATCCGGCAGAACGCGCCCGCATCCTGCTGCTGGACGCCGCCAGCGGCGCCTATGTGGGCGAGCGCACAGCGGCGCTGTACGCGAATGGCGCCTTGGTAGCCGAGCGCACAGCGGCGCTGTACGCGAGCGGCGCCACCGGAACCGGCCTGGTCTTCGATCCCAACCCGATCGTCGCCTCGGGCGGGTTGCCGCTCTCTTCTCAGGATGATATCGACCCGTTCCGCGTCTGGGTCTCGCTGCACGATCTCGATGCCAGTGGCTTTCTGCGGGGACGCCACGCCGACATCGAGAGCCGGGCCGGCCGGGCGTTCGCCCCCGACCTGCGCTACGCCTACTCGTCGGAGAATCTGCACTTCGAAGAGGTCATGGCCTACTACCACATCAGCGAGGCTCTGCGGCATCTGGAAGCGCTGGGGTACGCGGCGCCGCTGCCGGAGGCGCAATCGGTCATCGTGCATGCCACCGGCCTGGATGCTTCCTGGTATGGCCTCGCTTCCCGCACCATCCACCTGGGCGATGGCGGCCATGAAGACGGGGAGGATGCCGATGTCATCCTCCATGAGCTCGGGCATGCCATCTTCCACGCTCAGGTGGGGGCCTGGGGCGCCGGCGAGAGCGATGCCCTCTCGGAGGGCTGGGCGGACTACTTCGCCGCCAGCCGGACGGGCGGAACCTGCATTGGCGACTGGGACGCGGCCGGCCGGCCTTCCGGTTGTCTGCGCGACATCGGACCCATGCGCCGCTACCCCACGGACCGCACGGGCAATCCCTACGATGATGGGCTCATCCTGAGCAGTCTGCTCTGGCATCTGCGCGAGAATCTGGGCCCCGACAAGACCGACCGGCTGGCCATGCAGACGCTTCTCCTGCTCAGCCCCATCGCCACCGTGCCGGACGCGGCCGCCGCGCTGGCCGCCGCCGCGCGGCAACTTTCGCAGGCCTGCGACGATCGCGAGCTGGTGGCCGTGGTCGATGACGCGCTTGCCACGTGGGGATTCGCTCCGCGCACCGCCGAGCTGTCGCTGGATCCGCGCATCCCGGGCGCACACGGTGCTCTGCGGTTGGATTTCGAGTTCGCCCCGGTGGGCGCCCCAGGAGCTTTGGCGTGCGATTCGCTGTCGGTGCGGCCCGATGGGGCCATCCACCTCGTGGCCGCCCCGGAAGCCGGGAGAGCCGGGGAAGCCGCAGTCTCACCGATCAGCGCTCCGCTGCTGGCGCTCGGAGCCGGGGGCGCCGCGCTGCCATACGATGAGCTGAGGGTCTCCCAGGCCGGGTCCCTGTGGGAGAGCCAACTGGATCTGCGGTTCCGGTCCGGGGGGCTGACGCTGCGCCATGCCCGTCTGACCCTGTTCGCCGATGGGGCGATCGAGTTCGCCTGGTTCGGTGTGGGGGATCAGGAGCGCTTCCCTGCCCTGGCGGGCTACTTTCCCGGCGCCACGACAGCGGGGGCCGCCCAGTTCGATCCACGGGCGGATCGGGAGGCCTTGCCTTCCATGGGACAGGGCCTGCGCTTCGTGCTCGAATCCGAATCCGGCTTCCCCCTGGCCGGGGCCCGCGTGCGCTGCGAACCGGCCGGGCCGGCCGTCTACCGCGTCGTTCGTCTGGCCGCCCCCTGGCCGGTCATCGAGTCCCCCCGCACGGAGTTGCGCATCTATCCGACACCGGCCCGCCTGGGCAGCCAGGCGCAGCTGCGGATCGCATCGGCGGGCGAATACGAGCTTCAGTTGATGTCAGTGTCCGGACGCCTTGTGTCGAAGCGAACCCTGGGCCGGCTCGAACCCGGTCTTCATCCGGTGCCCCTGACGGCCTTGGCACTCGAGCCGGGCCTCCTGCCCACCGGCGTCTTCTATCTGCGGCTCATCGGTCCTGAACCGTGCCCGGTTCTGAAGCTCCTGCTCTATCGGTGATCGTGCGGCGATCGTGCGGCGGCCCTGCGGTGATCGTGCGGTGATGGTGCGGCGTTCCTGCCGTGATCGTGCGGTGATGGTGAGTTTGGTCTTTCGGAACCTTCCGATCTGTGCGATCGTGGGGGCAGGTTCGCGGGCCGCGACGTCCGGCGTTGTTCTCGTCCCAATGTGCATCCGCTGGCCCGGATGGTGGGAGAGCGATGGAAATCACCCATGTAAAGGTGACGCTCGTTGACGATCCCTCACTGAAGGCCATCGCCACGCTGACCCTGGATGGCTGCTTCGTGATCAAGGGGATCAAACTCGTGCAAGGTGACCGCGGTGTATTCGTCGCCATGCCCAGCCAGAAGCTGCCCGACGGCAGCTACCGCGATATCGCCTACCCCTGCACGCCGGAGATGGCCAAGCTGGTGCGCGAGCTTGTGCTCAGCGAGTACGAACGGCACGCGCCGGTTCGGGAGGGATCCGGGCGCTAGATCGCTTCCTGCACCTGGGACAGCCCGTTGGCTCCCACCTGGGGGCTGTGGAAGATGTTGAGCGCCCTGGCCGGCTGGGGCCCGACCACCCGGCTGGCGTGGGGGACGTTGGCCACGATCGAGATCATCTGCCCAGCCGCAATCCGCAGCGGTTCCCCGTCAAGCGTGATTTCGAGCTGGCCCTCTTCGACAATCGTGATCTGCTCGTGATCATGAACATGCTCCACGAAGTCGGATCCCGCCTCGTAGAGGCACCTGACCACCATGAGATGCTCGGTGGCAATGACCTCCTTCTCGAGCACCTCCTGCGCGCTGGAGGCTTTGAGGCTACGCCAACTACCCAATGTGTACTTCCCGGGTACGGTTCGATTGCGCACGCCCGTCTCCTTTCCGCCGCCGGGCCGGTCCCGGCGAATCCCCCCCTGCTGACACTCCCTTCTTGCATCGGCCGGGGTCGACCGCATCTGGACCCCTACCGCTTGACAGGGACGGCAGGGGCCGTTCACTCTGCCTCTCAATCATGGCCTGGGCGTCGCTGGCCGGCGCCGGGTCTTGCCCGGAGGGAACCGTTCCGTGCCGCTGAGAAAGATCCTCCTGCCCAGGCTGGCCGCCGCCTTCTTGCCCGCGGGCCTCGCGCCCAGAGAGAGACATCTATTGGCCATTCATCTACCGGCGGCGTTTCTGACCGGCCTGTGCATGGGCGTCCTGTTCCTCGCGGACACGATTGTGGCCAAGACGCTGGATGGATCGAATCTCTCCGTCACTCTGATCAACGTTCTGATGGGCGCCGGGTTCCTGTCGACCCTGTTCACGAGCGGCATGATGCGCAACCGCCGCAAGGGCCCGTTCATTCTGGGCGCCGCCCTCGTGGGACGGCTGGCCCTCGGGCTGACCGGGGCCTGGATTCACACGGTCTGGTATGTGGCCATGATCGGCATCGCCTGGTTCGCGCAGGCCCTGATCGTGACCGCGCAGGTCTCGATCATCCAGCGGGCCTACGAGCGCGACCGCCGGGACCAGATCTTCGGAGTTTCGATCTCCGTGGACATGACCGCCCGGCTCCTGGCCACCGTGGGCGCCGGATGGATCATGGACTGGAACGAGGCGTCCTATCGCTGGATCTATGCGGTGGCGGGGTTGGCCGGCCTGGGCGGTGCGATCCTGCTGGCGCGGCTCGAACGGCATAGCGAGGCCGGCACGAGTGCGGGGGCCACGCCGCTGTTCCGGCCCCTGGGGGAAGCCGGCTGGGCGGCCGGCTGGCGCGGAGCCCGTGACTCGGCGCGGCAGTTCTGGCAGATCCTCAGCGGCGACGCCACCTTCCGGCGGTTCGAGCGCAACTTCTTCATCTACGGAATCGCCTTCCTCGCGCTGACGCCGATCGTACCGATCTTCCTCGTGCATGATCTGCAGCTCGACTACGCCCGCATTGGATTGGCCCGCGGGCTGATGGCCCAGGCCGGCATGATTCTGTTCTCGCCGGTGCTGGGCCGGCTCATGCAGCGAACCGGACCGGTACGCTTCAGCGGCGGCGTCTTCGCCATCCTGACCCTCTTCCCGCTCCTGCTGCTGGTCTCGGTCTATGTCACGGCCCCGCTGCGGATCGGCTTCGTCTATGCCGGCTTCCTGGCCTTCGGGATCGCCATGGCCGGGGTGAATCTGGCCTGGAATCTGAGCAGCATCCATTTCTCGGGCACGGAAGATCCGAGTTCCTACCAAGGTGTCCACTCGACGCTGGTGGGCGCCCGCGGGGTGATCGCCCCCTTCCTCGGCTACGCGGTGATTCAGACCGCCTCGACCCGGGTGGGCTTCGGCTTCACCGCCCTCCTGTTCTTGACCGCCGCCTTCCTGATGGTCCGCATGGGGCGCGATCGGGCGCAGGCGCGCCAGTCGGCCGCGGCGCTACGCCAATGATTGACGGCGGCCCGGGACCCTCCCTATACTGCGGATCTTGTGCGTCTGGGAGCGGGCGGTGCCCACCGACGCACACCGTGGAGTAGGACAGATTTTGTGCCGCGCGCCGCCCGCCCGTGTGGGCGCAGGAGCACCGGGCGCACGGCCACCAAAGGAGGCGATGGGCAATGTACGGAAAGATCAAGACCGATCTTCAGAAGGAGCTTCAGGCCGTCCGGGAGGCGGGGCTCTACAAGGAAGAGCGCATCATCACCACCCCGCAGGGACCGGAGATCAAGGTCGCGACCGGTCAGACCGTGCTCAACTTCTGCGCGAACAACTACCTGGGCCTCTCTTCGCATCCGCAGCTGATCGAAGCCGCGCACAAGGGCCTCGACGAGTGGGGCTACGGTATGTCCTCGGTGCGCTTCATCTGCGGCACCCAGGAAATCCACAAGGTGCTCGAGCGCAAGACGGCCGAGTTCCTCGGCATGGAAGACACGATTCTCTTCGCGGCCTGCTTCGACGCCAACGGCGGCGTCTTTGAGCCCTTTCTCGACAAGGACTGCGCGATCATCACCGACTCGCTCAACCATGCGTCGGTCATTGACGGCATCCGGCTGTGCAAGGCACAGCGCCACATCCTCGATCACATGAACATGGCCGATCTCGAGGAAAAGCTGAAGGCGACGCAGGACTGCAAGTACCGCATGGTGGCCACCGACGGCGTCTTCTCGATGGATGGGGACATCGCCCCGCTGCATGAGATCTGCGATCTGACCGACAAGTACGATGCGATCCTGATGGTCGACGATTCGCATGCCAGCGGGTTCATGGGTCCCAACGGCCGCGGCACGCATGAGTATCATGCCGTCATGGATCGTGTCGATCTGATCACGACCACCTTCGGCAAGGCGCTGGGAGGCGCCTCCGGCGGTTGCATCGCGGGGCCCAAGGAAATGATCGAATGGTTGCGGCAGAAGGCGCGCCCCTATCTCTTCTCCAACACGCTGGCGCCATCGGTCGTTGCCGGAACGATCGCGGTCATGGACCTGCTGTCGAAGACCACCGAGCTGCGCGACAAGCTCGAGAAGAATCAGAAGATGTTCCGCACGATGATGACTGCGGCCGGTTTCGACATCCGCCCGGGTGACCATCCGATCGTGCCGATCATGTTCGGCAAATTCGAGAACGATGCCGTGCTCGCCAATTCGTTCGCCAGCCGCTTGCTGGAGGAAGGCATCTATGTGATCGGCTTCTCCTTCCCGGTGGTGCCGCGCGGCCAGGCCCGGATCCGCGTGCAGATCTCCGCGGCCCACGAGGAGACGCACATCCACAAGGCGGTCGAGGCCTTCACCAAGGTCGGCAAGGAATTGAAGGTCATCTGACGACGGCGTATGCGGCCGTTGGGCATGCGAGAAAGGCGGGTAACCATGGCGAAGAAGGACATCAAGAAGATCATGGTCACCGGATCGGTCGGCCAGATCGGTTCGGAATTGACGCTCGAGTTGCGCAGGGTCTACGGCGCCGAGAACGTCGTCGCTTGCGGGCGTAAGACCAAGCCCAAGCGCGAGCTCGCGGAGTCGGGTCCGTTCGAGTGGGCCGATGTGACCGAGCCCGAGAAGATGTTGGCGGTGGTCAAGAAGCATGACATCGACACGATCGTCAACATGGCCGCGATCCTCTCGGCCACCGGTGAGAGCAATCCGCAGCTGGCCTGGCATGTCAACGTGACCGGGCTGATCAATACACTGGAACTGGCCCGAGAACTCGAGCTTGCCCAGGTGCTCTGTCCCAGCTCGATCGCCGTCTTCGGCCCCGGGTGTCCCTTGGAAAACACGCCCCAGGAAACCGTCCTGAAGCCGACCACGATGTACGGCGTCACCAAGGTCACCGGTGAGTTGCTCTGCGATTACTACGTGCGCCGCTATGGCGTTGACGCCCGCGGTCTGCGCTATCCGGGCATCATCTCCGCCGAAACGCTCCCCGGGGGCGGCACGACCGACTACGCGGTGGAGATCTACTACAAGGCCATCGAGGAGAAGAAGTACACCTGCTTCGTGCGGGAGGACACGCGCCTGCCTATGATGTACATGCCCGATTGCATCAAGTCGACGATCGATCTGATGCAGGCCGACTTCGACAAGCTCGCACATCATGGCGACTTCAATGTCGGCTCGATGAGCTTCACCGTCGGGGAGCTGGCCGCCGAGATCCGCAAGCACATTCCCGAGTTCGAAGTGGACTATGCGCCCGACTTCCGCCAGAAGATCGCCGACAGCTGGCCGGCCTCGGTCGATGACACGGCCGCCCGCCAGGAATGGGGCTGGAATCCAAGCCACGACCTGGCATCCATGACCGCAGACATGCTGGAGAAGCTCGGCCGACGGCACGCCGAAGGTCGCCTGTACGAATAGGCACTCGGGGACCGGCCGGACCGCTTGAGAATCCACGACCCGTAGAGGGCAGTGACTCCGAAGAGACCCACGCCGCGCGATCGCAAGGCCGCTCGCGGACGGGAGGCGTGGGTCTAGAACTGCTCCAGGCGTTCCTGGGCCAGGCGCGCCTCGCGGGTCTCGGGATAGTTCTGGAGGACATACTCGAGATAGCGTCGCGCGGTGGGCACATCCTGCATCTTCTGGAAGCAGAGGGCAATCTTCACGTACGCGGCCGGCACTTTCTCATGCCCCGGGTAGTTCTCGACCACCTTGCGGAATTCCTCCACCGCCAGATGGAACTGCCCCTGCGCATAGTAGACCTCGCCGATCCAGTACTGCGCATTGTCGGACAGCGCCGTGGCCGGGTACCGTTCGAGGAAGGAACGAAAGTTGATCAGCGCGAGTTGATAGTTCTCCCGCATCAGATCCTGGTAGGCCACTTCATAGAGACGCCGCGCCTCATTCGCAGAGCGCTCCTCGCCCTCCGCCAGCGGTTCGACCGCGGCCGCCGAATCCTCTCCCGCCACCGCCGGAGCGCCGGCGTCGGAGCGGCCGCTCTCGCCGCCGGGCACCCGGGTCCGCTCTCCGGCCGGTAGTAGAGGCATGCGGGCTTCGTCGGTGGTCGGGTCGGTCTGGGACCCGACCGGGGAGGCCGGGTCATCCCACACCGTCTGCGGCGCGATGACCGGCTGGCCACGGCTGTCAAAACGCGCCACCCGGGCATCGGCTTGCGGCAATCCGGTGGCGTCCAGTCCGGGGCGTCCCGGCGTGCCGGGCTGCTCGGTGCGGCGGACGAGCTCTTCCACCTGGCTCAACCAGCGATGCTGCGCATCCAGCTTGGCGATCAAGACATCCAGATCAGTCCGCAGGTCGTCCAGCTGACCGCCCAGGTCGGCATGCATCCGGCGAAAACTCGTATCCAGCCGTTCGGTGGCTTCTTCCAAGCGGCGCAGACGCTCATCGGCTTCCGCGGCCGATGCCCCGGCGCGCTCGTCATACCAGAGCGGGGTCCGGCCTTCCCCCGAGCGGGATTGGGAGCCGCCCAGGCAACCGGCCCCGGCTGCCAAGACACATCCGAGCAGCCACGCGCCGCCAGCGACCTTCATCCTGAACACGGTTCTCACCTTCCTGCCGAACGGGTCATCCTGCGCCGGAAGCGGCGTCATCAGTCGCGGATCACGAAGTGGGCCCGCCGATTCAGGGCCCAGGCGCTCTCCGTATGACCCATGGCAAAGGGCCGCTCTTCCCCATAGCTGATCGTCTCGATCCGATTCGGATCAATGCCGAACCGTACGAGGAAGTCGTGGGCGGCCTTCGCGCGCTTGTCCCCGAGGGCCAGGTTGTATTCGCGCGTCCCGCGCTCATCGCAGTGGCCTTCGATGAGCAGGCTCACCTCCGGATGCCGTTGCAGCATCTCGCCGTTGCGCATCAAGGCGTTGCGTCCATCGGTGCGAAGCTCGGCCTTGTCGAAGTCGAAGAAGACGTCCTCGAACTCCACCTTCTCGGGCTCGGGAACAACCACCGGCTCCCGCGGGGGAAGCGTTTCCACCTCGGTTTCCGGCGGCGGAGCGGCCACCGGCTCGGCCGGCCCGGAAGACACCGCCTTCTTGGAGCATCCCATGGATGCCACCACCATCAGAACCAGGGCAACCGAGAGCGCGAGAGTAAAGATCCTTTTCATGACGGTATCATCCTCCTGGATTTATGGGACTGAGCCGTTCCCTGCCCGGTCTGGACCAAGCCGGATTATACGAGTCTTCGTTCGGGGGTGTCAATCGCCGCACGGTCCCGGAATCGACGTCCAGCACCCACAGCGCGCGCTGGCCACCCTGACTGCGGGCGAACACCACGTGCCGGCCGTCCGGGGCCCAGCGCGGGTTCTCGCACCCTCCCCCCATCGTCAGCCGCCGCCAGCCGCTCCCATCGGCGTGGATCAACGCCAGGTCAAATCCCTCGTCGAGACGGCAGACGTGAACGATGCGATCCCCGGCCGGGGACCAGTCGGGCGAATCGTTCCATCTCCCGGCGAAGGTCAGTTGGCGCAGATCGGTCCCGTCGGCATTGATGGTGAAGAGCTGGGGCGGGCCCCAGCGATCGGAGGTGAACACCAGCTGCTTGCCCGAGGGTGACCAACTCGGCGCCGTGTCGATGCCGCGGTGAAAGGTCAACCGCCGACGTTCCGTGCCACCGGCGCGCATGACGTAGAGCTCCGCGTCACCGTCCTGGGTGGTCGCGTAGGCGACCCACCGTCCGTCGGGCGAGTAGACCGGCGCGCTGGGGGTCTTCTGATCCGAAAGCATGCGGATCCGGCCCTGCTCGATCTCGACCTCGATCAAGGTGGGCTGCCCCGTGTGATAGCTGGTCAGGGCCAGCCGCTCCCGGGAAGGATGCCAGGCGGGCGACACCAGGATCGTCCCCAACTGGCTCACGACCGCGCGCCCATGCCCGTCCCAGTCGATCAGGTGCAGTTCCTGACCGTCCACCCCGGAGTGGATGAACGCGATCTGGGTGGCGGCGCAACCGGTGGCGCCCGTGAGGTAGCGCGTGATTTCGTCGGCCACACGGTGCAGGGGCCAGCGCTCGGCCAGCAGGCGCTCGCGATCCCACCCGATGTCGTACCGTCCGCCGAAGATCTCATGGCCGGTGGCCTCGTCCAGGAGCTGCATCTCGAGCACGAGAGCGTCGCCGCTGCGGCGCAGAGCGCCGCGCACCCGCGCCTGGGGCGGCCGATCCACCGGCATGCCGTGGATGTCGAGCTTCAGGCTGCTCACCGTTTGCCGGACGGCCTGCTCCCGGATGATCACGAAGGCATCCGTGTAGTCCAGATCCCGCGCGAGAATCTCCTCGGCGCCTTCACGGCCGGAGAAGAGAATCGGATCGATCGACTCGCGGTGAAACTCCTCGAGGATGATCGGCACCTTGTAGACATCGCTCTTCTGAACCTCGAGATACACCTCGGCCTGCCCGGCCGCCGGCCCGGGCAACAGGAGCCCCCCGAGAATCAGCCCCCCCACCACAAGGGCACCGGCGCGGATGCGGCGCGTTTGCTTCTCGCTCGGGAGTCTTCGCATGCGAGGTTCTTCATGCCACACTTGTCATTCCTTCTCTATAGGCGACGGTCGTCAAGCCCGACCGCGGCCCGTTCGACTCCGATCCGATCAGCGGATGCCGGTGGGTCGTGAATCGGCGATTCTAAACCGGAGATGCACGGTAAGCCAGCGTCCTTGGTAGGTGGCCGGCAGGGGCGGAAGGGGCTGCGCCCGCAAGAGCGCCTCGTGCGCGCTCCGATCGTAGATCAACGAGACGGACGCCTCCTCCACCTGGATCCCGCTCACCAGCCCCTGGCGGTCGATGCGAAAACGCAGGGTCGCCAGGGGGGAAGCCGCCCCACGGGGCAGCCCCTCGGGGGGGGTCCATTCCCGGGCGATCATCTGCTGTACCTGTCTGAGGTAGTAATCGAACGGGAACTGCTCATCGACCAGGGCGGAGACATCGAGTGTGGGAACCGGCGCGATCGGTTCCGGCGTAGGCGGCGCCACGGGTGGATCCGGCTTGGGCTTCTCCTCGGGAGTCTCACGCGGTTCCTGCGTCGGGGGCGGATCCGGCTCCTGCGGCTTCGTCTCCTTTGGCTTGGTCTCCTTCAGCACCGGCGCATCTTGGGTAGGCGGGGGCGGATCCTTCTTGACCGGCACAGGCTTGGGCTTGGGGACCGGCTTCTTCTCGGCGGGCGTCTCCTTGGGCGCCGGCGGCTCGGGCTCCGGAAGTGTCACCAGAGAGACCATCATGGGCGGCTGCTGCCAGGGAATCTGGCGTGGAGCCGCCCAGGCGATGCTGAGCACGATCAGGCCGACGACATGAACCGTGCCCGAGGCCACCAGGCAGCGGCGCAGCACGCGGTCGCCCCGGTTGCAGAAGGCGCGCAAGCGCTGCACCGGCGGGCGCAGCAGACGCAGCAGGGGCCGCGGCAGATGCTCCTCGCACCCGCGCCCCAGTCGCACGAGCAGATCCCACAGGCCGCCTCCGGCCCGGACCAGCCACCGTTCGGCCGCCTCATTCGTCCGCCGGAACAGGCCGGCGATCGCTCCCCTTCTCCACGGCCAGGCCATCCTAGTGCACCCCATCCCTGGCGCCGGCAGCGCTCAACTGCCGCAGCCGGTTGATCCCCGCCACGATCTCGAGGGGCCGAACCATGGCCAGGTCTCCCCGCGGATGGGCGCTGGCTGCTTCGAGCAGTTCCTCACCCATCGCCTCCAGGGCGGCCCGCAATCCCACCGGCGTCAGTTCCTCTCCGAGCCGCGCCCAGGCGGGATGCCGGACCTGCGGGTCCAGGAGCCGCTCGATCACGGCGGCCAGCAGCCGCACCTGCGACAGGCTCACCAGTTGCTCGCAAGCACTCACGTCCAGTTCCTCACGTTCCACCAGGATCCGCATCCGGCCGGCCACCTTGACCCGCGGCCCCCTGGGGCCAACCCGGCGGCGGTAGGCATCCAAGCGTAGCCGCCGCGGCGGCCCCGCCGGGGGAAACGGTTCGGGATCCGCATCCCCGGGAGGCGCTATGCTGCGGGCCCGATCGGTGACGTCGTGGGGCTGGTAGCGATCCATCTGGATCACACGGTCGGCCACCCGGAAGTACTCGCCGCTGCCGCCCACGACCAACACTGTTGAGACACCGCGATCGCGGTAGAGGTTTCGCACGCGGTCCAGAAATGGGGTGATCGGCTCTTGTCCGGGCTTGAGCAGGCGGCGCATCGGCTCGTCGCGGATCATGAAGTTGGTGGCCGAGGTATCCTCGTCGAGCAGCAGGGCGCCGGCGCCGGCCTCGATCGCCTCGATGATCCCGGCCGCCTGGGATGTGCTGCCGCTCGCGTTCGGGGTACTGAACGAGCGGGTGGACCGTCCGAACGGCAGTTCCCCGATGAACGGACGGATGTCGGCGCAGGTCACCGACCGCCCGCCCTCGGCCCGAACCTTGACCAGGCCGGGATGCGCGGCCACCTGCTCCCGGCCATCGCCCGGGATATGCGGGTAGATCCCGCGGGCGATCGCATCGAGCAGGGTCGACTTGCCGTGGAACCCGCCGCCGACCAGCAGGGTCACCCCCGGTTCGATCGGCAACCCCCGTACGCGGCCGGCATGCGGCAGGTCGATCTCGGCAGCCAGTGTCTCGGGCGCACGGAAACGGACGACCGGCGTCGCCTCGTTCGGCTGGAGGGGCCGGTCATCATCGCCGGCCCGCCGGGGCAAGATCGATCCATCCGCGACGAAGCCGATCCAACCCCTGTCCCGGAGACGGGTCACCAGGACCGCGTGGTCCTGGGCCGCATCCTGGTGCCGGGCCACCCCCTCTCCCAGCAGGCTGCGGCCCTCGACCGACGCGCGCAGCAGGCCGGGAAGATCCTCGAGCAGAATCCGGGCGGCCTGCCGGCCCAGGACGCGGCGACCGGCCGCCGGCAGATGCAGCGACAGGCGGACTTCCAGGTGGGGACCTAGGATCCGCACCGCGGAGCGGCGCAGAATCTCCTGCCCATAGACGTCGATGGAGATCTCCCGCAGATCCCGGCCGCGGATGTGACGCGCCACCGACCGCCCCAGGTAATCTTCGAACCCCAGCATGCGCGCGGCGTCATCTCCGATCCAGCGATCCAGACCGAGGTCGGCCACGTTGGCGTGAACGTGCACGCGCGAAGGCGGCGCATACGGATCCCCCTGCACATGGGCGATCTCGATGTCGTAGGGCGCGCAGGCATAGAGCCCGCGCACATCCTGGTAGGCCCGGTACCCGCGGCCGTCGATGCGACCCAGGGTCTGCCTCAGATCGTCGCGTGTGAGCGGCTTCATCGCTGGCTTGCCATTGTCTCCGGAAGGGGGCCGGCCGTCTCGGCGTAGGCCGGACAAACCTCACGAAACACGCAGCGGGCACAGCCGCGCGCGCTGGGCTGGGCGGGGAAATCCTCGATCCGCGCCTCGTTGCGATCCGCGTCGCGCAGCCGCGCGCGCATGTCATGGATGCTCTCGGTGATCGCCGCGCGCGCTTCCGCGATGTGCCGGGCCGCGAGTTGCGCCGAACCGGTCGCGCCGGTGTTGATGTTGGCCTCGATCACCTGGATCTGTTCCGGGGCGACCTGCCAGGTCTGCGCGGCGTAGAGCGCATAACAGCCGAGCTGCAAACCGCCCGGCTGGGGCCGCCGCTTTCCGGTCTTCCAGTCACAGATGACGATCCCCCCGGCAGGCAGCCGGTAGGCCCAGTCCATCTTGACATAGACCTTGGCCTGCTCGATCTCGAAGGTGAGCAGCTGCTCGAGGGTCAGCCAGTCCTGGCCGGGCAACGCTTCGGCGGTGGCCCGAAAGGGGCTCTGCGCGAAGCCCAGGATCGAACGGCGCACCATCTCGGCCAGGGAACGCCACTCGCCGTCGGAGACCGCTTCCCGATAATGGTGTTCCGCCAGGCCGGTGGCCTTCTTGGGCCGTTCGAGATAGAGACCGTCGCGGGACTCGCGGAACTCGGCCCGCATCCGTTCGACGGCCCGCTCGGCCTCGGCCTCCGGCTCGGGCCCCGACTCGGGCCCCGACTCGCCGGCCCGCAGGCGCTCGAGCATGCCGGCCACCACATCGTGCACGATCGCGCCGCTCCACAGGTAGCGGTTCTTCAGATTGCGCAGGACATAGAGTCTGCGCGCCAGCGGATCCCCCGTCGCGTCCCATCCTCCCCAGTACCCATAGTAGTGGTAGTAGTAGCGGAGCGGGCATTCGCGAAAGGTCTCGCTGCGGCTATGGCTCCAACTGAACTCGTTCTTCAGAGCTCCCATGACACCTTCCCGGGTTGATCCGCCTGCGACAGCCCATGGCACTGTCTTCCTGATGCTCACCCGGAAGATTGCTTTGCCGCAAGCAGCGGTCAAGGAGAAAGCACCCGCCGGACCCGGGACGCCGGAGGACCCGGGACGCCGGAGGACCCCGGACGCCGGTGGCACGCACCTAGGTTTCTTGACACTCACGCGGCCGGATCGCTACCCTCTCCCCTTCCGCCGGGAACACCGCGGGGTCCCCGGCCCGGGATGTACTCCGTTCGCGGAGGAGACGAAACTGCAGGAGGCCGACATGATCACCCGACAGGACATTGAGACGCTTTTCGCCGAGCATCTGGGTCGCATCCAGAACGCTGCCCTTCGGGAGCAGGTGGTCGAAGTCTGGGTCAGGGGATGCCAGGAGGGCCATTGGGAGAGCGTGGAGCAGCTCGAGCGGATGCCGTTCACGCTGCTCACCGATACACACGGGGTCAATTTCATCGAGCATACCCGGGCCGTCACCGAGGGGGCCATCGGCCTGGCGGCCGCGATGGAGAAGCACTACGCCAAGCTGCCCCACGCGATCGATCATGATCGGCTGATCGCCGGCGGGATCCTCCACGATGTCGGCAAGCTGCTGGAGATCGAACCGGACGGCGCCGGCGGATATCGCAAGAGCTACAGCGGCCGGTGCGCCCGGCACCCGATCTCGGGGGCCATGCTGGCGGCCAAGGTCGGTGTTGCGCAAGGCATCATCAACATCATCGCCTGCCATGCCAAGGAGGGCGACGGCCGGCCGCAGGTCATCGAGACCGTCCTGGTGCACCAGGCCGATTTCGCCACGTTCAATCCGCTGGTCATGAAGAACGGCGGCACGCTGATCGAGACCCCGGCCTAGGCGCCGCGAACCTGCTGCCGCGCGGAGCAACCACGCGCCGCGAACCTGCAGCCGCGCGCAGCGAGAGGAGACAGATCCATCATGGGTCAGACCCTGATCGAAACGATCCTGAGCCGACACTCCGGACGGGAGCTGCGGCCGGGCGATATCGCCGACATCACGATCGACACCCGCGCCGCCCGCGACTTCGGCGGCGCCAATGTCGTCAAGAATCTGCAGAGCGCCGGTCTGTCCATCGCGGATCCGGCCCGGACCGTCTTCACGTTCGACTGCTATCCCGGCGCCACCGATGCCCGCTACGCAACCAACCAGCAGATCTGCCGCCTGTACGCCGAGGAGCACGGCATCCGGGTCAGCGACATCCAGCGCGGCATCGGCACTCACGTGGCCATCGACGAGGGCCTGGTCGTTCCCGGTGAAACCTTCATCTCCACCGATTCGCATGCCAACATCCTGGGCGCCATTGGTGCCTTCGGGCAGGGCATGGGCGATCAGGACATCGCGCACGCCTGGGCCTATGGCCACACCTGGTTCAAGGTGCCGCCCACCGTGCGGATCGTTCTGCGCGGGCAGCCAGGGCCCGACGCCACCGCCAAGGACGTGTCCCTGGCCATGCTGCGGCGCCTGGGGGCCAACGGCCTGCTTGGATTCGCGGCCGAGATCACCGGCGAGTACGCCGACGGCCTCTCCCTGGATGGGCGCATCACCATCTCATCGCAGGCCACCGAGATGGGCGGCATCATCGCCTTCTTCCTGCCCAATGAATCCATCCTGGCCTACTGCAGCGCAGCGCGCGGGACGCCGGTACCCGGCGTCTTCCCGGATTCGGACGCGGTCTACCATGAGGAGATCGTCGTCGATATCGACGGCCTCGAACCGCTGGTCTCCCGCCCCGGCCATCCGGAGGATGTCGTCCCCGCACGGGAGATGGCCGGCACCCGCATTCACTCGGGCTTCATCGGATCGTGCACCAACGGACGTATGGAGGACCTGCGGGCGGCAGCCGACGTCCTGCGCGGCCGGCAGTTCGCCCCCGGCGTCGTGCTCAAGATCGTGCCGGCCACCGACGCGATCTGGAAGCTGGCCATGGACGAGGGCCTCTTCGAGATCTTCAAGCAGGCCGGGGCCATGATCAGCAACGCGGGCTGCGCCGGGTGCGCGGCCGGGCAGGTCGGGCAGAATGGTCCCGGCGAGGTGACCGTCTCGACCGGCAACCGCAACTATGTCGGCAAGCAGGGCAAAGGCGATGTGTTCCTCGCCTCCCCGGCCACCGTGGTAGCCTCCATGATCGCCGGCCGGATCAGCAGCACAACGATGCTGGGCGCCGATCCGGCGGTGCATTCCCAGATGGGACCTCCCCCGGCCAAGGCTCCGACAGCATCCGTGGCAACACCGGCCCGCGCCGACGCGATCCAGGCCGACGCGATCCAGGCCGACGCGAAGCCGACGACGGTCGAGGGGCGCGTCTGGGTCATCCCGGTCGACAACATCGACACGGACATGATCTTCCACAATCGCTATCTGGCGATCACCGACATCGCCGAGATGGGCCAGTACGCCTTTGACAACCTGGCCGGCTGGGAGGACTTCTCCAAGAAGGCGGCCCCCGGGGACATCATCGTGACCGGCAAGAACTTCGGAGCCGGAAGCTCGCGCCAGCAGGCCGTCGATTGCTTCAAGGCTCTGGGAATTGCCCTGATCATCGCGCAGAGCTACGGCGCCATCTATGAACGCAACGCGATCAATGCCGGCCTGCCGATTCTGTGCGCAGACCTGATCGAATGCGATCTGCGGGACGGGGAACGGATTCGCGCGGATCTGCTGACCGGGACGATCACGCGGCTCGACGGCGACACGACCCTGTCGGGCCAGCCGTTCTCGGAGACCCAGCTGCGCATCTACCAGCGGGGCGGCCTGCTGGTCTAGCATTCTCGACCCGGGTGCGGGAGGGACCCCGCCCGGGCCGACGTGGGAATGTGCGCCAGAGGAAAGGAGGCCTCCATGGGACGCCGGTGGGCATGGATCGTGGGACTCGCGCTGGGCGTGGCACTGGTCGCGCTGATCTTCCTGTGGCGCCCCTGGCGACCGGCTGTGCCCCCTGCGCCCCCGCACGTGGTGCTGGTCACCGTGGATGCGTTGCGCCGGGATCATCTGGGCGCCTACGGAAGCGAACTGCAGCTCACACCGCAGCTCGATTCGCTGGCTCACCAGGCGACCGTCTTCGAGCGGGCCGTTGCGCCCACGCCCGTCAGTGCCGCCGGGCTGGCCTCGATCCTCACCGGGCGCCTTCCCATTCAACACCGCTTGCGCACCGACCGCCACGGCACCCTGCGCAATCTCGAGCTGACCCTGCCCGAGCGGCTCAAGGCCGCCGGCTACCTCACGGCGGCCTTCCTGGGCAGCCGGTACCCCAAGGAGACCAACCTGACCCAGGGTTGTGACACGTTGGTGGCGCCGGCCGGGCCGGAGCGCGACGGCGCGCAGGCGGCCCGCGAACTGGTCGATTGGCTGGCGCGCGCCGAAGACGCCGGTGCTCCCCGATTCGCCTGGCTGCACCTGGCCGAGCCCGGCGGGCCCTGGCGGGCCCCGTTTCCCTGGTCGCTGCAGCACCTGGAACACCCGTACCGGGCCGAGGTCGCCGCTGTCGATTTCGCCGTCGGCCTGCTCCGGCAAGGACTGCGGGAGAGAGGCCTGGCGCACAACACCCATGTGATCGTGGTGGGCAGCTGCGGCGAGGCTCTCGGTGAGCAGGGTGAGATCGAGCACGGCATTCTCCTCGAACCCTCGACATTGCAGGTGCCCTGGTTGTGGCGCCGGCCGGGCGGCGGAGGATCCCCGCGCCCGCCGGTCACCGGGCTCGTTTCGACGACGGACCTGATGCCGACCCTGCTGGCGATGCTGGAGATTCCACTGGCCTCGTCGGAACCCGGCACGCCGGCGCCTGATATGCCGGTCGAGGGACATTCCCGGGTGGGGGCCATGGAGCGTGATGAGCCCACCCTGCGGGAGCACCTGCTGCTGGAAACGTTCCTGCCGCAGCAGCTCTACGGGTGGGCGCCCCTTCTGGGATTGTGGACCGACTCGCACCTGCTCGTTTCGGGATCCAGTCACTATGTCTTCAATGTGCAGACGGCGCCGCATCGCGCGCAAGCCATGACCGCCGATCTCGAGGTCCTCGCCGCCGGGATGCTCCGGACAGTGGGCCAGGAGATCGAGCGCTGGTCGCCCCTGGCTCAGGATGTGGATGGCTGGCGGGATTGGGGACGCGGACAACCCGATCCCTACCGGCGCATCTCGATGAGCAGCGACCTGATCGAGGCCAGTCGCGACCTGCAGTACGGCGATCCCCATTCGGCCCAGCGCCACGCGCAACGTCTGACCGCCCGCTACCCCGACAACCCGCGCGTTCAGGCCCTGCGCGCCTACACGCACCTGCGGCAGGGGGAATACCTGGCCGCGGAACGCGCCTTCCGCGAGATCCTCGATCGATTCAGCGTGGCCTGTGAGATCAGGCTGGGCCTGGCCGAGTGCCTGCTGAGCCTCGGCAACCCGGGATCGGCCGAGTCGGCCCTCGGTTCCATGCGGCCCGACTCCCTGGGAGCCTGCTTGTGGCTCCTGGTGCCGGATCCGGACCTCGACTTCCGGCACTGGCGGCTGCGCGGCCTGGCAGCCGCGCGTCAGGGGCGCTGCGACGAAGCGGTCGGCCACTTCGCACGAGCCGCCGACAGCGCGCAGCTGCCCTCCCAGCATGGGGAAGCACGCTCGTTCGTGCAGGCCGCCCGCGTGGTGGCCGACGCGCTCGGCCGCGTCGGGCGCATCCATCCCCGCGAGCACGACACTGTGATTCGTTCCGCCTTGGAGTTGGGCTGGCCGGAAGGCATCCGCCGCATCCTGGAGTTGCCCGGCGCGGCTCCCGCGGATGGAGCGCAATCGGACTCAGCTCTGGATCTCGTGCTGGCCTACGAGGCCATGGAAGCCGGAGATCTCGATCACGCCGCGGTTCTGCTGAAGCGGGCCCTGGCAGTCGAGCGAGCCTCCTCGCGGGACGTCATGGCGCTGGCCCGGGCCCTGGAACTGCGCGGGCGGGGTGCGGATGCCGTCGCGCTGATCCAGCACGCCCTGCCACTGCTCGGCCAGACGGCCGACCTGTACTTCGCGCTGGCGGTGCTGCAGGCGGGGGAACGTTCCACAGGGGAGGCGGCCGCCAATCTGGAGACGGCGATCCGCCTGGGATTCGAGGAGTGGGACCGCCTGCTGGGACGACGGCTGCGCCGGATGGTCAACCGGGAGGAGCTTCAGCGCCACTGGCAGAGCGGACCACGTATCTGACCCACACGCATCGCCGCGGCCGTCCGGGCTTCAGCGCATCTGGTCGAGATAGGCCAGCAGCAACTCCGGGCTGTTCTGGATCGTCTTGCTCGGAGGCAAGTCCTCGAAGGCCCGCAGGCAGCCGGTGCGATCGAACAGCAGATGGCTCCTGGCCGTCGTGATCCCATAGGTCATCTTCACATCCATCTCGGGGACATCCAACAGCACGGGCATCGAGCGGTCACCCACCATCTTCTCCAGGCGGGTCAGGCGCGATTTGTCGAGTACGGTCCACACGACCAGATCGGCGTACTCGGGCTGCTTGCGCAGGCTCATCACCAGCGAGTCCAGAGCAGCGAACTGCTGCCCGAAGTCACATCACTTGCTGGGAGCGGTGTACCACAGAAGCACCCGATGGCCTCGCTGATCCGAGAGACGGAAGGTCTCGCCCTGACTGGCAGAGTTCGGGTTGACGTCCAGCAAGGCGAAGTCCGGCGGAGGGCAGGCCGGATAGACATCGAGCGGGTCGCCGGTCAAGGAATCCACCTGACCGCTGCTATTGCGCACCCAGAGCCGCGGCCGGTAGGTTCCCGGTTCGCTGTACATGTGGTTGACCCGGGTACGGCGCGAGATCTCCGAATCCCACGTTCCATCCCCATCGAAATCCCAGCGCTTTTCCAACTGCCCGGTCAGATCCCACTCGTCGCTGGAGAGGCTGGCGTCGAAGCGGAAGTAGGTGAGCTCGGCCCACCCCTCTAGCGGGGCCACCCTGAAACCGACCAATGGAGGCTTGCTCTCGGCCACCTTGAGCTGCTGGTTCTGCTCGATCCACGCCCGCGTCTCGGCCAGTATGCGTTCGCGCCGCGTCAGCCGCGGTTGCGCCCCATCGGTGGAGTCCGCAGCGGAACTGTCCGCGTCCGCCGGCGCGGCCGCCGCCGGCGCGTCTGGTCCGGTGGAGTGCTCCACCGCCGAGCGCGAGTCGTCTTTCGATTCGGTTTCGCCGCCGCAGCCGTACGAGGTCATCAGCATGCCGGCCACGCACAGCGCGGCCAACCAGTGGCTGGCACGCCAGCCGGTCCAGAACGCCCTCTCGATCAACCTGAACCTCCCTCGGGGACCGTCCACCCCACCAGAACGGTTCGACCCCACCTATCCCTTCATTAAGGAAACTCGGCCCCATCTCCTTTGGTGGATGTCCGCGGCCAAGGAAACTCGGCCCCATCTCCTTTAGTGGATGTCCGCGGCCGGGGTCAAGTTCCCAGAAAACCCGGCGGCCGGGCCGCGCCCGCCTCCGGCCACCCTCCGCGGCATCGTTGCGCCAGGCCGACTCCATCGGCTATGGTTCCCCCCATGCGAATTGGCTGTGGCCCTGGCCATGGTTGGAGAAGGGCGGCCGGGCGGCGCCCCAGGCAGCGGCGCGAGCGGCGCGAGAGCGGCGGCCCAACGACGGCCCAGTGGCGCGAGCGGCGCGCGGGGCGTTCCCGGGCACGAGACGAAAGGAAGGCTGCATGAAGCCTAACTACTTCTACGTCACCACACCGATCTATTACGTCAATGACGTGCCGCACATCGGCCACGCCTACACCACCCTGCTGGCCGACGTCCTGGCGCGCTACCACCGCCTGCTCGACGTGCCCACTCACTTCCTGACCGGCACCGACGAGCATGGACAGAAAGTCCACGATGCGGCCGCCAAGGCCGGAATCAGCCCGCAGGAACAGGCCGACCGGACCGTGGTGCGGTTTCTCGACGCCTGGAAGAAGCTCGGCATCGGCCACGATGACTTCATCCGCACCACCGAGCCGCGGCACAGCGCTGTCGTGCAGCAGATTCTTCAAACCCTCTATGACACCGGTCAGATCTATCGCGGCGAGTACGAGGGGTGGTACAGCGTCAGCGAGGAGCGCTTCTACACCGAGAAGGAACTGGTCGACGGAAAGAGTCCCGAAGGCAAGCCGGTAGAGAAGATCGTCGAAGCCAACTACTTCTTCAGGATGAGCCAGTATCAGGATTGGTTGATCCAGTATATCGAGGAGCATCCGGAATTCATCCAACCCGACTTCCGGCGCAATGAGACACTGGGATTTCTCAAGAAGCCGCTGGGCGATCTTTGCATTTCGCGCCCCAAGTCGCGCCTGTCCTGGGGTATCGAGCTGCCCTGGGACCAGGAGTACGTCTGCTATGTCTGGTTCGACGCCCTGGTCAACTACATCAGCGCCGTCGGCTACCTGCGCGACGAGGCCCGCTTCAAGCAGTGGTGGCCGGTGAGCTATCACCTGATCGGCAAGGACATCCTGACCACGCATACCGTCTACTGGCCCACCATGCTCAAGGCCATGGGGGTCGCCATGCCGAAGACCATCTTCGCGCACGGTTGGTGGCTGGTCGGTGGCGAGAAGATGTCCAAGTCGATCGGCAACGTGACCGACCCGATGCAAATCATGGATCTCTATGGCATCGATGCCTTGCGCTACTATCTCATGGCGGAGATGACCCTGGGCCAGGATGCGACCTTCACGGCGGAGAATTTCGTCAAGCGCTACAACTCGGATCTGGCCAACGATCTGGGGAACCTGTGCAGCCGAGTGCTCAAGATGATCGCCAAGCAGTGCGACGGCCGGATCCCCGAGCCGGGACCGGCCACGGCTGCCGAGACTGTCCTGCGTGAACATGCCCAGGAAGCGGTGCATGTCATGGAGACGTGGCTCTTCGAGATGAATCTGGACCGGGGCATCGCCCGGGTGCTGGAAACGGTGCGGGAGGCCAACCGCTACTTCGACCACAGCCGGCCCTGGGACTTGGCCAAGCAGGGGGACACGGCCGCCCTCGGCCGCGTGCTCTACCATGCCGCCGAAACGCTGCGGATCGTCTCCGGGCTGCTCTATCCGGTCATCCCCGAGAAGATGACGCAGCTGCGCGCCATGCTGGGTATCCCGGCCGATCAGAACGCGCCCCATCTCGGCCGCCTGCGCGAGTGGGGCATCCTGACAGCCGGCACGCCGATCGGCGAGGTCAGGGCCCTGTTCCCACGCATCGAGACCACGCCGGCAGACGCACCGCCGGCCGGACCAACGGCCGCATCATCGGCCGCACCCGCCACCGCACCAACGGCCGCATCATCGGCCGCGCCATCGCCCCCGGCGCAGGACACAGGAGCTGCCGCAATGGAAGGAGTCGCGATGCTGGAGTACGAGGATTTCGCGAAGGTCGAGTTGCGCGTCGCCAAGATCCTGCGGGCAGAGCCGGTTCCCAAGGCGGATCGGCTGTTGCGCATGGACATCTCGCTGGGGGATGAGGAACGCCAGCTGGTCGCGGGAATCGCGGAGCACTATGCCCCCGAGGATCTCGCAGGCAAGTTGATCGTCGTCGTGGCCAATCTCAAACCGGCCAAGATCCGCGGCATCGAATCACGCGGCATGCTCCTGGCCGCCAGCGCGGGCCGAGAGGTCAAACTGCTCACGGTCGATGGCGACCTTCCCCCGGGAAGCGCAGTTCGCTAAAAGCCGAACCGCTTGAGAGCCTGCTCATCCCGCCGCCATTTGGCCAGGACCTTGACCCGTAGATCAAGAAACACCGGGCGCTCCAGGAAGCCCTCGATGGCTTCGCGGGCGGTCTGGCCCAGCCGCTTGATCGCGGCCCCACCCTTGCCAATCACGATTCCCTTCTGCGAATCGCTCTCGACGAAGATCGTCGCCCGGATCAGATCTTTCCGGTCCGGCGCTTCCCGGAACTCCTCGATCCCCACCTCGGTGCTGTAGGGCACCTCATCCCGATAGAGGCCGAAGATCGCCTCGCGGATCAGCTCGGCGACGAAGAAGCGCTCCGGATGTTCGGTCAGTTGATCCTCGGGATAGAACTGCGGGCCGGGCGTAAGCCGGGTTTCGATGTCGGCGATCAGCTCGCTGACCCCCGCCCCGGTCAGGGCACTCACGGCCCGGAAGCCCGCGAAGGAGCCCTGCTCCCTGAGCGTCTCGATCTGGGGCAGGGCATCCTCGCGGCGACGGAGCAGATCTGCTTTGTTCAGGACCACCAGGACAGGCTTCTGTGAACTGACCGCTGCGACCCCGGGGGCCATCCGGGGCGACTTCACATCCACCAGGTAGAGAATCAGGTCGGCGTCCGCGATGGCTTGTTCAACCTGTTTCATCATTGCAGCCTGCAAGCTGTATCCAGGATCAAGAATACCCGGTGTGTCCACAAAGATCATCTGTGCGCCGGGCCGGGTCAGAATACCGAGCGTGCGGCGGCGTGTCGTCTGGGGCTTGGGGGTCACGATGGCCAGCTTGAAATCCAGGATCTGGTTCATCAGGGTGGATTTGCCGGCATTCGGATACCCGCAGATGGCCACATAGCCGGAACGGAAGGGCGCGGACTGTCCCGCGTCGCCCCCGTCCCCCTCCTGGGCGGTGGGCCCGGACGGATCCTCGGTCGGTCGATTCGTGGAATCCTGCATTCGGAACATCCTCTCCCATTCGGGTATGAAGGTAGGGACCGCCGGCCCTGCGCCGGGGGCGCGCGAGAAACCGAACCTATCCGGAGGAGTTTGCCTTAGAATGGGGGAAGGAACAACGTCGGTTCTGGCCCGCGGATGGGATGATCCATGATGGTCTGTCCGGATGGAAAGCAATCGCCTCCGGTGATCTCCCCCCAGGAGACCCTGGAGGCGCTGCGCCATGAGGGATCCTTTGCGACCCCCCAGGGCCTCAAGCTGTGCCTGGCAAAGGAATTCGGATTCTGCCCGGGCGTAAGCCGGGCGGTCGACCTGGCGCTGGCGGCAGCCCAAGAATCGGCGGCCCGCGAATCGGCGAACCGCGAATCGGCCAACCGCGAATCGGCCGAATGCGGGGCGCGGCTCTATCTGGCTGGGGAGATCATCCACAATCCGCATACGAACCGGACTCTGTCCGACGCCGGCGTCCTCTCGCTCCCCGGCGACCGCGATCGGCGGCGGGCGATGATCCAGCCCGCTGATCGGGTCATCGTTCCGGCCTTCGGCCTGCCGGTTGAGGAAATGGACGATCTGCTGGCGGTGGGGTGCCGGATCATCGATACCACCTGTGCGTGGGTCAAGCGCATCTGGCGCGCAGCCGCCGAGTTCACGGCCGCGGGCGCCACGGTCGTGCTGCATGGCAAGCGGGAACATGCCGAGACCCGCGCCACGCTCTCCCGGATCACCGGTCCCTACGTGGTCATCCGCGATCTGGAGGAAGCCGAGATCTTGGCCCGGGCGGTCCGGCGGGACGACATCGAGGTTGCGGGCATTGCAAGTCATAACCAAGAATACCGTTGGCCGCATTGGTTCATGCAGGAGTTCAAGGAGCGTGTCCGCCCAGGATTCGATCCGGTGCGCGATCTGACCCATCTGGGCCTGGTCAATCAGACCACAATGCTCTGTCAAGACAGCGAGGCCATCGCCGGCATTCTCGAGGCGGCGATCGCCGCACGGGCCCGCGCGGGGGGCGCCCGCGCAAGCCTGCGCGTTCTCGATACGTTCTGCCCGGCGACCCAGAGTCGGCAGGATGCCATCCGGGACCTCCTGGACCGGGAGCGTCCCGCGGTCATGCTCGTGGTCGGCGGATTCGGCTCGAGCAACACCCGGCAGCTGGCGCGCCTGGGGGCGGCGCGGACCCGCTGCTTTCACATCGAGGACGCCGGCTGTCTGCTCGATGCCCTCCGGATCCGCCATCTGCCCGGCAACGCCGCTGCGCCGGAGATCTCGCGCGGGTGGCTGCCCGCGCCGCCGGGACCGCTCGGGCTGACGGCCGGGGCCTCGACCCCGGACCGCGAGCTCGAACGGGTGATCGAGCGGGTGATCGAATTGGGCACGGCCCGCGGAAAGGATGCTGTTCGATGATGCGCGTGGCCGTCATTCTGCTGCTCACCCTCGCCTCATGGGTCATCGCGACCAATCCGGCCGCGGCGCGCGTGATCCCCGACGATCAGCTCCCGCAGGAGCCGCCGCGTCCCTGGCACGGCCTGCCGTTGCCGGAGATCGACCTGCACAAGGAGCACTGGGCACGCTACTACGGCCTTGCCGACCTGGCCCCGCGCGACATGTGGGATCCGGACTCCTCCGGGTATGACGCCCTGCACGTGACGATGCGGGCCGAACCGATCATCGAGGAGGAGGGCATCATCGGATCGGTTCTCTGGCGCCTCAGGCTGGAGGATCCGCCTCCCCCAGTGATCGCATTCGACTTCTTCAGCAACATGATCGTCGAGCAGGTGCGGGTCGATGGGGTGGCGGCCGACTTCACCCATGACGACGACCGGCTCGCGGTCAGTCTGCCCCAGCCGCCCTTCCCCGGCCAGGAGGTAACGGTCGCAATCGCCTATCACGGAATCCCGGAACTGGGGTTCATCTGGGGCTTCGATGTGCGCTATCACGGCGAGGATGAAGTTCCGATCGTCTATACGAGCTGCCAGCCGAACGCTTCGCGCACCTGGTGGCCGTGCAAGGACCGGCCGGATGACAAATTCACGGCCGATCTGGCGTTCATCGTCCCGGACACGATGATCGCGGTCTCCAATGGCATTCTGACCCAGACGCGCCCCTACGGCGAGGGCCGCACCCTTTACCTCTGGCGTCACGACTACCCCATCACGACCTACCTGGTCAGCCTGACCGCCACCAACTTCGTCCTCTTCGAGGATGAGTATGAGAGCATTCAGGGCGACCGGATGCCTCTGACCTACTATGCCTATCCCGAGGATCTCGAGATCGCCCAGGAGCATTGGGCCTTCACGCCCCTGGCCATCCGCGTGTTCGAGGAGCTGTTCGGCCCCTACCCGTTCCTGAATGAGAAGTACGGCATGGCCGAGTATCCATGGAGCGGGGCCATGGAGCATCAGACCCTCTCGAGCATGGGCGAATACTTCTTCCGCCTGCCGGAGCGTTCGGACTGGGTCGTCGTCCACGAGCTGGCCCACCAGTGGTGGGGCAACTGGGTGACTTGTGGCACCTGGCGCGACATCTGGCTCAACGAGGGGTTCGCCACCTACTGCGAGGCGCTGTGGGCCGAGTCGCTGGGCGGAGCCGACAGCCTGCATGCCGTCATGGCCAAGAAGAAGGCCGACCAGTTCTTCGGCCCGGTCTACGAACCCAACTTCATCTTCAACGGCACCGTCTACCGCAAGGGGGCCTGGGTCCTGCACATGCTGCGTCACGTGCTGGGAGACGACGACTTCTTCGCGGCCATTCGCGCGTACGGTGCCCGCCACGCCTACGACAACGCGGTGACCGCCGATCTGCAGCGGGTGTTCGAGGAGTTCTATGGCGCATCTCTGGACTGGTTCTTCGAGCCGTGGGTCTATGGCGAGGGCCGTCCGACCTACAGCGCACGCTGGGATCCGCTGGCCACATCGGCGAGCGGTGAGACCTGGACTCAGATCACGGTGTGGCAGGAGACCAGCGGCCCGGAATACTTCACCATGCCGATCGACGCGGTGTTCTACTTGAACAACGGCGACCGGTTCGAATTCGTCCTGTGGGACAGCCTGCCCGAACAGCAGTTCATGGTCCATACCCCCGCCCCGCCCGACTCGCTGCACCTGGATCCGCAGAGGTGGATTCTGGCCGAGATCGAGTTCATCGCCGACGCCTCCAGCGTCGCCGGCACACCCGGGCGGCACTTCAGCCGGCTGGCGCTGTCCCCGCCCGCTCCGAATCCGTTTCGGGATCGAGCCGTCATTCCCGTTCACTGGAATGCGTCCGCGCCCCCGGAAGACCCCCGCGCACTCGCGCTGGAAGTCATCGACGTCAGCGGCCGGACCCTCCGGGAGCTGCATCTCGGCGGCGTGGATCCCGGAGGCGTGGATCCCGGAGGCGGCCGCTTCGAGTGGGATGGCCGTGATCGGCACGGTCCCCGCGCCCCCGCCGGCATCTACTGGGTCCGCCTGCGGGCCCCCGGTCTCGAACCTACGCGGATCAGCGACCTCCACTCGCGGCGCATCCTCAAACTGCCGTAGTCGCACCCTCCGGGGGCGGCCTTGCCAGCACCTTCCGGGGCAGCCTTGCCAGCACCTTCGGAGGCGACCTTGCCAGCACCTTCCGCGCTGCGGGAATAATTCACCCAATCGTTCGCAGTTGACCTAGGTCAAGGCCCGGCCCCGTCGAAAGGGCGATACTCCCCGCAGGGAAGCGAGAACAGTCCCCGGAAGGAGATCGAGATGGCCGTCAGAATGACCCGCAAGATCGTCATCATTGACGAGGACAAATGCGACGGATGCGGTCTGTGCATCCCCAACTGCGCTGAGGGCGCGATTCAGATCATCGACGGCAAGGCGCGCCTGGTGGGGGAAAACCTGTGCGACGGCCTGGGCCATTGTCTGGGAACCTGCCCCAGAGGCGCAATTCGGGTGGAGCAGCGGGAAGCCGAGGCATACGATGAGGCCGCCGTGGAAGCTCATCGGGCCGCTCTGAGGAACTCTGCAACCGCTTCGGATCCGATGGCGCCTTCGGATCCGATGACGCCGGACTTTCCTGGAGCCTGCGTCGCCATGGCCCCGCCCGCGTGCGGTTGCCCCGGTTCCCGGCCGCGCGTCGTGAATGGGGCGCCTCCCGAGGGTCGGCCGGAGCCGGCCGGGAAGCGCACGGTTCCATCGGAGTTGAAACACTGGCCGGTCCAGATCGCGCTGCTACCGCCTGAGGGCGCCATGTGGCAGGACGCAGATGTGCTCATCGCGGCCGACTGCGTGGGGTTTGCCATGCCCGACATGCACGAGCGTCTCCTGAAGGGCAAGACGGTCGCCGTCGGCTGTCCGAAGCTCGATGATCTGCAACTGTATGTGCGCAAGCTCACGGCGGTGTTCATTCACAACCGGGTTCGCTCGGTCACGATCGCGCACATGGAGGTACCTTGCTGCAACGGGATTGTCACCGGCGTGCGCCAGGCCCTGCAGGCCGCCGGCCGCGCGGACATCCCGGTCCGCGACGTGACGGTCGGGGTCGCCGGGACCATCCTGAGGGATCAGAGCGACGGCCATGTCAGCAATCCACGATAACGAAAGACAGGGATTCACGAGGCCAAGCCAAGGGAGGAACACGAGATGAGTATGTTCTGCTACCAATGTGAGCAGACCGCCAAGGGCACCGGCTGCACCACCGCCGGGGTTTGCGGCAAGGACGCCGTTACCGCCACACTCCAGGACGTGCTGCTGCGCGTCAGCCTGGGACTGGCGCAGTATGTCCACCGGGCCGGAGAGCTGGACCGGCGCGATCCTCGGTTGGACCGTTTTCTGCTCGAAGCGCTCTTCACCACGGTGACCAATGTCAACTTCGATGCCGATCGCGTCGAGCGCATCGTGAGAGCGGGCGTCGAGATGCGCGACCGGGCACGCGAGCTGTACGCATCCGCCTGTGCCGCGGCCGGCCGCGAACCGGAGACGCTGAGCGGGCCGGCCCTGTTCGAGCCGGCGGACACGCGGGATGAGCTTCTCGCCCAGGGCGCCGGGATCGGCATCCTGTCCCGCCAGAGCGAACAGGGCGAGGCGGTCGTCGGACTGCAGGAGCTGATCGTCTACGGATTGAAGGGAGCAGCGGCCTACGCCGACCACGCCCTCGTGCTCGGCCATAGCGACGAAGCGCTTGCGGCCCGCTTTGCGGCCCTGATGTCCTACCTGGCCGACCACCCCGGCGATGTCGAGGAACTGACCGCCAAGGCGCTCGAGACCGGCAAACTCAATCTGGAGGTCATGGAGCTGCTCGACCGGGCCAACACCTCCGCCTACGGGCATCCCGAGCCGACCGAGGTCCGCGTCACCCCGATCCGGGGCAAGTGCATCCTGGTCTCCGGCCACGATCTGAAGGACCTGGCCGCCCTGCTCGAGCAGACCGAGGGCCGGGGCATCCAGATCTACACGCACGGGGAAATGCTCCCCTGTCACGGCTATCCGGGGCTGAAGAAGTTCGCTCACCTCGCGGGCAACTACGGCGGCGCCTGGCAGGACCAACGCAAGGAGTTCGAGGCCTTCCCGGGCGCGATCCTCATGACGACCAACTGCATCCAGCGACCGAAGGAAAGCTACCAGGCGCGCATCTTCACGACCGGCCTGGTCGCCTGGCCCGGCGTCACACATGTGGAGCGCGACGATTTCGGCCCGGTCATCGACGCCGCTCTGGCGGCGGAGGGGTTCGCCGAGGATGCCCCCGAGCACAGGATCTGGGTCGGATTCGGCCACAATGCCGTGCTCGGCCTGGCCGAGAAGGTGATCGCGGCGGTCAAGCAGGGTTCGATCCGCCACTTCTTCCTGGTCGGCGGCTGCGACGGCGCCAAGTCCGGACGCAACTACTACACCGAGTTCACCGAGAAGGTGCCGGATGACTGCGTCATCCTGACCCTGGCCTGCGGCAAGTACCGCTTCAACAAGCTGGCCTTCGGCGATATCGGCGGCATCCCGCGCCTGCTCGACATCGGCCAGTGCAACGATGCCTACTCGGCCATCAAGATCGCGGAGGCTCTGGCCGGCGCGTTCCAATGCGGGATCAACGAGCTACCGCTCTCGATGGTGCTCAGCTGGTATGAGCAAAAGGCGGTCGCCATCTTGCTCACCCTGCTCCACCTGGGCGTCAAGGACATCCGCATCGGCCCCTCGCTGCCGGCGTTCGTGGCCCCGCCGGTGCTTAACGTACTGGTCGATACGTTCGGCCTCGCACAGATCCGCACCGCGGATGAGGATCTGGCCACCATGCTGGCCAAGTAGCCGGTCGGCCGGTCGGCCGGTCGCGGCCTTCGCCGGGCGCGGCCTTCGCCGCTCGCGGCCTGTGCCGGGCGGGCCCTGCGCCAGTCGAGACCTTCATCTGTCGCGGTCTTCACCGGGCGCGGCCTTTGCCGGCCGGGCGAGACCTCGCGACTGGACCCGCGTCGGGAAAGCGCGCAGAATGTTTCCATGCGGAATCCTGTGACCAGGGAAGCCCGGGAAGCGCTGCGCGCGATCCCGCTTCTTTCAGCACTCGAAGGGGAGGATCTGGCCTCCCTGCTGGATCGGTGCGTCCGGCAACGCGTGCGGGCCGGGGAAGAGATCTTCTCGCCCGAGGATCCGGCGCGCGCGTTCTTCGTGATTCTGAGCGGCCAGATCAAGGTGTTCCATCTCTCCTCCCGCGGGGACGAGCAGATCCTGCACCTGTACGGACCCGGTCAGACCTTCGGCGAGGCGGCCATGTGGGCCCGGGGGCGCTTTCCCGCCTTCGCGGCGGCCCTCAAGGATACGGTCCTGTTGCGCATCGATCGCGATACCCTTCTGGAGACGATTCGGGACCGGCCGGAGATGGCCCTGGCCATGCTCGCCGGTCTCTCGCTCAAGCTGCGCGAGTTCAGCCGGCTGATCGAGCAGCTGGCGTTGAAGGAGGTTCCGAGCCGCCTTGCCCAGGTCCTCCTGCAACTCTCCGACGAGGCCGGCAGCGCTTCTTTCACGCTGGGCCACAGCAAGCGGGAGCTGGCGGCCCAGATCGGCACGATCGCCGAAACTCTCAGCCGTGCGTTGCGCCGGCTCTCGCGGCAAGGACTGATCCGGGTGGAGGCCGCCCGCATCACGATTCTCGATCGCGAGGGTCTCGAGGATCTAGCCGGCTGATCCGCGGGCCAGCGCCGCCTCGAACCCGCTCTCGCGCACAGCGCGCAGCAGCCGGCTTTCGTCGAGGCCGCGGCCGCTGACCCGCGCGCGCCCCTCCTCGAGCGAGACAAGCACCTCCTGCACGCCGGGCACCCCCCGCAGAGCCTGCTCGACGCTGCCCCGGCAGTGGTTGCAGCTCATGCCGCGAACCTCCAGATCGATCTGATGCATCGTTCCACCCTTCTCATGCTGGAACCGCGCCCGCACGGCGCGCTCCCTGCGCCGTTCGGCCCACTTGGCCCCCAATCCCCGGACCAGGAGGGCAAGCAGTACCAGGCTCGTTCCCCATTCGAGCGGACTGACCCCTTCAAGCCCCGCGTGATGATGACCGTCTCCCAGCGCAATCGGAAGCCCAGCGCCGGGAAACAGGATGTGAAAGAGCGCGCCGAAGAACAGGCTGGCCACCACGATGGTGCCCAGATAGATGACCACGATGCGCTTGCCGAGCACCCGGGTAAAGATCGCCAGGGTCGCGACATTGGTGGCCGGCCCGGCAACCAGGAACACGATCGCCGCCCCCAGGGGCATGCCCTTCATGACCAACGCCGCCGCCACCGGGAGCGATCCGGTCGCGCATACATACAGCGGCACCGACAGTGCGAGGACCGCCAGCATCTGAAGATAGGGATTCGCGAAGTCCCGCGTCAGAAGCGTCTCGGGCACAAACGCCGCGATCGCCCCGCCGGCCAGAGTGCCCAACAGCAGCCAGAGCGCGATGTCCTTGATGAGCAGGCCCCACCCATAGCGCAGCGCTTCGGACACGCCGCCGGCGAACCGCGCCACGCCCGAACGCCGCCGAACCGCCGGGGCGGGCACCGCTGCGGCCGGCGACGGCTGCCGCGACTGCTCGTACCGCGCTCGTTCGCACAGCGGCTGTTCATGCAGCGGCTGTTCATGCAGCAGCTGTTCATGCAGCGGCTGTTCATGCAGCAGCTGTTCCTCGGCCGGCTGTCTTGGCTCCAGCGCCTCGCGGTACGGCCCTTCGCGCCCCCCGGCACGGGCCGCAAGCGTGCCCCCCAGGACGCCGGAGACCAACGCCGTGAGCACCTTCCACAGGGTCAGCGGCAATCCGAGAATGGCGTAGGAGGCCAGGATCGAATCCACGCCGGTCTGTGGTGTCGAGATCAAGAACGAAGTGATGGCCGAGCGCGAGGCGCCCCGGCGCTTGAGCAGGTCGGCGAACGGCACGACCCCGCAGGAACAGAGCGGCAGAGGCGTGCCCAGCACCGCGGCCTTGACCGAGGCCCGGAAGCCGCTGCCGCCCAGATGGCGGGCCACCCAGGCCTTCGGCACGATGACATGCAGGATGCCGGCCAAGGTGAATCCGAGCATCAGGTAGGGCGCCATCAGGCGGAACAGGTCCAGGGACTGAACCCACCAGCGCATCCCAGCCTCGAGCATCGTGGGGTTCCTTTCCTTACTCCGAACTCGCGCGCTTCCGTACGGACCGCTCTTCGATCGCGGCGTAGAGAATCGGTACGACGAACATCGTGATCACGGCTACGGTCATCCCGCCAAAGGAGGGGATGGCCATCGGCACCATGACATCCGACCCGCGCCCCGTGGATGTCAGCACCGGAAGGAGCGCCAGCAAGGTCGTCGCCGTCGTCATCAGGCAGGGTCGTGCCCGCCGCAGCGCCGCCTCCAACGTGGCCCGTCGAACGGCGGCGACATCGCGCGGCCTGTGCCGCGCAAACGACTGCTGCAGGTAGGTTGCAATGACCACGCCGTCGTCGGTGGCAATCCCGAAGAGGGCCAGAAAGCCAACCCACACAGCAACGCTCAGATTCACCGGATGGACCTGGAACAGTTCCCGCAACGAGACGCCCAGCACATGCGCGTCCAGGAACCACGGCTGCCCGTAGAGCCAGAGCATGAGAAAGCCGCCGCCCCAGGCCACCGCCACACCGCTGAAGACCAGCGCGGCGGTCGAGATTCGATGAAAATGCAGGTGAAGTATGATGAGGATGAGGATCAGCGCCAGCGGCAGGATGATCATCAGCTTCCTCTCGGCGCGCACCTGGTTCTCATAGCTTCCGGCGAAGCTGTAGCTGACCCCGGATGGGATCTCGAGCTCACCGGTCGCGATCGCATGGGCTAGATAGTCCCGCGCCTGTTCGACCGCCGCCACCTCCGCGACGCCCGCCTTCCGATCGAAGAGCACATAGCCTACCAGGAAGGTATCCTCACTCTTGATCATCTGCGGACCGCGCACATAGCGGATGTCGCTGAGCTGATCGAGAGGGATCTGAGCGCCGCCCGGCGCCGCTACGAGAATCTGTCCCAGGGTCTCGATACGGTCACGCAATTCCCGCGGGTAACGCACCCGCACCGGATAGCGCTGACGGCCTTCCACGGTGGTCGTGATCTGGCGGCCGCCGATCGCCACCTCGATCACGTCCTGCACCTGTTGGATGTGCAGGCCATAGCGGGCGATCCGTTCTCGGTCGATGTCGATCTCCAGGTACGGTTTGCCGACGATGCGATCGGCGAAGACACTGGCTGGTTCCACGGCGGGCACCTCCTGCAGGAGGCGTTCGATCTCGATGCCGACCCGTTCGATCGTATCGAGGTCCGGTCCCTTGACCTTGATTCCCATGGGGGCGCGCATTCCGCTCTGCAACATGACCAGGCGCGTCGAGATCGGCTGCAGCTTCGGCGCCGAGGTGGTGCCGGGCACCTTGGCGGCCGCCACGATGGCGTCCCAGATGTCATCGGGGGCCCCCACCCCGCTCCACGGTTCGCGTCCGGGATTGAGCTGTGGATCGAGCGCCGCGCGCCACAGCCGCAAGGGAGTGCCGCGCGGGTCCGCGACCAGCGCCCCCCGCTCGTTGCGCTCGTACCGCCCGTGCGCCAGGTACGGCTCTCCATCCGGCGCGGCCAGCGGGGCGCCGGCCGCGTTGCGCACCGTATCGATCGCGTCCGCGTCGTAGCGGAATCGCAGGCGCCGGCCGTCCTCGTCGAGCAGATACTCGGGATGGTATTGGATCAGCGTCTCGATCATCGACAGCGGCGCCGGATCCAGCGGGCTGTCGGCCCGGCCGAGTTTGCCCACCGCGGAGGAAACCTCGGGGATCTGGGTGATGGCCATGTCCTGCTTCTGCAACACGTCGAGAACCTCGCCCAGCGAGGCGTGCGGCATGGTCGTGGGCATGAAGAGGAAGGCGCCCTCGTCCAGCGGGGGCATGAACTCCTTCCCCAGGCCAGGGAAGGCATGGGCCGCCATCGACACCGGCCGCCAGGTCCTGACCTGCTGCGGCAGCCACCCGAAGAAGGCGCCGAATCCCAGCCAGGCGAGCGCGCCGGTCAAGACAATCAAAGCCGGCGCCGTCAGAGCCAGCAGCTTGTGATTCAGGCTCCAGGCCAACAGCCCCGGGTAGACGCGGCGGAACAGATGGAAGAACAACAGCCAGCTACCCAGCAACACCGCCACGAAGAGCAGGTTGAGCCCCAGGCTGCGTTCCGGGCCCAAGGGGGTCCAGTGGTTTGCCAGCAAGGCGCCGACGCCCAGCACGGCCGCCGAAAGCGCAATTCGGCTCGACCAGCGGCTCGCCGCTGGAGGCGCCAATGGCCCGAGGTAGCCATAGGCCGTGAGCACCAGCATGATCGCGCCGGCCCACCAACTCAGCATGAACATGGCCACGCCACTGGCCGCCGCGAGCGCGCCATAGAACAGCCCGCGCAGGACGCGCTTGGGCGCACGGACGGCAAAGAGCATCTGGGTAGCCGCCGGAAGCAGGGTCAGCGCAATCAAGACGGCGGCCACCAGGGCGAAGGTCTTGGTGAAGGCCAGTGGTTGAAAGAGCTTGCCCTCGGCTCCGGTCATGGCGAAGACCGGCAGGAAGCTGATCACCGTCGTAGCCACCGCGGTCAGCACGGCGCTGCCCACCTCCCGGGCCGCCGCATAGGTCACCTGCAGGGGCGATTCCCCTTCCTTGGCCTCATCCAGCCGGCGCACGATGTTCTCCACGAGGATGATGGCCATGTCCACGAGTGTGCCAATGGCAATCGCGATGCCCGAGAGGGCCACGATGTTGGCATCCACACGGAACTGCTTCATCGCGACGAAGCAGATCAGGATGGCCAGCGGCAGGAGCCCGGACACGATCAGAGAACTGCGCAAGCGCACCAACATGATCAGGATCACGATGATCGTGACCAGGATCTGCTGCGACAGCGCCGAGCGCAGTGTGCCGAGGGTCTCGTAGATCAGGCCGGTGCGGTCGTAGAAGGGATGCACGCGCACCTGGCTGAGGGTGCCGTCGGCCAGCGTCTTCCTCGGCAGGCCGGGGGTGATCTCCTCGATCTTGGCCTTGATGCTCTTGATGGCCGCCAGCGGATTCTCGCCATGGCGCACGACGACCACGCCCCCGACCACCTCGCTGCCCTGCTTGTCCAGGGCTCCCCGCCGCAGGGCCGGTCCCTCGCTGACGTGGGCCACGTTCTCGATGTAGATCGGCACATTGTCGCGTACGGCGACCACCGCCCGTTCCAGATCGGTGATCGACTGGACGAAGCCGAGCCCGCGGATCACATACTCGGCCTGATTGATCTCGATCGTTCGGGCGCCCACATCCTTGTTCGACATCTGCACGGCCGCGATCACCTGGGCCAGGGTCACATCCGCGGCCCGCATGGCATCCGGGTCGACATCGATCTGGTACTCGCGGACGAACCCCCCCACCGAGGCCACCTCACTGACCCCCTTGGCCGACATGAGCGCGTAGCGCACCTGCCAATCCTGGATCGAGCGGAGTTCGTCGAGGCCCCAGCCCCCGGTGGGATTGCCGTCTTGATCGACACCCTCGAGCGTGTACCAGAACACCTGGCCCAAGGCCGTGGCATCCGGCCCCAGGCTGGGCTGCGCGCCGGGCGGCAGAAGCCCCGCGGGCAGGCTGCTCAACTTCTCCAGAACGCGCGAGCGCGACCAGTAGAAATCGACCCCGTCCTCGAAGATGACATAGATGCTGGAGAAGCCCATCATCGAGAAGCTGCGGATCGTTCTGACCCCCGGCATACCGAGCAAGGACACCGTGAGAGGATAGGTGATCTGATCCTCCACATCCTGCGGAGAACGGCCCATCCACTCGGTGAAGACGATCTGTTGATTCTCGCCGATGTCGGGAATCGCATCGACCGGCACCGGATCCCGCGGCAGCCCGCCGAGGTGCCAATCAAAGGGCGCCACCATCACGCCCCACCCGACCGCCAGCAGCAGGACCAGCCCCACGATCAGCTTGTTCTGCAGGCAGAAGCCAATCAGGCGGTCGATGGGCGAACGCGCCGCGCCGGTGCCCAGGGTCGTCATGGCCGGTCCCCCTCCGCGGGCGTGGCGGCATCCGTGCCGCTGCCCGTGGCGGTGGGCGTGCCGGTGCTGGCAGCGTCCGTGGCGGGCGGCCAGAGGATCTCTTCCTCCGTGCCGCACTTGTACATCGCGCTTCCGAAATAGGGATTCTCCGTGCCGCTGCGATCCTGCAGCCAGTCGGCCCCTTTCCAGTCGAAGGCCATGGGGCAGTGATAGCGATAGATGGAGTCTCCGGCGGCGCTGCCGAAGCTTCGCACGAGGCCGGCAACCGTATGGGAGAGGGATTCGAAGAGCCGCCGGGCCGGTTCGATCGCCTCGCTGGCGGCCAGTTCACGACCGATCTGAAGGAGGCGCTCGCGATCTTCCCGCCAGAGACCGGCCGCCTGCGCGGCAAGCGTCTCGCCGCCCAGAGCCGTCGCGCGGCGGATGACCGTTTCGATCTCGGCCACCGCCGTGGCGTGATCGTCCAGGCTCAGTGCGGTCTGGACAGCGAAGTAGGCGGCGTAGACGGAGGAGAGCGCCTGGCGAAACGCCTCCGGCGTCTCCATCGCCTCGCGCGCCAGGACGGCCTGCATCCCATGCGTGCCGGCATCCGGCCCGGACACGGGTTGGTCTTCGGCCGGCGCGCGGTCGCCGCGGCCCCCGCCGCCGGCGGGATTCATCATGCTGGGACCGGCCACGATCTGGATCGCGCTGTCGATCTTGAAGTTGCCCTTGCTGACCACCCGATCGCCTTCGGAAAGACCGTCGCGGACAATGTAGTGGCTCCCCGCCCGCGGCCCGAGCACGATCTCGCGGCCCGCATATCTCCCCTCCTCATGGGGATCGGCCACATAGACCACGGCCCGTTCCCCGGTGACCAGGGCGGCGCTGACGGGAATCACCAGCGGCGCCTCACCGCGGTCCTCACCGCGGTCCTCCCCGTGGCGCTCCCCGTGGCGCTCACCGCGGCCCTCACCGCGGTCCTCACCGCGGCCCTCACCGCGGTCCTCCCCGCGGCCCTCACCGGCGTAGCCCAGTTCCTCGGCCGGCACCAGCGGCATCCCGCACACATCGCACGCGCCGGGGCCGTCCTTGACGATCTCAGGATGCATCGGCGAGATCCACTTGCCCGCCAGCGCGGGATCGCGCACCCGCCCGTGCGCACCGATCTGGGCGCGCACCAGTCCGCGCGCGAACATGTCCGGCTTCAGCTTGCCGCCGACGTTGTCCACGTTCACCCGCACCTTGATGGTCCGGCTGCGCGGATCCACCACCGGATCGATGAAGCTGATCCGGCCGGCAAACCGTTCGCCCGGGTAGGCCTCCATGGTCAGTTCGACCTCCTGCCCGTAGCGGATCCAGGCCAGATCGCGCTCATACGCGTCCAGGAGCACCCAGACCCGCGACAGGTCCGCCAGCGTGTAGAGCGGCGAGCCGGTCTGCACGTATCCCCCGGCGACAGCCTCCCTCCCCACCACGATCCCACTCATCGGGGCGCGGATCGTGATCCGCTCGGAGGGCTCCCCACCCGTCTCGATCGCGGCGATCTGATCGGGGGCCAGACCCAGCAGGCGCAGCTTCTCGCGGGCCGCCGCGAGGTTGGCCTGCGATGAGCGTTCGGCGAAAGCCCCCTGGGGTTGCGCGGCTTGGGGCAGGCGGCCGGCCTGAAGCAATTCCTCCTGGGCGGTCAGCAACTCCGGGCTGTACAGCTCGAGCAGATGCTCTCCCTCGCGGACCGCAACGCCGGTGAAGTCGACATAGAGCCGCTCGATGCGGCCCGGCATCCAGGCGCTGATGCGAGTGACGCGCGTCTCATCGAAAGCCACCTTCCCGACCATCCGGATCTCGCGTGTCACGAAACGACGCTCGACCGGGGTCGTCTCCACCTCCGCGAGCTTGCGGGCGTACTCGCTGAGGGTGAGCTGACGGCCGCCGGCATCATGCTCGCCGCCGCTCTCGGCCGGAATCAGATCCATGCCGCAAAGGGGGCAGGTTCCGAACTCGGGCTGCTGGATCTGCGGGTGCATCGAGCAGGTCCAGCGCACTTCCTCGGCGACGACCGCACCGCTGGCCTGGCCGTGTCCGTGTTGGTGTCCGCGTTGGTGTTCCTGTTCGCCCGGTGCTTGCGTCCGCGGCCCGGGCGGGCCGGCGCGCTCACCGCGCTGCCCCACCCACAAGCCCGCCAGAAACAGCGCCAGGGCGCCGACTGCCCACCCGGCGACTCGCCGGCGGGCCCGCTGCTTGTGTCCCGTCATGGTCTTTCCTCCCGGCGATCGGACGCCCCGGCCGGCGCATGCGCGCGGTCCAGGGGATGTCCGAGAAGTTGTTCGAGCCGGGCCAGGCCGATGCCCCGATCCGCCTGGGCCCGCGCCAGGTTCAGTTCCAAGGCCAGCTGCGCCTGCTCGGCATCGATGACCTCCAGGTATGCGATCCGCCCTCCGATGTACTCCCGAACCGTAACTTCGAGGGCCTGGGTGGCCAGCGGGAGGAGCGAGCCTTGGTGCAGATCGATCGAGCGCTGGTGGGCGGTGATCTCATGCCCGGCCGCCGTGGCGAGGGCGGCCAGACGATTCGACTCCTCCTGCCAGGTCAGGAAGGCGGCCTGCCGGCTCGCCGCGGCCTGCTCCCGCCAGGCACGGGTCGTCCCTCCATAGAGAGGCAGGTTCAGCGATAGAGAGACCAGCCAGGGATCCTTGCCGCTGTCCCGCATGGAGCGCTCCAGAGCCTCCCCGGTCTGCATGTACTGAACCCCGATGGTGAAATCCGGATAGGCGCGCTTCGCGGCCAGACGAACCTGGGCCTGGGCCTCGCGCCCCGCCGCTTCCCACCGCGTCAAGGACGGGTTTCGCGCGACGGACGCGGTCGCCCGGTCGGCGAGCACGGCGGCATAGTCGATGACGGGCAGATCGACGGCCCCCTCGAGGGCGGTCTCGCCGGGCCGGTTCAGGGCCGCGTTGAACAAGGCCCGCTGGATAGCGGCCTGCTCGGCAAGCTGGGCCAGTCCATCGCGCAGCTGCTGGGCCCGCAGCTGGAGCCGCAGCAGGGCAGTCTGGGAACCCTGCCCGGTTGCGTACTTCGCGCGCGCCACCTCCTCGAGCTGTTCGAGCAACTCGATCTTGCGGGCCGTGATCGCCATCGCTTGCTCGGCGTAGTAGATCTCGTAGTAGCGCTGCTTGATCTCGTAGAACAGGGCCTGGCGCCGAGACTCCTGCCGGGCCAGAACGACATCGGCCCGAGCTTCGGCCGCTTCCCGCCGGGCCCCCAGCGTCCCGAACCAGGGAATGCGCTGGGCCAGGCCATAGCGCCGTTGCTGGGGTCCGACGCGCGTCTCGATCGGTTCGATGAAGTGGGCATAGCTCACCTGCGGCTCCGGCCAGCTCCCCGCGATGGCGGGCTCCTCCCGGGCAGCGGCCGTCTCCTGGCGCGCGGCGCCGAGGCCCGCGTTGTTGCGCTCGCCTTCGGCCAGGTAGAGGGACAGGCGCCCTCCGGCCGGCAGCGCTC
>CAYQJL010000164.1:0-5831 GCA_964417675.1 uncultured bacterium | reverse complement strand
CACACGCCAGTAGTAGCGCGTGTTCCCTTCCAACCCCGTCAATGCACAGGACGTGGAAGCCCCGGTATACACCTGCGCCGCCGGGGGATTTGATGTGTCGCACAAGACGCGGTACGACGCCACACCCGACAGCGCGTCGCTCGCCGCCGTCCACGATAGATCCGGCCGCCTCGAAACCTCCGTCGCTTCATCCGATGGCGTAGGTGTCATCCCGGTTACCACCGGGCCGGTCTGGTCCAGGATGATCGTGTCTTGAGTCTCTTGCACGCCGGCGACAACGTCATTGCCGAACTGGACATACACGACCTTTGTGCCCTCACCCGGCAGCAGCGGCCAGTCCGAGACCGTGCGGGTGAAGGCCCGCCACGAAGCGCCCTGATAGTCGGCCGTGTTGCTCACCATCATCTGTGTTGCGTGCGTTGCGCCCCCAATGCCTAGCGTGACGGCCGGCTGCCCGGTTGCCGATGCCCCATCGTTGATGACCAGCGAGGCGCCGCCGATCCCCCCCGTCTCCGGATTGTACCGATCAGCCGGATTCTCCCTCCACGGCTCCTCCGGGTTGCTTCCACAGGACAACCAGACGCACAGCGCCAGCAACGCAACCATTGACATCGCTTGTCTCATGACTGTAGCTCCTCCAGGATCGTAGGCACACAAGCCGGCACCCAGCTACTTCTGACCCGTCTCGATCCGCTCCAGCGCCCAGGCCGCCGCGGCGCGCACCTCGGCCGAACCATCACCGAGTGCCTCGCGCAGCTGCGCGACCGCCGGCTTCCATCGCAACTCCCCAAGCCGCTGCGCCGCCCGCGCCCGCTCGGCGTGATCCCCGCGCGCAAGCTTGCGGAGCAGCCGCCGCTCCTCGGGCAACCGCTGCTCGGTGACGCGCAAGGTGCGCACGAGCTCCCGAGACACCGGCCGCCCATCCTGCCGGCCGGTCACGACGAACCGCAGGCCGTAGTCACCCGGGCGATGCAGCCACGGGATCTCCGCCAGCAGCGCGGGACGTTCGTTGGACTGCCGTGACCGCAGGTTCACCACGCTGCGGCCCCCGCCCGGCGCCTCGACGTGCAGCGTGCCTCGAGGGGACGAGAGCGCGCCAAGCTCACCTTCCAACACGACCCCGATCAGGGCCACCTCGCCCAGTGGCAGCGCCTCATCCACACCCACCGGCCGCAACCGGGTATCCCCAACGTCCCCGCTCACGACCAGCCGGAACGGCTCGCCCTCGGGCGGGACGTCGATCGCCCGCACGCGTGCCAGCCACTGCCCGACCTGCGGGTACTCGAGACGCACGAACTCGTAGGTCCCCTCGGCCGTCCGCTCCCCGTGCGCCATCGAACCATCCGGTGCGATCAGCTCCAGGTCGAGGTCGCTGCCCACCCAGTAGAGGGTCGGCGTGAGATCGCGCACATGTGTATCGACAAAGAACGGGATCTCGCGCACACCGCCCGGCACGATGTGCCCTTGCTCGATCAGGACGATGCTCTCGCCGCTCAGATCGATGAACGAATAGGCGAACGCCTCGAACAGCCGCGAGGCATCACGGGCCTTGAAGTACTGCCCGCCGGTCGCATGGGCGATCTCGAAGAGCAGATCGTCGGCGGCCTCGTCGCTGAGGCCGATCGTGTAGATCCGCGCCCCGGCGCCCGTGCAGATCGAGGCCTCGCCCCCGTAGCCACCCAGGCCATCGGTGAGCAGCACCACGGCCTTCTCCTGCAAGGCCAGGGGACCCGACAGCATGCGGCAGGCCTCGCTGACCGCGGCCCCGATGTTGGTGCTGCCGGAGGAGTCGATGCGGTCGATCGCCGCGCGCGCTGCCCTGCGTCCCGACTCTCCGGAGGCAACCGGCGCCAGGATCTTGGCCTCGCCATCAAAGTCGACGACCCCGGCGGCGCCGCGCTGACCCAGACGATCGAGAACATAGCGCGAGACCGCCAGTCGAATGTTCTGCGGGTCGTTGCCCGCCATCGATCCCGAGGAGTCGATCGCCAGCACCAAGGCCACGTCAGCCGTGCCTTGCACGAATGCGGTCGGAAAACAGGCTCGCTCCGCGTGCGCCTGATAGATCGAAAGGTACTGGGCGGCAGACTCTCGGAAGTAATCCAACACCTGGCGCGTGGCATTCCTCCGCGGCAGCAAGCCAACCACCCACTCCGGCAAGACCGACGATGCCGCCGCCATTCGGTCGAAGTGGATGAAGCGGGCATAGGCGGTCATCTTGTCCACCTCGCACACCTGAGCGCGCTGCGCGCGCTCCTCTGCCACGGCAACCAGATGATCCTCCAGCGTCGCGGCCATGGTGGCGAGCTGGGCCGCCTCGTGCTGCCCGATCTGAGCGGCGATCAACTGAAACGTCAACCCCACGACAAACATGCCATGGGCCCCAGCCGCCTGGGCTACGATCATCAGCGCCGCGGTACCCGTGTGTGCCGCCAGCTCACCGCGCCGGTTGCTCAGTTCGATGATGAACGATCGGTAGTAGGAATCCGACTGGCGCAACTCGTCGCGCACGCGCGCGATGGCCCGTCCAACGGCCGGATCGCTGCAGCCTTCCAGGGCATGTTCCAAGGCATCCAGGCGATAGAGCGCCAGATCCGACTCGATCGCCACTCGCAGGCCGGCCCCCAAGGCCGCCTCGGCCACGTCCAGAGCCACGGGGAGAGCTGCCATGGCCACGCTGAACTTCTGGAGGTTATGCACGCCGACGGGATGGCCGCCCACCGTGCGCGGGTTCAGTGCCCGCAGGTGCTTGGCGGCGAAGTTGTGAACATCTGCTCCCCGTAGGGTCGCTGACCAGTAGTTCATCTTGAACCGGTCCAGGTAGACGGCCGCCTTGCCCAGCGCCGGGCCGGCCAGTCCGATGCCCTTGAGCCACGCCTGAATCTCGGCGTTCGAGGTGCCGCTTCCACTCTCGGGCTGGGTGACGAGCAGGAAGATCAGATTGGAGAGCACCCGGACGCGGTTGCCGTCGCGGCACAGACCGTTCATGCCTCGGAACACCAGAACGCGATTGTTGCCCTCCACGAGTCCGGCATTGGCCATGAAGCGCACACGGCCCGACTGTGTCTCATCCCAGTACTGCGTGAGGTTCGCATCGCGCAGAAACATTGGATCGGAAGCCAGCGCCGGGCCGGAGCCCGCCGGCGCCAGGGTCAGAAGAACTCCGCTGATTGCCACGGCCGGCGCGACACCCATGCCATCCCTTGACCAGGCCGACGCCAGGGCTGCACGGACAGGCGGCCACACGGCGGCCCACACGATGCGCAAGCTCTCCATCCAGACGGGGACGCGGCCCGGAACGGTTTTCGGTGTCCAGCATGACTTGTACAACATGGATCCTCCTACCGACCGCCCCGGGGCGCTGCTTCTTCGTCCCGCGCGGCGCGGCGCCGCCCGGGAACCGGACCGAGAGCCTGGTCATGGCCTGGTGCACTGAGCCCGCGTCCGTAAACCCGGGCTGTCGGGCAATGCCGTGAATTCGCGAGACGGAAGCCGATGTTGTTGTTCCGGTTGTCCGGGTTGTTGTTGTTGCGGTTGGCGGAACGGCAGTTCTGCGCGTTGTTGTTCCAGCTACCGCCGCGGATCACCCGGTTCGAGCCCGTCTCCGGCTCCGGCCCGTAGGACCGCGCCAGCTTGCGGCGCAGTGCCAGCGTATCGCCATGCCCATCGCTCATGCCCAGATGGGCGAAGGTACTGGCGAGAGATCGTTCCCAACCCTGGGCATCCAGCCTTCCGGACAGGAAGCGCCGCTGCTTGCGACGCAGGCGGTCCAGGCTGCGCCGCAGGTTCTGGCGCCGCAGGCGGATCAGGTTGGGGAAGATTCTGCGGCCCAGGAAGGGCAGCCCCTGGCGTACCGGGGCCAGGAGGGTCGCCTCTTCCTTCAGATTCAGACGCAGACGTGCGTGCAGGTACTCGGCGCAGCCTACCTCGCACGCGCGCAAGCGCGCCTTGTCGTCCGCGAACAGCACCATGTCGTCCATGTAGCGCAAGTACCCGCCTGGACGCAGATCCTGTTCGATCAGAAGATCCAGGGGATTCAGGTAGTAGTTGGCAAGGTGCTGACTGGTCAGATTGCCGATCGGCAGGCCCTTTCCGGCCGCACACCCGGGAACCGGGTGGCGGACCACGATCTCGAGCAGCGCGAGCATGGCGCGGTCCTTGATCTTGGCCCGTAGAAGCTCGATCAGGACGTCGTGGTCAATCGAATGGAAGTAAGAGCGAACGTCCAGCTTCAGAAAGTAGCGGCGACGACGCGTGAGCTGCTGCGCCCTTTGAATGGCCCGCAGCGTCCCTTTCCCCCGCCGGCAGGCATAGCTGTGGGCGATGTACAGCCGCTCGAAGACCGGCTCCAACTGAGCACACAGCGCATGGTGGACAACGCGATCGCGGAAGGGAACTTTGGTGATCTGGCGCGTCTTCGGGTCGTGGATGACGAAGGCGCTGTAGGGTCCCGGCCGATAGGTGCCCGCCAGCAGCTCCCGTTGCAGCCCGAGAATCTCGGGCTCGAGATCCCGCAGAAAGGCGGCCACCTCCTGCGAGGCGCATCGCCCGCGCGCCGCGCGGCCGGCCGCCTCGGTCAACGCACGAAACTCGCAGGCGCCGGCAAACAGGTTCCCGAAGCGTCTCATGCGCCTCCCTCCACCTGCGGCGTAGCCAACCGCTGCTGCATGGCACCCGCTCGAACCGGTCGGCCACCTCCCCGCGCCCGGTCGATCTCGTGGCGTCGCCAGCCACCGGTCATCCGCCCCGCCTCGTCGATCAGCACCATGGCGCGCTCATATCCACGATGATCCAGGTGACCCATGCGATGGCAGAGGCGCAGCAGAACGCGCAGCGTGTCCAACCCGGAGGAGATACGCTCCAGATGCTCCAGGCGTCGGCGTGCGTAGCGCGCGGCGATGATCGACTCCAGAATCTCGATCGCCAGGTTCTCGATGCGCACCGTGAAAGTGAAGCGCACGTTCTTGGGGAACTTGCCCGTCTTGGCCAGCAACCAGCAAACGCTCTTCTCCCAGTGCAGGAACAGGGGGAGCTCCGCACTCAGCGAGTTGCCTGGATCAGGAACCCGGTCGGCCATCGCCGCCTCCCTGCTCCGCGGCCGCGCTGCTCAGCAGGGCGATCACCTCGGCGGCATACTTTTCCACCTTCGCCGCGCCGATGCCCTCGATCGCCCGCAAGCCTGCCTGGCTGGATGGCTTCCGGCGCGCGATTTCGGCCAACTGGCTGTTGTTGAGAATCACGTACAGAGGAACCCCATCGCGCGAAGCGCGCAGCGCACGCCATTCACGAAGCTGTTCGAACAGCGGACGATCCGCAGGCGCAAGATCCTTGCGGGGATCCTCCTCCCGACGCTTGCCTCGCCGCTGCCCGTGACCGCCCCCTCGTGCCGGCCCGTCCGTCACGCGCTCGCGGCGGACATGTTCCAGCAGCACCACCAGGTGCGGTTGGCCGCCGCAAAGGAAGAAGTGGTCGCGCCAGCCCACGACCTCGTGCCGGGTGCAGAAGGCCTCCAGGGCCTCCGCGTCGAATCCGTCTTCCGTAAACGGGACGGAGATCACCGTGACGCCAATTCTGCTCATCGCGATTGCCTGCTCCGCTCAAGAACCATCGACTACCCCTTCCGAACGGCACACTTCTCCAACACCACTCACGACCCCGCAAAGCCGCTCGCTCGGGTCGCGGGGGTCGCGGGCTGCGCCCCGCCCCCCACGCGCCCCGGCTCGCTCCACGGAGCCAAAACCAAGACCCAAGGGCCAACGGCCCAACCGCCAAGCGCTACGGCGCTGCGCGCCTATTCGGCCGACCTCGCGAGACGGAAGCCGAAGACGTAG
>CAYQJL010000163.1:0-37807 GCA_964417675.1 uncultured bacterium | reverse complement strand
AGCCGGCAAGCGATTCCGGCCAATGCGCCCCGGCCGCCCCCCACTCCCCACCACCATCACCATCACCACCGGCGTGCGCGTCGCACGGGAACCTCGCGGTCGTTGCGGGGGTGTCCTGGCGCGAGTGAATCGCAATCGACAGCCGGCACCGGCGATCGCAGAACGGAAGGAGTGGGTGGTCATGGCCGAGCACGCGCCCCGGATCGACAAGGACCTGTGGAAGAGCGGCGTGGCGGATGCCGAGGAGCTCCACGAAGTGATGTGTGAGAGCTGCCGCCAGTGCGGTCTGGACAACAAGGTGATGCGGGCCGACCTCGAGTCCTTCGTGGTGCGCGCGCTGGAGGCCCACCGGGTGCCGCGTAAGGAGGCCCAGATCGTGGCCCGCAATCTGGTTTCCGCGGACATGCGCGGCATCGCCAGTCACGGGGTCGCCCGCCTGGGCCGTTACCTGAACGGGATCCGCGACGGCTACATCGTGCCCAACATCCGGTTCGATGTGCACGACGGGGGGGTGGCCATCGCGGCCATCGATGCCCGCAACGGACTCGGCCAGGTCGTCTCCGAGCAGGCGATGGATCTGGCGATCCAGAAGGCCGCAGCGTGCGGCGTCGGTATTGTGACGGTCCGCAACAGCAATCATTACGGCATTGCCGGCTACTATGTCTTGAAGGCCCTCGAGAAGCGCCTGATCGGCGTCTCGATGACCAATGCTGCTCCGCTCGTGATTCCTACCTTCGGTGTCGACGCGATCCTGGGGACCAATCCGATCGCCTTCGGCATGCCGTCGGCCGACGGCCAGGACTTCCTGCTGGACATGGCGACCAGTGTGGTGCCGCGCGGCAAGCTGGAAGTCCATGACCGCAATGAGCAGGAGATGCCGGTGGGCTGGGCGGCCGATGAGACCGGGGCCGATTGCCGCGATCCGGGCCGCGTCCTGGGCAATCTGCTGGCGCGGGCCGGCGGGGGCATCCTGCCGCTGGGCGGCCGCGGCGAGGAGTTCAGCGGCCACAAGGGATTCGGCCTGGCGATGATGGTCGACATGCTGTGCGGCGTTCTCTCCGGTTCCGCCTACGGCCGCGAGGTCCATCATCTCAAGCGCGAGGTGGCACCGGGCCAGATCGCTGCGCCCCGCGTGGGCCACTTCTTCATGGCCATCGACCCGGCCCGCTTCATGTCATCGCAAGAGCTTCAGCAACGCGTCCGGGATTTCTCCGCCATGCTGCGTGAGTCCCCCACCGCCGAAGGCGAGGAACGCATCTACATCCATGGGGACAAGGAGCGCATCAAGGGCCGGATGCACGACTTGACAGGCGTCCCGATTGCGGAGAACGTGCTGGCCGCGCTGCGGGCGATCGCCGCCGACTGCGGCGTGGATCCGCCGCGCACCCTGGCCATGGCCCGCGAAACGGCAACCGGTGCGGCCGGTGGACCGGCATCGGATGCGGGCCGCGGGCCGTTCCGTGGGGGGGCACGGCAGTGAGCGAACAGAAGGTGTTTGACGTGGCGGTCATTGGAGGCGGCATCATCGGGACCTCGACCGCCATGGCGCTCAGCGTGAAGCCGCGCGTCCGGGTCGTGATCCTGGAGGCGGAGGAGAAGCTCGCCGCACACCAGACAGGCAACAACAGCGGCGTGATTCACTCGGGCCTCTACTACAAGCCCGGATCGCTCAAGGCCCGGAATTGCACGGCCGGCCGGGAGGCGTTGTACGCCTTCTGCGCCGAGCACGGCATTGCCCACGAGCGCTGCGGCAAGGTCGTGGTGGCCACGCGGCCCGAAGAGATCCCGGCACTCGATGAACTCGAACGCCGCGGGAAGGCGAACGGGTTATCCGGCCTGCGCCGCATTCGCGCCGAGGAGATCCGCGAGCGTGAACCGCATGTCACCGGCATCGACGGCCTGCACGTGCCCGAGACCGGCATCGTCGACTATGTGGCCGTGACGGAGGCCTACGCCAAGATCGTGCAGGAGCACGGAGGGGAGATCCGCCGGGGCCAGCGGGTGACGGCGGTCGCTCGCGACGGGGACGGCTTCGTCCTGCAGACGCGGCGGGGCGAGGCGCGCTGCCGGTACCTGGTCAACTGTGCGGGACTGCAGAGTGATCGCGTTGCCCTCAAGTGCGGGGTCCGGCCCGGACTGCAGATCGTTCCGTTTCGGGGGGAGTACTACGAGCTGGCGCCACAGAAGCATCATCTGGTCAAGCATCTGGTCTATCCGGTGCCCGATCCGCGCTTCCCGTTCCTGGGCGTGCATTTCACACGCATGATCCACGGGGGCGTCGAGGCCGGTCCCAACGCGGTCCTGGCCCTGCGGCGGGAAGGATACTCCTGGTCGCAGGTCTCCCTGGGTGACATCATCGAATATGGGACCTATGCGGGGTTCTGGCGTATGGCCGGGCAGTATTGGAAGACCGGATTCGGTGAGGTGCGCCGCTCCCTGAGCAGATCGGCCTTCGTGACCGCGCTGCAGAAGCTCTTGCCCGAATTGCGGATCGGCGATGTGCGCCCGGGCGGCGCCGGGGTCCGGGCCCAGGCGCTCGAGCCGAGCGGCAAGCTGGTGGACGACTTCCGCATCGTGGAGGCTCCCGGGCAGATTCATGTCCTGAACGCCCCCTCGCCGGCGGCCACGGCCTCGCTCAGTATCGGGGAGACGATCGCGCGAATGGCGGCGCAGAACTTCGCGCTGGACTAGCCGGGCTGCAACCTATCTGCTAGCGGCGCCGTATGTTTCCGCAGCGAACCGGCATCCCGGGAGGGATGCTCACGGGCCGGGAACCGCGTGTTCCGGCCTGTCTGACGTGCATGGGGAGGTAGAATCATGGGGATCGATCGCATCCACCGCTGTCTGGGACTGGCCCTGCTCTGTGCCGGTCTTCTCATAGGGGCCGCGCCGTCGGCGCAGGGCAAGCCCGGATATCTGACGGCGCCGGACATTCACGGCGACCAGGTGGTCTTCGTTGCCGAGGGCGATCTGTGGCTCTGCTCGACCGCGGGGCAGGCTGTGCGCCGACTGACCACGCACGCCGGCAATGAGTCGAATCCGCGATTCTCCCCGGATGGCCGCTGGATCGCCTTCTCGGGGATCTACGACGGCAACACCGACATCTACGTGGTGCCGACCAGCGGCGGAGAGCCCCGGCGGCTCACCTGGCACCCCTTGCCGGACGGGTGCGTGGGATGGACCCCCGACGGCGCCGCGATCATCTTCTACAGCTTCCGCCATGAGGTGCACTGGAATCCGGAGCTCTTCACCGTCCCGCTCGAGGGCGGCGACATCGCCGCGATCCGGATCGGACGCGCCAACTACATCGACATCGATCCGATCAGCGGCCGCTACGCCTTCACGCGCAATTGGGGCGGGGGCACCTGGAAACGCTACCGCGGAGGCACCGCGCCGCAGATCTGGGTGGGGGATCCCCGGCGCGAGGACTACCGCAAGATCACCGACTTCGAGGGGCAGGACGCCAATCCGATGTGGCACGGCGGCCGGATCTACTTTCTGAGCGACCAGGGCGGCACGAGCAACATCTGGTCGATGAAGCCCGACGGATCGGATCGCAAACGCCACACGGCCTTCGATCGGTGGGATGCCCGCCAGGCCAGCATGGGGCCCGACGGCCGGATCGTCTTCACTCTGGCCGGGGATGTGCACCTCTTCGATCCCGCCAGCGGTGCGGAGCAGAAGCTCGCCATCGATCTGCCCAGCGAACGCACGCTGACCCGGACGCGCTACCCGAATCCGGCCCAGTACATCAAGGAGTTCGCCCTGTCTCCGGACGGCGAGCGGGCGATGGTCGTGGCCCGCGGGGAGATCTTCTCGGTTCCGGTCGAGAAGGGCGTCACCCTTCCGATCACCCGCGGGAGCGGCGCGCGCGAAGACCGCGTCACCTTCGAGCCGGAGGGAAAGCGTCTGCTCTACGTCACCGATCGCAGCGGCGAGGAGGAGATCGTCACGGCCGATGCGTGGGGCCGCGGCAAGGTGGAGACGATCGAGGGGCCCGGCGCGGCCGGCCGCTACTTCCAGCCGCGCTACTCGCCCGACGGGGCCTGGCTGGCCTACGCCGACCAGACCCACACGCTCTACGTGCTGCCTGTCGGGGGCGGCGAACGCCGTACGGTGGACTACTGCCAGCCAAGCGAGATCAGCGATTACCGCTGGAGCCCCGACGGGCGGTGGTTGGCCTACTCGAAGAACAACGACCAGTACTTCGCCTCGATCTACATCTATGACGTCCAGGAGGATGAAGTCCATCGCCTCGGCGACGACTATACGGACGACTACTATCCCACCTGGGATCCCGAGGGGCGCTATCTCTACTTCGTGAGCAACCGCACGATCAATCCGATGATCGGGGGATTCGACTTCGAGACGATCAATGTCAAGCCCACCCGCCCCTACATGGTTCTGCTGCGCGCGGACGTCGAGAACCCATTCTTGAAGACGGCCGGCATTCCCCCGGCCGGCGGCGAGGAGGAGGACGACGAAGACAGCGAGGCCGAAGACAGCGAGGCCGGCGGTGACGACTCGGCTGCCGGCGATGCATCCGACAACGATGACGCTGACGCCGATGACGATGCCGACGCTGAGGCCGACGGGGACACCGACGGCGAGGCGGACACCGAGACGGAGGACGCCGACGTGGACGGCGCCGACGTGGACGGCGCCGATAAGGACGCCGACGACGAAGCGGAGAAGGAAGAGCTGACCCCGGTCGAGATCGAGTTCGAGGGGTTGGCCGACCGCTACCTCGAGTTGCCTGTCGATGCGGGCAACTACTACGCACTGGGGGCCACCACCGGCAAGCTCTTCTTTCTGTCGCGGCCCTTGCGCGGCATGAACGAGGAGGATTCGGAGGAGGGGCCTTCGTTCGAACTCATGGCCTTTGACCTCGAGGAAGAGGAAGCCACAACCTTCATGAGTGGCGTGGCGGGCTACGACTTGTCGTCCAAGGCGGAGAAGCTGATCGTCTCGAAGGGGCCGGGCCAGATCTTTGTGGTCGCTGCCGGGACGCCCCCCGGCGATCTTTCCGAGGCGGCCCTGGATCTGAGCGGGCTGACCATCGAGCTCGATCCGCAGGAGGAGTGGCGGCAGATCTACTTCGAGTCTTGGCGCCACATGCGCGACCACTACTGGGATCCCAGCATGCATGGATTGGACTGGGAAGCGGTCCGTGACCAGTACGCCCAGCTCCTGCCGCGGCTGGCCACGCGCGCGGACCTGGCCGATCTGCTGGCCGAGATGATCGGCGAGCTTTCGACCGGACACACCTACGTGGGGGGCGGCGATCCGGGCACCTCGGTGGAACGGCGCTCGACCGGCCTGCTCGGCGCGCGTTTCGAACGCGAGGGCGATGCCTACCGGATCGAACGCATCTACCGCGGGCATGCCGCCGACCGTGACCGATCCCCTCTGCTGGAGCCGGGTGTCGGTCTGCGGGAGGGCGACTACATCCTCGAGGTCAATCTGCGGCCCTTCTCCGCGCATCTTCCGTTCGAGGGCCATTTCGAGAGCCTGGCCGGCCGCCCGGTCATGCTCACCGTCAATGATTCGCTTGATCTGGAGTCGGCGCGGCATGTGGTGGTGACTCCGCTCGGCAGCGACTCGCGCCTGCGCTATGTGGACTGGGTGCGAAGCAACCGCGAGGCGGTGCTTGCCAAGAGCGATGGCACCATCGGCTACGTGCACATCCCCGACATGGGTACCGAGGGCCTCGTGGAGTTCGACCGTTGGTTCTACCCGCAGCTGAACAAGGAGGGCATGGTCATCGATGCGCGCTGGAATGGAGGCGGCTTCGTCTCTCAGCTCATCCTGGCGCGGCTGCAGCGGACGATTCTCAGCTGGGATCGCCGGCGCAGCGGGGCCACCTCGACCTATCCCAGCCGCGTTCTGAACGGGCCGTTCGTCGTGCTCACCAACGAGGGGGCCGGTTCCGACGGCGACATCTTCCCGGCGGCCATCCAGCTTGCCGGATTGGCGCCGGTGATCGGCACACGCTCCTGGGGGGGCGTGGTCGGCATTCGCGGGTTCCGGCCGGCGATCGACAACGGGTTCATGACCTTCCCCGAGTTCGCCTGGTGGGACGCGCAGCGGGGCTGGGGCCTCGAGGGCCGCGGCGTCGATCCGGACATCGTGGTCGAGAACCTCCCGCAGGAGTTGGCCAAGGGGATCGACGCCCAGCTCGACCGCGGGATCGAGGAGGTCCTCAAGCTGCGCAAGAAGCACAAGCCGTTGAAGCCCGAGTTCGGCCCGGCCCCGGATCGCAGCCGGGATGCCTACCGGGACGAGCGGTAGCGATCGAGGGAATCCCATGCCGCCGAAACGGATCACCTATCGCCGTTGTCGCCCGAAGGATCTGATTCCCGCGTTGCGGTTGATCATGAAGTCGATGAACGATCTGCGCCGGACCACCGGAAAGGCGCCCATCCGACGGCGCCTGCGGCAGGTACCGACGATGTTCAAGCACATCTATGCCACCGACCCAAGGCTCTTCTACTGCGCCTGGCGCGGCGATGAGATCGTCGGGTTCGCCGGCGCCCTGCTGCGCGGCCAGCAATGGTTCCTGGCCTGGCTCTTCGTCCATCCCCGCCATCAGGACAGGGGCATCGGCCGGCGGCTCATGGAGAAGATCTGGATCGACCGCCCGGGGGTCGTGCACTCGGTGGCGACGATGACCTACAATCAGCAGGCCGTGGGGTTGTACAGCAGCTTCGGCATGGTGCCCGAGGCGCTGATGACCATGATGACGGTCGAGTTCGATCACCTCTATGCGCCCACGCCCTCCGGATTGGAGATCATCAGCCGGCCCAACGGGCAAGAGATGGCCTGGATCCGGCGCTTCGAGGGGGAGATCCGCGGGTATCCGCGGCCCGAGGAGTGGCGCTACTGGGAGTCGAACGATTTGTTCACCACGCTGCTGATGCGCCGCCGCGGCCGGCCGGTCGGCTACTGCCTGGTCCATCACATGGGCGAGATCGGCCCGGCCGGAGGGACGACACACGGGAACCTGCTCGCGGTGGTCGCCGACGCCGTCCACTGGTGCCATGAGCAACAAGATCGCTTCAAGGCGCCGCGGATCCAACTTTGTTGCCCGCACCAAAGCGATGACCTCTACCGGCACCTGCTCAGCATGGGCTTTCGCAATGTGGAGATGCTGCTCTACATGTCGGAGCGGCCCTACGCGGATCACCGGCGCTACCTGCCCGCCACGCTGGCGATCTTCTGAGCCGGCGGGCATGGGGTTCCGGTTGCAATCCGGGGCCCGGCGGGTGCAAACTTCCATGCCTGTGTAGGCATCGTTGCGGGATCCTCCGCCGCCGCTGAGCCGACATGCCCTTTTGCGCAAGGAGCCGCCGGATGGCCGTTGCCAATCGTACAGCCGAAGAGACCTATGCGTTCCTCAAGGAACGCCTGGGGTCGATGTTCGCGGATGATGAACTCCGCAAGAAGGCCGAGTTGGCCACCGAGGTCAACCGTCTCAAGGAGGAGCGCGGAGCCGTCGTTCTGGGACACAACTACATGGGGCCGGCGCTCTTTTTGACGGTGCCCGACTTCACGGGCGATTCCTTCGAGCTGTGCCGGCGGGCGGCCGAGACCGACAAGGATCCGATCGTCTTCTGCGGCGTGAAGTTCATGGCCGAGACGGCCAAGATCATCAACCCGCAGCGCACGGTCTTGCTGCCCTCGCTCGAGGCCGGTTGTTCGCTGGCCGAGAGCATCACGGGAGAGGATGTCCGCCGGTTGCGTGAGATGTATCCGGGCGTACCGGTGGTCACCTACATCAACACCTACGCGGATGTCAAAGCCGAGAGCGATGTCTGCTGCACGTCGGGCAACGCGGCCAAGATCATCGAGGCGCTCAAGGCCGACACGGTCATCTTTCTGCCGGACGAATACCTGGCCCGCAATGTCGCCCAGGAGACCGGCCGGCACATCATCTTCCCCACGAAGGCCTCCCCCGGACGAGCCGCTGACACCGAGATCGAGAAGGTGATGGTGGGTTGGACCGGCCGTTGTGAGGTGCACGAGCAGTTCACCGTCGAGGATATCGAGACCGTGCGCCGGCAGTATCCGGATGCCGTCATTCTGGCCCATCCCGAGTGCAGCCCCGAGGTGGTCAACGCCAGCGACTTCTCCGGCAGCACCAAGAAGATGATCGACTATGTGCGCGAGAAGGACGCTCCGCGCTACCTGCTGCTGACCGAATGCAGCATGGGCGACAACATCCAGGCCGAGAACCCCGAGAAGGAGCTGCTGCGCCTCTGCAGTGTGCGCTGCCCGCACATGAAGGAGATCACCCTGGAGGACACGCTGCTCTCGCTTCAGCGCAACCAGTTCGTGATCGAGGTGCCCGCAGAGATCCGCCGGCGTGCCCGCCGCGCCGTCGACCGCATGCTGGAGCTCGGCTGACCCGCGCTGGCCCGCGCTGACCCTGCACCGACCCCGCGCTGACCCCGCGCGCCTCACAATCGAGCCCTTTCGATGGAACCCACTGGACGCCGATTCCGTAGTTGGCGCCATAGGGCAGTTCGCACCGACTCCGCTCACGCGCAGGAGGGCGGGCGCAACCATGGGGAGGGCAGCGATGCCACGGCAGTCCTCGAACACGTTCCCCAGCCGCAACCATCCCGCACCGCTGTGGGGCAGCGACCTCATTCCAGCAGTTCGGGGATGGTCTCTGCTGATGCTGGCCCTGTTGCTGATCAGCGCGCTCCTGCTGGGTCCCGGATGCAGTCGCGCGGGCGACGGTGCCGCCGATCCGGAGGCCGGGGCCGGGGCCGGGGCCGCGACCGGCACCGACACCGCGGCGTTGCCGTCCGCGGATGCGGACAGCACGGCGGTCCCGGGCGCCGACGTTGACAGCACGACGCTCCTTGCCGCCGACGCCGACAGCGCGGCCGTCCTTGCCGCCGATGCCGACAGCACGGCCGTCCTTGCCGCCGATGCCGACAGCGCGGCCGTCCTTGCCGCCGGTGCCGACAGCACGGCCACGGCAACCAAGAAGAGCTTCTTCGCCAACCTCTTCGGTCGTGGCGGCGACAAGGGCAAGACGCAGGAGAAGGAATCGGTGCCGGTCGAGCTGGCGACCGTCATCGTGAAGGACATGCCGGCCTACCTGGGAACCACCGCCACCCTCGAACCGGAGAAGCAGGCCGACGTTCTGGCCAAGATCGCCGGCCAGATCGAGGGCATTCTGGTGGAGGAGGGCGATTGGGTCCGCCAGGATCAGGTCCTGGCGCAACTCGACGGCAAGGCCCAGCAGGTGGCGCTGGAAGAGCAGGCCGCGCGCTGCCGGGCGCTCGAGCTCGATCTGCAACGGGTGACCCACCTGTTCGATCAAGATCTGGCCAGTGAGAAGGATCTTCACGACGCCCGCTATGCATGGGAAGGCGCCCAGGCCCAGAAGAAGGCGGCCGAGCTGCAACTCACCTACACCCAGGTTCGCGCGCCGTTCGCCGGGATCGTGGCCCAGCGCCAGGTCGATCCGGGGCAGACGGTCGCGGTGGGCACGACTCTCTTCACAATCGTGGATCCAACGCCGCTGCTGGCACGAATCCATCTGCCCGAACGGCAGGCCCAACGGATCGTGCCCGGCCAGAGCGTGGTGATCAGTCCCGACACCGACGCCGACGCGCGGGTGCCGGGCCAGGTCGTGCGGATCTCACCGGTGGTGGATGCCCGCACCGGCACGGTGAAGGTGACCTGCGAGGTCGATGCGAACGACTACCGCTTGCGGCCGGGCTCCTTCGTGCGCGTGGATGTGCAAACCGATCTGAGGCCCCATGTGCTGGTCATTCCCAAGCGGGCCTTGCTGGCCGAGGGGGCCGAGATGTTCGTGTTCCGCGCCGCGGCCGACACCGTCTCCCAGATTCCGGTCACGACCGGACTGACCAACCATACTCACATCCAGGTGACGGCCGGACTGGAGGAGGGCGACCGCGTCGTGACCGTCGGGCACGGGGCTCTCAAGACCGGCGCCCGGATCCGCGAGATCATCGAACGCCGCGACGCGGTGGCCGATTCTTCGCCGGGGTTGTAGATCCACGCCGCCGCCTGACCGATCCGCCCGCGGAGAACCGATCTGCATGGGGATCGCGAGGGCCACCGGGAGGGGGGGCAGCATGAAACTGGTGGAAGGATCCATGAAGAGGCCGGTGACGGTGATGATGATCACCGTGGCCGCGGTCCTGTTCGGATTGGTGTCACTCTCGCGCCTGCCGCTGAATCTGTTGCCCGAGATCTCCTATCCCACCCTTACCGTGCGGACCGAGTATGCGGATTCGGCGCCGGCCGAGATCGAGAAGCTCATCACCGAGCCGCTCGAGGAGGCCGTTTCGGTGGTGCCCGGCCTGCGCAGCCTGCGCTCGGATTCCCGTCCGGGCGTCTCGGAGATCACGCTCGAGTTCACCTGGAAGACGGACATGGACTACGCGTCCCTGGATGTCCGCGAGAAGATCGATCTGGTGCGCCTGCCCGATGATGCCGGCATGCCGGTGCTCCTGCGCTACGACCCATCGCTGGATCCGATCCTGCGGGTGGGCATCTTCGGCGACGAAAACCTCGTGGCCGTGCGCCTCCTGGCCGACCGGGTCCTGAAGAAGGATCTCGAATCGCTCGAGGGGGTCGCCTCGGTTCGCGTGCGCGGCGGTCTCGAGGAGCAGATCCACGTCGAGGTGGACGAGGGGCGTCTGGCGGCCCTGGGCATTCCGATCGATGCGGTCTCCCGCTTCCTGGAGGGGCAGAACGTCAATGCCGCCGGCGGGCGGCTGCGAGACCGGGAAGCCGAGTATCTGGTTCGCACCGTCAACGAGTTCGGGGTCATGGAGGATATCGGCAACGCGATCCTCTATGAAGACGCCGGCCGCCAGGTGCGGCTGCGGGACGTGGCCACCATCACCCGGGGCTACAAGGACCGCGACATGATCTCGCAGGTCCAGGCCCGGGAAGCGGTCGAGATGGCGTTGTACAAGGAAGGCAGCGCCAACACCGTGCAGGTGGCCCGCACCATCAAGCAGCGCCTGGCGCAGCTGTCCAGCGGGCTTCCGGCCGGCACGCAGACCGAGATCCTCTTCGATCAGTCGGCCTTCATCGAGGAGTCGCTGGGCCAGGTGCGCTCGAATGCCCTCCTCGGCGGTCTGCTGGCCGTCTTCGTGATCTACCTGTTTCTGCGCGACCGCCGCAGCACCGCGATCATCGGTCTGGTGATTCCCCTTTCCATCATGGCGACCTTCTTCGTGATGCAGCAGATGAACGTATCGCTCAACATCATGTCGCTGGGCGGACTGGCGTTGGGCATCGGGATGCTGGTCGACAATGCCATCGTCGTGCTCGAGTCCATCCATCGCCACCGCCTCCAGGGCCGGCCCCTGTGGGAATCGACATGCGAGGGCGCCTCGGAGGTCTCCCGCGCGGTGATCGCCTCGACCCTGACCACCGTGGCGGTGTTTCTGCCCATCATCTTCGTCGAGGGCATCGCGGGGCAGATCTTTCGTGACCAAGCTTTGACCGTGACCTCGTCCCTGCTGGTGTCGCTCCTGGCGGCCCTGACCTTGATTCCCGTGCTGGCGAGCGTGGGCCAGCGGGGCGCGCAGGAGAGCCCGGCGGCCGGCGCGGGCCCGTCGCCGGCTTCCGAGACCGCTCCCGTGAGCGGGTCCGCGCCCGGGCCGTCCCCGCACCGGGCCGCCGAGCCGAGTGCGGATCCGGTGGGCCATCGCTGGCTCGCGCGGCTGTTGCGCGCGGCCGGTCGCTTCGGCGCGCGGATCGTTCTGGCGGCGGGGCGATCGGTGCTGTTCGTGTTGCGCTGGTTGCTGCGGACATTGGCCGTCTTGCTTCCGGGCATGATCATCCGCGTCGCGATCTGGCTGCTGCGCTGGACGGGCTGGGGCGCGAGTGTGTTGTTGCGGCCCGTGCAGGCCCTGTTCGACCGCCTGTGGGGCTATCTGGATTGCATCTACCCGCGGCTGCTATCGAATGTGCTTCTCCACCGGGGGCGTACGATCGCTGTTGCCCTGGCCTGCGCCGCGCTGGCGGTGGCGCTGGTACCCACCCTGGGTGTCGAGCTGGTGCCGCCCTTCTCCCAGGGCGAGTTCGCCTTCAAGATCGAGATGCCGCCGGGAACCTCGCTGCAGAATTGCGAACACGCGGTGGGGCGAATCTGCGCGGACCTGGTCGCTGATCCACGCATCGGCAAGCTCTTCGCCAGCATCGGGGAGAGCCCCGAGCTGGGGGATGCCGCGGTCGAACGGCGCGAGAATGTGGCGCAGATCAACATCGCCATCGCGGATCCCGGGAACCGCTCCCAAGAGGAGGCGCTGATCGAACGGGTGCGCCGCCGGCTCGATCAGGAAGGCGCTCTGCGCTATACCTTCAAGCGGCCCAGCTACTTCAGTTTTCGCACCCCGATCGAGGTTCATGTCTACGGCAATGATCTGGCCGCGCTGCGGGGATACACGGAAGTCCTGGCGGCTGCGATGCAGGCGATTCCCGGCCTGCGGGACGTGCGCAGTGATCTCGAGGAGGGCAGCCCGGAGGTGCAGATCCGCTTCCGGCGTGAGCGCATGGCGGCGCTCGATCTGGATCTGGAAGGGGTCTCGCGCACATTGCGCAACAAGATCCGCGGCGAGGTCGCGACCCGCCTGAAGGAGCAGGATCGCCAGATCGACATCCTGGTGCGCACGGCCCAGGCGCGGGAGATGAATGTCGATCAGGTCGAGAATCTGGTGGTGAGCCAGGTGGAGGGCGTGCCGATTCCCCTGTCCTCGGTGGCCGACATCGAGTTCGGGCGCGGCCCGTCCCAGATCACCCACCTCGGCCAGCAGCGGGCCGCGGTGATTCGCGCCAACCTGGTCGGCCGGGATCTGGGCAGCGCCAGTGGGGATCTGGCCCGGCTGCTGCGCAGCAGCCCCCCGCCGGCATCGCTGTATGCCGAACTGGGAGGACAGAACCAGGAGGTGTCCACTTCGTTCCGCAGCCTGGCCCTGGCCGCCTTTCTGGCGCTCTTCATGGTCTACCTCGTGATGGCGAGCCAGTTCGAGTCGTTCCTGCACCCGCTGGTCATCCTGTTCACGGTTCCCCTGGGGGGCATCGGTGTCCTGCTGGCCCTGGCGGTGACCGCAACGGCGGTGAGCGTCGTGGTGCTCATCGGCGTGGTCATGCTCACCGGCATCGTGGTCAACAACGCGATCGTGCTGGTCGACTTCATCAACCAGCGCCGCCGCGCCGGCCTGGACAAGCTGGCGGCCATCCGGGAGGCCGCCCGGGCCCGCCTGCGTCCGATCCTCATGACGACCCTGACCACGATCCTGGCACTGCTGCCGATGGCGCTGGGCCTGGGGCAGGGCGCGGAGCTGCGCGCCCCGCTGGCCATCGCGGTGATCGGGGGGCTCGCGTTCGGGACGCTTCTGACGCTGTTCGTGATCCCGGTTCTCTACGCCGCCGTGGATCGCAAGCCGTAGGAAGGGGGAGCGGCGATGAACCTGTCGGATCACGCGTTGCGCAAGCCGGTCACGGTACTGGTCATCACCCTGGCGATCCTGGTCCTGGGCGGGGTCAGCCTCACGCGCCTGAAGATGGATTACCTCCCGAAGGTCGACTTTCCTTTCATCGGCGTGTATGTGCCCTACCCGAACGCCGTGCCGGCGCAGGCCGAGAAGGAGATCGCCCGGCCGATCGAGGAGATCATGGCGACCCTCGGCGATGTGAAGCAGATCTTCTCGAATTCGGATCAGGACAACGTCTTCGTCGGGGTCATGTTCGATTTCGGGCGCAGTGTCGACGTGCTGCGCATGGAGGTGAAGGAGAAGCTCGAGCAGGTCCGCCCGCTGCTGCCCGACGATGTGAAGGACACCTTCATCTTCACCTTCAACTCCAATGACATTCCCATCATGGTCGGCAGGATCAGCGCGCCCGGACGGGATCTGGCCAATGCCTACGATCTGCTCGAGCGGCGGATCGTCAATCCGATGCGGCGGGTCGCGGGCGTCGGCCGTGTGGAGATCGGCGGCATTCAGCCCAAGAGCATACGCATCTACCTGCGCCTGGATGCCATCATTGCGCATGACATCCATGTGGAGCGCCTGTTCGCGCTGCTGAACGCGAACAACATCGACCTGTCGGTGGGGCGCGTGGTCCACGGCACACAGCGCGTGACCGTGCGAACGCTCGGGCAGTTCCGCTCCCTGGAGGAGCTCGCCGACCTGCAGGTGTCGGCCAGCGGCCTGCGCCTGCGCGACATCGCCGAGATCGACTACAGCGAACCTTCCTACGGCTATCTCCGGCGGCTCAACGGTGAATCGGCCATCGCCATCGAGGTCCAGAAGGCTTCGGGCGCCAATATCGTGGAGGTGTCGCAGCGGCTCCACGAGGTGCTCGATCAGATCCGGCGGGATCCGGCCCTGGAAGGCATCCACGTCGTCTTCTTCTTCGATCAGGCCGCGGAGATCAAGAACTCGCTGCAGAGCGTGTTCCAGGCCGGCGTGATCGGTTCACTCCTGGCGGTGGCCGTGATCTTTCTCTTCCTCAGAAGGTTGCGCACCACGCTGATCGCCTCGATCGCCATGCCCTTCTGCGTCATCTCGGCCTGCGTGTTTCTCTATCTCTCCAACCGCAGTCTCAATGTGCTCACGATGATGGGTCTGATGCTGGCGGTCGGGATGCTGGTCGACAACGCCATCGTGATGCTGGAGTCCATCTTCCGGAAGCAGGAGCAGGGCCTGGCCGCGCCGGCGGCGGCCAGGATCGGCGCCCGCGAGGTGGGCCTGGCCGTGACCGCATCGACGTTGACCTCGATCATCGTGTTCGCGCCGATCGTGCTTTCGAACGCCGATGAATTGACGGTGCTGCTGAGCGAGGTGGGGGTCACGATCTCGGTGACACTGGTCTTCTCGCTGCTGATCTGCCTGACCCTGGTGCCGCTGCTGGCCGCACGCACGCCGGCGCCCAGGAAGAAGCAACCGGAGAGCCGCTGGCTGACGGCCTTGCGCCAGCGCTACCTGCGGATCCTGCGCTGGACCGCCGTGAGCCATCCGATGCGCACCGGCCTGCTCTTGATCCCGCTCTTCATCCTTCTGACCGTCATGGCCATGAAGGTGACCGGGTTCGAGCCCGAGGCGATGGGCGATCGCGGGGTCAAGCGCAACGAGGTCGAGTTCTGGCTCGAATTCAGCGACAACACCAATCTGTATGCCGTCCATGAGCGCGTGCTGGAGCTCGAGGAGTTCCTGCTGCCCTTGCGGGAGAGCCACGGCGTGGAATCGGTCTACGCCTGGTACTACGACAATCACGCCGCCTTCGCCCTGTTCTATCCCAAGGAGCATGTCCTGAACGAAGCCGAGCTCAAGGAGATGCGGGCGTTCTTGCGCGAGCAGATGCCCGAGATCGCGGGGGTGACCTATCGCTTCGGCACCGAAGAGGAGTCGGGTCCGGGCGCCAAGACGATGGCGGTCACTCTCTTCGGCGAGGACACCGAGCGGCTCGGCGAACTGGCCGGAGAGGCCCAGCGGCGCCTGAGCGCCCTGGAGGGGCTCGAGGATGTGCGCAGCGACATCCAGGAGGGCGCCGATGAGGTGCGGGTGATTCTGGATCGGGAACAGGGCGGCCGGTTCGGCGTCGACTCGCGCACGCTGGCCAGCATCCTGGGCCTGACCTTCCGCGGCATTCCGCTGCGGGAGTTCCAGGGCGAGTCGCGCGAGATCGACATGGACATCGTGCTCGAGCCCGCCGACCGGCGCACGATCGACAATCTCGCGCGGCTGCCGATCAGCTATCGGGAAGGCCGTCCGATCCTGCTGGGGCAGGTGGCCCGATTCGAAATGGGCAAGGGGGCCCAGCGCATCCACCGCGAGCAGCAGAAGACGGCCATCACCGTGCGCGGGGCCTACGAAGGGGATCGCTTCAGCGCGCTCACCGAGCGGGTTACGCGGGTGATGAACACGCTGGATCTGCCCTCGGGCTACAGCTGGTCGTTCAGCCGCCAGCTGCAGGAGGAGCAGGCCGGCCAGAATGAGATGCTGATCAACATCCTGCTGGCGCTCTGCTGCGTCTACCTGTTGATGGCGGCCCTCTTCGAATCGCTGCTCCATCCCCTGGTCATCATGATGTGCATCCCGTTCGCGGCGCTGGGCGTGATCTGGACACTGATGGTCTCGAACACACCGTTCAACGTGATGGCCATGATCGGGATCGTGATCCTGATCGGGGTCGTGGTGAACAACGGCATCGTCCTGGTCGACCACATCAATCGCCTGCGGCGGCAGGGTTGCTCGCGGGAAGAGGCCATCCTGACCGGTTGCAGCGATCGCTTCCGTCCGATTCTCATGGCCGCCGCGACCACCATCCTCGGGCTCACGCCGCTGGCTCTCGGGAAGGCCGATCTCTCCGGCGGGTACTACTACCCCCTGGCCCGCGCCATCATGGGCGGCCTGGCCACCAGCACGGTGCTGACCCTGGTCGTGCTGCCGACGTTCTATGTGCTGGCCGAGCGCGCCGTCGGCTTCGCGCGCGGCACGATCGCGTGGGGGCGTGGACGGGGCCCGCTGCCCTGGAAGGCGGCGGGGGGCGCGATCCCGGACGCGGCCGCGCCGGGTGGCGAAGCGAATCTCGCCACAGGGACTTGACAAAGGTCGCTCTGTATCAGAAGTCCTGCCCGTTCTCTTCCAGAATGCGCCGCTTGTGCTTAGCGAAGCGGTCCTTGCCGCCGGCCATGAGCAGCGTGAGAGGAAGCGCCTCCTGGGCCAGATGGATCATCTCCTGCGACAGGCGGCGGATGTCCCATTGCGCGTGGGCGTCCAGACGCAGCCGCGCCAGGTGGTAGAGCTCCCGCGCGTTGACCTTGAAGATCACGCGCCGGCGATGCCCGTTGGTCAGGATGTAGGCGGCCGCCTCGCGATGCTGCGATCGAATCTGCTCGCACAGGCTCTCGGACTGGGCGCAGATGTCGCGGTACTCCGCCAGCAGGTTCACCTCGCGGAAGGCCGGCGGCACGGTCGCGCCCAGGGCGGGGTCGTAGGCCAGGGGCAGCAAGGTGGCCATACGATGGCGCTTCAGTTGCGCGAAGCAGGACGCGCTCAGGATCAACTCGTAGGTCAGATCCGGCAGCTCGAATTGCCGCAGGATCGTCTCGTGCTCGTCCAGGCGCCGCAGGCTCTCGAGCATGAGACCACGGCGGCCCGCGGCGTCCAGCGTCGCGACCCAGGCCTGGGCCTGCGCCCAACTCTGCTGGCAGGTACCGGCCACCAGGGCCGTCAGCAGGACCTCGTCACCGTTTTCCGAAGCGCCGACGAGCCGGGCGGCGGGTTCCTCCAAGGGGGCGCGGCCGTCCGGCCCGCGCCCGATCAGTGCGTCCCCGGCCGGTGCGTCCCCGGTCGTCACATCCGCGGTCGTCGCATCCGCGGCCGGTGCATCCCCGGTCGTCGCATCCGCGGCCGGTGCGTCCCCGGTCGTCGCATCCGCGGCCGGTGCATCCCCGGTCGTCGCATCCGCGGTCGTCGCATCCCCGGCCGGCGCATCCGCGGTCGTCGCATCCGCGGCCCGGGCACCTGGCTGTGCTGCGCGACGGCGGCAGACCCAACGCTCGATCGCGGGGGGGGTGTCGCGGCGGTACTCGGTTGCTTCCACATAGCGCACCAGTGAGGGGGCCGATTCGAGCACCGCGGCATGGATGGCCTCGCCCAGCTGGCGGCACTCCTGCAACGGATCCGCGGCCAGGCGGCGGACGGCGGCCTCGAGGCTGCGGGCATTCAGGGTGACACCGGCCTGGCCGGTGGTCGCCAGCGAGAGGAAGTAGCGCGCATCCTCCTTGGCGGCGCCCTCGAGATCGCGCCGTCCGGAGCGGGTCTCCCACTCCTGCGGATGGTGCCGGCGGTGGTACTCGGTGAGGCGTTCGTAGGCGGTCTGATAGCGATCCTGCTGCTTGCGGATCAATTCACGGAAGGGCCGCTCGAGCCCGGCGGCGCGGATCTCCGCGGGGACGACGAAATCGCGATCCAGTCGGATGTAGCGCTGGGACTTCTCGGTGAACGAGGCCAGACGACTCGCTTCCAAGGCCTCCATGGCGATGCGCGAGATGTCCAGGACGTCCAGATTGAACACCGCATGCTCGGCCACGCTGGCGTGGCCGAATCCGAAGATGATTCTCTGGTTCGACTTGCGGGCCGCGGCGACATCGGCGATCGCCTGGGCGCGCAGATCCGGGATCGGCCGCGGATCGCGGCTGATGCGGGCGTAGGCCGCCGAGATCGTCTCGGGGGAGAGGCTCTGCGGGTCCATGCCTCGAAAGGGTGGGCCGGTGGGTCGCTCCGCGCGGTCGGCCGTGGTGCTGCCGGCCGTGGTGCTGCCGGCCGTGGTGCCGGCCTGGGTGATGGCCGCGGTGCCGGGCGCAGTGCCGGCCGAGATGCCGGCCGCGGTGCCGGCCGATATGCCGGCCGCGGTCTGCTCCAGGTACTGGCGGAAGCGCGCGATGAGGGTATGGTCGAGATTGTACCCGGCCAGGATGACCTTCATCCGCGCATCCCTTCGTCTGGTGGATGTCTATCCGAGAGCGTGGTCCGACCCGCCGGCGAGGTTCTCCGACAACACGCGGAATTCGTAGATCCGATCTTCGATCTCGAAGGTCTCCTCGCCCCGCGTGAATGCCTTCAGGACGTTCTGGAAGAGGGCATTGTAGTCGCGCAGCTCGCCCGAGCGCCGCACCGCCTCATCCGGCGGATCCTCGATGTCCACGTAGTCGGTGATGATCACCCGGTCGAGTCCCGGCGTGCTGAGCTTGCCGTCCCGGTCGCCGTCATAGAGATCCTCGCGCCGGAAACCGACCTCCCATTGCGAGCGGCCGATGTAGGTCTGGATGGACATATGGGCCCGATCAGAGGCCACCGAGATGAAATGCTCGTAGTGATACCGGTTCACAGGATCGCCACGCGAGTGCTCCCTACAGCCGCCCAGGATGGTGGCGGCGGAGATGAGCATCAGCAGGACTGCCGCCAGGTAGAACCCCCCCCTGGCATTGCGACCGCCCGGCCCCCTCAGCGAAGCGGTGGCAAACGAACGTGACATCGTAGCGCCTCCCTACCGGATCGCATGATTCCGACCGAACAGTGCGACCCAGGACTCAACTGCCGTCCGAATCCAAGAATGCAGAGCCTAACCCCAAAGGGCGTTCGCAATCAAGTACCCACGCCACCGGATCGAGCCTGAGCCGGGCGGAGCCTGCGTGGCAGGTATCGCTTGCCGCGACGTGCCGGGAGCCGTATATGGCCATAGGGACCGAGCCGGCTCGGGAACAGCATCCCCGGGTCCGATCTGCCACCCGCGCGGGGGATCAGCGATGAACGCCTATGTATTCTTGAGTATAGCCCTCCTGCTGAATGCGGCCGCCAATCTCCTGATCAAGTTCGCCGCCAATCGCGCCGAGCAGGCCGCGGCCGCCGGCACACTGGGCACCGGCCTGGCCGGGGTCGTGGCAACGTACCTAAATCCTTATTTTGTGGCGGGTTTGCTCTGCTTCGGCCTGAACGTGCTCATCTACAGCCAGGCCCTCAAGAAGATCCCCATCTCGGTGGCCTACCCCGTCATGGTCTCGCTCGGGTACCTCATCATTTTGGCCGTGTCCTTCTTTCTGTTCGAGGAGAAGCTGACCGCGCCGCGCTATCTGGGTGCCGGACTCATGTTGTTCGGGCTCTGGCTTCTGGTTCGATAGCCCGCCAGAGAGCGGCGGATCCGCCGGCTCCCCTGCGCGCCTGAAGGCTCTGGCCCTTGTCCTGCTACATCCCCAGGTGATGCTGCCTGCCCGTCGAAGGGGGGCGGGTCGGCCGGGACCGAAGCGGGAGGGGGCATGCTGGCGATCGTCCACACCTATGCGCTGGTCGGGATCGATGCCCAGCCGGTGCGAGTCGAAGTGGATCAGGTGAGGAGTTCCTTCCCGCGATTGGTGCTGGTCGGGTTGCCCGACCCGGTGGTCCGCGAGAGCCGGGAACGGATCATGGCCGCCCTGCGCAACCAGGGATTTCGCTTTCCGGACCGGAAGATCACCGTCAGTCTGGCTCCGGCGGGCCTTCCGAAGGCCGGCGGCTCGTTCGATCTGCCGATCGCGATCGGGATTCTGGTGGCCTCGGGGCAGGCTCCGGACACCCATCTGCCGGGCTTCTCCTGGGCGGGCGAACTGGGGTTGGATGGGAGGTTGCGTCCGATCCGGGGGGTGCTGTCGATGTCGCTGTTCGAGGCCAGACGGCGTCCTGTCCCGCGAATGCTGATCGTGCCGCAGGGAAACGGGTGCGAGGCCGCCGAGGCCGAGGGCACTCCGGTGGGCGAGGTCGGGGACCTGCGCGGGATCTGGGATCTCCTGGACAAGGGTCCCCGGGGGGTGACGCCGCTGCAGCCGGCACGCCACGCGGGCGCGGTCGGGGGCTATCGGGCATCGGTTGACATGGCCGACGTGCGCGGGCAGGCCGTCGCCCGTCGCGCGCTCGAGATCGCCGCGGCCGGCGGCCACAATCTGCTTCTTCTGGGGTCGCCCGGCACGGGCAAGTCGATGCTCGCGGAGCGGCTGCCGGGCATCCTGCCGCCGCTGTCGCGCCGCGAGCAGATCGAGGTCACGCAGGTTCAGAGCATCGCCGGCCTGCACAAGCCCGGGATGGGCCTGTGGACCGAGCGGCCCTTCCGGGCGCCGCATCACAGCGTAAGCGACCTGGGGCTGATCGGCGGGGGGCGCCCTCCGCGGCCGGGCGAGGTGACCCTGGCCCATCGCGGGGTTCTGTTCCTCGACGAACTCCCCGAATTCAGACGGCGGACCCTCGAGGCGCTGCGTCAACCGCTCGAATCCGGCGAGGTGATCATTGCCCGCAGCGGATTTCAGGCCAGCTTCCCGAGCCGCTTTCAGCTGATCACGGCCATGAATCCCTGCCCCTGCGGGCGTCGCCTGGATCCGCAGGGCGGGTGCCGCTGCCCGGAATCGGCCGTGACCCGGTACCTGGGGCGCATCTCGGGACCGTTGCTGGACCGGATCGATCTGCATGTGGAGATGGCCGCGGTGGGCTTCCGGCAGCTGGCCTTGCTCCCGCCGGCCGAGGACAGCGCGGTGATCCGGGGCCGGGTGCTGGCGGCCTGGGAACGGCAACGGGCGCGCTTTGTCGAGGGCAGCGTCGCGTCGCGCAACGCCGAGATGCGCCTGGGCGAGATCCGGCGCCACTGCGTCCTGGATACGCGGTCGCTGGGTCTGCTGCGCATGGCCATGTCGCGCCTGCGTCTGAGTCCGCGCGCCTTCCATCGCATTCAGCGGATCGCACGGACCATCGCGGACCTGGCCGCCAGCGAGCAGGTGCGCGAGGATCATGTGAGCGAGGCGATCAGCTACCGGGGCCTGGACCGGAGCCGCTGAGAGCGGCGGTCTGCCCCACGCGGTCGTGCGGGCCAGGCGGCCGGGCGGGCCAGGCAGTCGTGCGGGCCAGGTGGTCGTGCGGGCCAGGCGGCTAGGCGTCCGTGCGGGCCAGCCGGCCGCCGGCCGCTAGCCGCCAGCCGCTTCGGCGAGGCAAGCCGATCGGATGTGGTATAATTGCCGCATCATCGAAGGAGGATCTGCCATGGGCGCCCTACGTTTGTTGTCGGTGATCGTGTGCCTGGGATTCCTGCTCGCGGCCTGGCCGTTGGCGCCGAATGCGCAGGCGTCGCTTCTGCTGCTCGATACCTACCGGCTCGACGATCCGAAACTGGGGGCGAGCCCCTGGGCGGTCGCCGCCTGCGCGGCCACCGGGCGGGTCTACGTCTCCTGCATCCAGGGGCCCCACGCGCTGATCGCGATCGACTCGGCCAGCGACTCGATCGTCGGTTCCGGGACCATCACGGGGCCCTATCCCAAGGGACTGGACGTCAGTGCGGATGGCGCCCGCGTCTATGTGGCCAGTTCCGGCGGCACCCTTTCGATCGTGGATGCGGCCACCCTGGAAGAGATCCACGTGGTGCCCATCGACGGGTCTTTGCGGGATGTGTGCGTGTACGAGCCGGCGTCCGGAGCCGGCAAGCTGTATGTCACCGATCGGACGAATGCGCGCGTCGTGGTGCTGGCGGCCGATGGCGGCGGCCTGCTGACCACGATCCCGGTCGGCGCCTATCCCGAGCAGGTGCGCGTGAATCCGGTCACCGAACGGATCTACGTGACCAACCTGAGCGACTGGACCGTAAGCGTGATCGACGCCACGATCGATCAGACGATCGCGACGATCCCGGTGGGTGCCTATCCGCTGGGCCTCGGCATCGATCCGGCTCTGAATCTCGTCTATGTGGTCAACCGCGATGACAATAGCTGCAGCGTGATCCACGGGGCGACCCATGCCGTGCTCGCGACCTATCCGGTGGGCGAGAGCCCACGCAGCGTGGCCGTCGATCCCGAGACCCACCTGGCCTACGTCACCAACCGGGATGGCAACGACCTGTCGGTTCTGAACGCCGACGGCCCCCTGGCGCTCTGGCGTCCGCTGGGTTTGGGGCCCGAAGGCATTGCGATCGCGCCGGGGAGCGGCCGCGTCTACACCGCCAATCACGATAGCGACGACCTGAGCGCCTTCGACAGCGGTTCCCTGGGCAATTCGGCCGCGATCCGCCTGCGCATCCACGCGGCGGATGTGGCCCTTGCGCCGCACGTCGGATCCGAGTCCGGACCGATGGGTCACGCGCAGCTGCTGGTCGCCAACGGCCGCGGCAACTCGGTGCACAGGATGGCGCCCTGGTTCGGATCGAGTTCGCGGGTCTATGACGCCGACTACCGGATCACGGACATCGCCGCCCGGGAGCGCGATTCGTTGGTGGCGGCGGTCGCCAGCGAGCGCGGACTCCTGCTTCTGTTCGATGGCCAGAGCGGCGAGATTCTCGCTGAAGCGCAGGTGGGCACACTGCCCTGGGGGCTGTGCATGCGCGCGGACCGGGAGCGGATCTACGTTGCCAACTACGGAAGCGAGGATCTTGCCGTCTACGACATCACGACCGGCACGGTGATAAAATCGATCGATTTCGGCTTCCATGCGCTCGATGTGGCGGTCAATGAAGCGACCGATCGCATCTATGTCACGACCTGGTGGGGCCTGTTGTGGATGCTCGATGGCAGCACGCACGAGATTCTGGATTCGGTGTCGCTGTCGGGCTTCTGCGAGTTCGACCAGCTGGCCGTCGATCCGGTGCGGAACCTTGTCTACGTGGCGGCCGTGAACTGCTACGGCTACCAGGTGGTCGACGGCCAGACGCTGGCGATCGTGGGCGGGGGCAGCCTCCCGGACTACCCCGGCGGCGTGGCCGTCAACCGCGCCCGCCAGCATGCCTACATCTGTAATGGCCGGTACCTGAGTGTCATCGGGCCCCAGCACACGGTCGTGGAGAACCTGACGTTGCCGGGATCCGCGTATGATTGCGTGGCCGAGGAATGCAGCGGCCGGGTGTTCGTCAGCGCGGCCGAGGAGGGGATCGGCAGTGTGGTGTACGTGGTCTATGACGGGGATCCGAGCGAGGCTCCGGCCGGGGACGCCACGGCGGCGGGCCTGCCCGGGAGGAGCGCGCACCTGCGGCTGCGCTCGCCCAATCCCGCATGGCTCCCCGCCGCGGGGCCGGTGACCGAAGCGGTCCGGTTCGAGATCAGCCACCCGCCCGCATCCGGCGGCGTCCTGGCCATTTACGATGTACACGGGCGTTGCGTCCACCGGGCCGGGACGCCCGTGGGGGCATCGCTGCTGACCTGGGACGGACGGGATCTGCGAAAGCAGCCCGTGGCGGCCGGCGCCTACTACGCCCGCTGGCAGACCGGGCAAGGGGTTGGGCCGGGGACGGCCCTGCGGGTTGTGATCCTGCGATAGCCGTGGCGGCCTGCGGCGGCTCCCGTTTGGAGGATCCGTTGGGGTAAGAGGGACCCGGCGAATCGTTTGCCCCGGGCAGGCAGAAATCTCCACTCACAAGCTAGACTTTTCTAGGTGCCGGCCTGCGGCGCGATTGTGCTATAATTTTGCTGTCTATCCAAGCTTGGTGCGATCAAGCCCGGCTGGCAGCTGACGGACAGCACAGGACAAGGACGACCAAAATCGGCGGTACCGTCTGGTTTCCCAGGAGCAAGCCGCCAGGGAGTGTGTCATGAGATTCAGAGCCCTCTTCCTCCTCTCCATTCTGGGTCTGCTTCTGGCCGGCGCCGCGGGTGCCGGCACGTTTGTGTCTCTCACCGCGGGATCCAATGACGGCGGTGAGGTGGTGGGCGTCCAGGTGGTGAATCAGAGTCTGCAGACCATCACGCTCGACTATCGTCTTTCGGGCTTCGAACTCGAAGAGGTCGCCATCGGCGAGGCCGTGTATTACTCGGTGACGCTCGGCAAGGAGAGCAAGCTGCTCGTGGCCGGCAGCCCCGAGCTTCCCACCATCTGCCGCAGCGTCATCATTCCGGACGACATGGAGATGGGCCTGCGCGTGGTGAGCTCGAGCTATCAGGAGTTCACCGGCATCGATGTCGTGCCCTCGAAGGGAAGCCTGACGCGTGATATCGATCCGGCCAGCGTGGCCTACACGTTCGGTGATGTCTATCAGCAGTCGGGATTCTTCCCGTCCGAATTGGCCGAGATCGGCGAGCCTTACATCCTGCGCGATTATCGCGGCGCTGTGATCACGATCCATCCCGTGCAGTATGACCCAGCCACCCACACGCTGCGGGTCTACGACCACGTCGAGGTCGAGGTCGTGCCGTTGGGTGCCGGGGCGATCAATGTGATCGACCGCGTCGGCGGCGTCCCGGATGCCTGCCATCCGGAGTTCGACAAGCTCTATGCCACCCACTTCGTCAACTACGGCCTTGGTGACTTCGGCCGCTACGCGCCGATCGATGAAGTCGGTGAGTTGATCATCATCTGCTACGACTCTTTTGCCACGGCGATGACGCCGCTGGTGGAGTGGAAGAACCAGATGGGCGTTCCCACCAACCTGCTGCTTCTCTCCGAGGTCGGTTCCTCGGCCACGCAGGTCAAGGCCTTCATCCAGAACTACTACGACACGCACGATCTGGCCTTCGTGCTGCTCGTCGGCGACGCGGCCCAGATGCCGTATCTGACCAACGCGGGCGCACCGGCGGATCCGATGTACTCGCTGGTGGCCGGCAACGACAACTACCCGGACATCTTCATCGGCCGTCTCAGCGCGCAGAACATCGGCCAGGTCGCCTTGCAGGTGCAGAAGTTCGTCGAGTACGAGTCCCTGCCGATGGCCGGCGGTGCCTGGTATCACAAGGGCATCGGAGTGGCCTCGGCCGAGGGCGCCGGCATCGGGGATGACGGCGAGGCCGACTGGGTGCATATGGACAACATTCGCGTCGACCTGCTGAACTTCACCTACACGGAGGTGGACCGACTCTACGCGACCACCGGCGCCACGGCGGCCCAGGTCGCCGCCGCGGTCAACAACGGACGCTCCTTCATCAACTACTGTGGACACGGCAGTTCGACCTCCTGGTCGACGACCGGTTTCAGCGTCAATCACGTCAACGCGCTGACCAATCACAACATGCTGCCCACGATCGTGTCGGTGGCCTGCGTCAACGGGGCGTTCCACTACAGCAACACCTGCTTCGCCGAAGCCTGGTTGCAGGCCAGCGATGGCGGCGTGCCGACCGGCGCGGTGGGCATGTATGCTTCCACGGTCAACCAGCAGTGGGCGCCGCCGATGGCCGCGCAGGACGAAACGACCGACCTGCTGGTGGGCGAGGAGAAGTTCACCTGGGGGGCGCTCTGCTTCAGCGGTTCCTGCCAGATGATGGATGAATACGGCGGCAACGGCGTCAACGAATTCCGCAACTGGCACGTGTTCGGCGACCCCTCCCTGCGGATGCGGACCGATACGCCGTTCGATCTCGCGGTCGATTATGAAGACTCGATCGATCCGGAAGCCGGCACCTACAGCCTGACGGTTGCGGGCGTGGCCGGTGCGCTGTGCGGGCTGAGCGCCGACGGGATCTACCTCGGTTCGGCCTTCACGGACGCCAACGGCTATGCCCAGATTGAGGTGGTCGGTACGCTGCCCGAGGATTCCGTGACGCTGACGATCTCGGCGTTCAACAGCAACGTCTTCGTGGCCGAGCTGACGGTGGGCGAGCCGCTGATCCCGACGCTGGTCGCGGAGCCGGGCGAGTTCGTCTGCTACATTCCCCTGGGCGAGCAACAGACCGAGATCCTGACCATCTCGAACCTGGGGATGGAAGGTTCGGTGCTCGAGTGCATTCTGTCGATGCGCCCCTTCTCGATCGACCCGTGGATGACGTTCACTCCGTCGGTCTTCGAGGTGCCGTCCGGTGAGGCCATCGAGGTCGAGGTTCTGATCAACACCCAGAACATGAGCCCCGGAACCCATCAGGGCGGGATCGACATCAAGTCCAACGGCGGCCGCATGATGATTCCGGTGACGGTGACGACCGCCGACTATGCCGATGTGGGGGATCGCACGGGCATTCCGGCGCACATGTCGCTGGCGCCGGCCACGCCGAATCCGCTGCACGGCGCGAGCACGATCGCCTTCGGGCTGCCGCAGTCGGGACCGGCCCATCTGGGCGTGTACGACATGAGCGGGCGCCTGGTCCGGACGCTTGCCGCGGGACAGATTGAGGCCGGCTACCACAATCTGACCTGGGACGGCCGGGATGAGGCCGGCGCGCCCGCCACCGGCGGCGTGTACTTCTACCGTCTGGATGCGGCCAAGCAGTCCCTTTCGGGGAAGGTGATGGTCCTGCGGTAGATTCGGCACGATTCCCTACGATTCGCGCAACCACAAACGGGCTGGGCTCTTGAGAGCCCAGCCCGTTTGTCTGACCGATAGGCATCCATGCCCCGGCCGGCGCGCGGGTGGTCGCCGGTGGAATCCACAGGCCGCGACGAGCCGCTCCTCCCGATCCGTCCCCAGAGCGGGGCATGTAATGTTGTTCCCTGCAGCTGCCGATCTCTTTGCACACGCCGAAGCGGGGCGGAATCATGAATCTCGGGGGGGGCTGGCTTGCGTCTCGCGCCCGAACGAGTCGTTGCGGAAGCCAAAGTGAGAAGCGTTCATGGGGAGCCGCTGGCGCGCAAAGCATGATCATGGGCAATCTGACAGATCAGGTGTTTCACGGGTCCAGGCTCGCGACCTGCTTCGTTGATCTGGATGGAACCATCCTGCAGGTCAACCGAGCGTTCGAACTCCTCACCGGCCTCTCGGCGCGAGAGCTCATCTCGAGGCCATGCTACGAGATCATTCCCGATGAGTCCTGCAGCTCCCAGGCCTGTCCTCTGCGCCGCCTCCGTGAGGGCGAGCCAGCCGCCACCTGGCGGCGTTCTCTCCAGCGGGAGGACGGGTGCCATGTGGCTTGCCGGGCCCACGCCATCCCGATCCGCGACGAATCGAACGAGGTGGTCGGCGCCTTCGAGTGCCTTGAAGTCCTGGACACCGACGAGTCCGAGAGCAAGGCCGCCGGCGAGATAGAGTCGGCGGCGGCCCGCATGCAACGGTTGACGGCCCTTCTGGCGTGCCTGCGGGATGAGGAGGCCGCCCTGGGAGAGAAGCTGCACTGGATCGCGGCGGCCCTGGTTGCCGCTCACCCGGGCAGCTACTGCCAGGTCTGGTTGCGTGGGTTGGACCTGCCCGCGGTGCTCCCGGCCGCGGTGCTCCCGCCCGGGGTGCTCCAGCCCGGGGTGCTCCCGCCCGGGGTGCTCCCGCCCGGGATGCGGGAGGAGATTCCCCGGATGTCGGGCGTCGACTCCTTCGAAGATCCAACATCCCACTGTCCTGTATACCTGGCCGCCGCCGCGGGCGCCGAGCCCGAAGAAGACCACCATCCGTGGATGGTTCCGATTCCCAGAGTGGATCGGCCGGAGGACGATCCGGCGGCGAATCTGGGCGAACTGCGGATCCACTCTCCCCACGATCCGGGAGAGGAGTTCGCGCAGGAGGCGGAGCTGCTGGCGCAGATCGCAGCCCAGCAACTCGCCTGCGCCCAGCGTGTGCAGGCGTTGCTGAGCAAGGTCCGATTGCAGGAGTGCATTCTGGCGGCCCTGCCCTACCCGGTCTACTGGAAGAACCTCCGGCAGGAGTATGCCGGCTGCAATCCGGCAATGCTCAACGTGTGCGGGCTGTCCTCCCCGGAGCAGATCATCGGGCGCAAGGGGGAGGAACTCGGACTTACCCTCGAGGGGCAGACGCCGCTGGCGGCCTGCGACGAACTAGTGATCGCGAGCGGCGAACACGCCATGAACGTCGAACAGAAGGTGCCGTTGTCCGACGGGACCGAGGCGGTGTATCTGACCAGCAAGTCGCCGCTGCGCGATGGCAGCGGCCGGATTGCGGGCATCGTGGGCTCGGCGGTCGACGTGACGACCCAGAAACAGGCCAATGAGGCCCTGGCCCGGGTTCAAGCCGCTCTCGACGACGCCACCGACGCGGTGCTGATCGCCAATCGCGAGGGGCGCACCGGCTATCTGAACATGGCCTTCGGCCATCTGCTCGAGCACACCCTCGATTCGATCAACGCGGAGGGCCTCGAGGTGATCTTCACCTCCACCGATGCGCTCCGGCGTCTCCACAAGGATCTGGGGGGGCTGGAGAAGTGGGAGGCCGAGCTCGAGCTGCGGACGCGCGGCGGCCGGGTCTTCCCGGCGCACGTGCGCGCGGCCCCGCTCATTTCCGACGAACTGGAATCCCGCGGCATGCTGCTCATCATCACCGACCTCACCAGCAGCCGCGCATTGCAGCAGCAACTCATGCAGGCCCAGAAGATGGAATCGGTCGGTCAGCTGGCGGCCGGCATCGCCCACGAGATCAACACCCCCTCGCAGTACGTGAGCGACAATGTGCACTTCCTGCAGGATGCCATGAACGATATCCGGGCTCTCGTCACGGCCCTGCGCGTCCTGGCGAAAGAGAGGCCCGGCCCCGAGAGGCCCGGCCCCGAAAGGCCCGGCCCCGCGAGGCCCGGGCCGGAGCCCACGGCCGATCGCCCCGATAGTATCGAGCAGGTCGCCGCGATCCAGGCGCGGATCGAGAGCCTTCTGGAAGAAGCCGACATCGAGTTTCTTGAAGCGGAGATACCCCTGGCCCTCGAGCAGGCCAGAGAAGGCCTGGAGCGCATCGGCACGATCGTGCGGGCAATGAAGGAGTTCTCGCATCCGGGAACCAAAGAGAAGCAGATCATCTCGATCAACGAGGCCATCCAGAGCACCATCACGGTGACGACGCATCACTGGAAGTATGTGGCCCAGCTGACGACTGATCTGGATCCGAACCTCCCGCAGATTCCCTGTCATCCGGGTGAGTTCAACCAGGCGATTCTCAATCTGATTGTCAATGCCGCCGATGCGATCGCCGAACGACGTGCCGAAACCCCCGACGCCATGGGCCGGATTCAGATCAGTACGCGATCCGACGGGCCCTGGGTGGAAATCCGGGTTGCCGACGACGGTGGGGGGATCCCGGCCGAGATCCAGGAACGCATCTTCGAACCATTCTTCACGACCAAAGATGTCGGCAAGGGCAGCGGCCAAGGCCTGGCCATCACCTACGCCGCCATCGTGGACAAGCATGCCGGATCACTGGCCTTCGAAACGCAGCCGGGCCAGGGGACAACCTTCGTCATCCGTCTTCCGGTCGATTCGAACGGAGGCAAAGCAGCAGCGGCCTGATGCCGATAGATCCACCGGGGAACCGGGCAGTTCCTGCGAGTCAACGCCCAGCCCATGAGGTGAGAGAATGAACCGCCGAATTCTCTTCGTCGATGACGAGCTGAAGGTTCTCGATGGCCTGAAGCGCATGCTGCGCAGCATGCGCAAGGAATGGGAGATGCAGTTCGCCTCCAATGCCGCCGAAGCCCTGGAGCTGCTGGGGCAGAACCCCTTCGATGTCGTCGTCTCCGACATGAGAATGCCGGGCATGGACGGTGCCCAGCTTCTGACCGAGGTCATGATTCGCTTCCCGCAAGTCGCGCGCCTGGCCCTTTCGGGTCAGGCCGATGAACAGCTCATCCTGCGTTCGGTGCGCCCCGTGCATCAGTACCTCTCCAAACCGTGCGAGTCCGAGGCGCTGAAGAGTACGATCCATCGCGTTTGTTCGCTGCGCGACCGGCTCCAGTGCGAGAAGCTCAGTGAGTTGACCAGTCAGCTCAAGACCATTCCCAGCCGGCCCACGCTCTATGCCCGGATCATCGAGGAGCTCGAGAGTGAACAGCCTTCCATCCAGAGGGTGGGAGAGATCATCTCCAATGACGTCGGCATGACCGCCAAGATCCTTCACATGGTCAACTCGGCGTTCTTCGGATTGCGACGGCATGTCTCGAACCCCACCCACGCGGTCAACCTGCTGGGTCTTGATACGGTCAAGAATCTGGTGCTGTCGATCCAGGTCTTCTCCTCGTTCGACGCCGAGCAGACGGGGACCTTCTCCATCGACACGCTCTGGCGCCACAGCATGAGCACGGCACGCTACGCGCAGGGCATCTGCGAGGCACAGGGGATGCCCGGCGCCATCACCGACAACTCGTTTGGAGCCGGAATGCTCCATGACGTGGGCAAGTTGATCCTGGCCACGAACATGCCGGATGAGTACCAGCAGGTGCTGGCCTTCGCCGATGCCGAGGGCATTGCGGATGTCGCGGCCGAGCAGCAGCTCCTGGGAGCCGATCATGCCCAGGTCGGCGCCCACCTGCTGGGCCTGTGGGGATTGCCGGATCCGTTTGTGGAAGCGGTTGCCTTCCATCACGCGCCCGGGGGCATTGCCGAGCAGCAGTTCACCGCATTGACGGCGGTCCACCTGGCGGATGTATTCGACCAACACATCGACCCCCGAGGGGGTCGGGGACTCGCGCGCAACTTCGACGAGGCCTATCTGCAATCGGTGGGCGTCACAGAGCGTTTGGAGGAGTATGAGCGCCTCTGCCGGAGGCTAGACGACGAAGATGCCGAACATGCCGCCTAGGGCCGGATGAACACGGGCGGCAAGCAACCGCCATCCCGATGGAGATGGAGTCGTGAAGCAACACATGCTCTTTGTCGATGACGAACCGAGGGTCCTGCAGGGCCTCAGGCGCATGCTGCACGGGATGCACGCCGAATGGGAGATGCACTTCGCGGGCAGCGGCCCGGAGGCGCTCGCGCTGCTCGAGCAGGTTCCCTGCCGAGTCATCGTCTCGGATATGCGCATGCCGGGCATGGATGGGGCCGAACTGCTGGGCCGGGTCATGGAGCGCTATCCGCAGATGGTGCGCATCGCCCTCTCGGGAGAATCCCAGGAGGAGAGTGTCCTGCGCGCCGTGGGACCTGTGCATCAGTACCTGACCAAGCCTTGCGGCGCCGCGGATCTGAGGGAGGCTATAGCGCGGACCGTCGCCCTGCAAGAGCTGGTGGGCAACGCAGCGGGGCACACCGCGCTGACGAAGTGCGGCGAATTTCCCACCCGGCCGCCGGTGTACGAGCGGGTACTGCGCAATGTGAGCGACGCCGAGGAGTGCCTGACGGCATTGACCGAGGCGGTGCTGGAAGACGAGGCCGCTCGACGTCGCATCCTGCAGCTGGCCCAGGCCGTCTTGCCGGCCGCCGGGCAACCGGATGCGGATCCGAGTCAGGCCTGCAGACGGCTCGGCCTGAATCTGGTGGCGAAAGCACTCGCGGCTCAGCATGCTTTCTCGCAATGCACACAGGTGGAAGGGGATGCCTCGCGGTGTGAAGCGGCCTGGGTCCGCGCCGTGCGTGTGGGGCTCATGGCGCGGGAGATCTGCCGCTGCGAGCGCGCGCGACCCGTGGTGCTTGAGGATACGCTGGCCGGCAGTCTGCTTCATGACGTGGGCTCCCTGGTGACGGACGCCCGGGATCCGCTGGCCATCGGAGGACAGGAGTGGGCGCCGCCGGTGATCGCGGGCACGGCGTTGCTGGCCCGCTGGGCGATGCCGGCGGTCATTCTCGAAATCGCCGCCTACCACCGCCATCCCGGCCGGAGCGGCGTGCCGCGCTTCGGGTCCATCGTGGCGGTTCATGTGGCGCATGTGCTGGAGTGCGCGGGGACGCTTCCCGGCGGCCCCACGCCCCCGTCGGGTAAGGTGCTGATCGACGAAGAGTACCTGGATTCGATCGGGGTCCTGGACCGCCTGCCGTTCTGGATCGACCGCGCGGCTGAGGTTCTGACGCACTGCAGCCTGGAGTATTCTGAAGACCATCGCCGCTGTGCCTAGGGCGCCGGCGGTAGAATCGAATGGAGACGGATCATGAGAGCCAATGTGCTTCTGGTCGATGACGAGCCGCGGATTGCCAAGGCCATTCAGCGCACCTTGCGCCGCGAGGAGTTTGATATCTACACCGCCGGGTCGGCCCGCGACGCGCTCGACATCCTGGCCACCACCCCGATCGACGTGGTCGTCTCGGATGAGAAGATGCCCGGCATGTCCGGCACCGAGTTCCTGGCGGTAGTCCACCGGGAGTACCCGCATACGGTTCGCATCGTGCTCACCGGCCACGCCAGCCTGGATACCGCCATCAAGGCCATCAACGAAGGCAGCATCTTCCGCTTCATGACGAAGCCGTGCAATCCCAGCGAGCTGGCCATCACGATCCGCCAGGCGCTGCAGCAGAAGCAGCTACTGGAGGGTAGCCGGCGTATGTTGAGCGTGCTGAAGAATCAGTCAAACGTGCTGGAGCGGCTGGAAGAGGAGCATCCGGGGATCACCGCCATCGATCGCGATGAGTCCGGAGCGATCGTCATTGACGGCGCGGCGGCTGATCTGAATGTGCTTCTGGAGCATATCGACCAGGAGACATCCCGCGCGGAACGCCGCAAGAAGGACGATGCGGCCTGATCGTCGTGAGGGCCGTCCAAGGCGGACTCGTTCCGACCGATGGAAAGCAACGTCAGGCGCCCGCGATCATCCATGTGGCGCGGCTCCCAACGGACATCTCTGCGATCATCCATGTGGCGCGGCTCCCAACGGACATCTCTGCGGACATCCATGTGGCGCGGCTCCCAACGGACATCTCCGCGGACAGGACTTATCTCATGCCGCAGCCGAATTGTTGTCCACCGATTCCGTACCGGATGTCCCCTGTTCGGCGTCCGCTGCCAGGCGGACACGGAACGGTTCCCGAACTCCGATCCCGGCCACGAAGTTTTGAAGCCGGGCGAGCGCGGTTGCGGTGATCTCCTGGCCCTTGGGAAGCAGCAGGGTTCCATCCAGGGTGCGCACGTCCTCGTCGGTGACTGCCCCGATGGGCACGTCAGCGACATACAGAGAGCGCACGACCTTCTGCGATTGCCCGGCCAGAGAGGCTCGCAAGGCACTCAGGACCGACAGGCTGCACCCGTTGTCGCCGCTCTCGAGCTCGCTGATTGCGTCGGCCAGCGGCAGGCCGCCTTCGACCAGCGCATCGATGCGCTGGATCGTCTTCAGGAGCTGGGTTCCGAAGACCACCGAATCGGAATCGGCCTCTTCTGATTTCCGGCGCTCCAAGTCCACGGTGCCGGTCAACTGCCCCTGGATCATGTCGGCGATCGGCTCCAGGCGGGGGATGCCGCCGAGCAGGTCCGCGCCCACCCGGGCATGCGACGCATACAGCTTCTGCTCGTCCGGCGCGAGAGCGGCCCCCTTCTCCACCCGCTCGAGCAACTCGGGAGGCAACGTGACGGCGCCGATTTCGCACATCATGGCGGCTAGCTCGTAGCGCCAGCCCTGAGAGACCTTCATCTCCTTGAGGACATGGCGCGCGTACCCGCGCAGGCGCGTGGCGCGACTGAAGAGCCTGGGATTGACCAGACCCAGGATTTCGACCAGCGTCCACACGCTGCCCCGCAGCGTGCGCTCGAGCAGCTCGCGCTCGGCCGTGATCAGCCGGTACTGCTCCAATCCGGCGCGGAGGGTGGCTTCGATCGTGTCACGCGGACAGGGCTTGGTCAGGAAGCGGAAGATGTTGCCCTGATTGACCGCATTGACCGCCGTCGAGAGATCGGCCGCACCGGTGAGCATGACTCGGACGGTGTCGGGCGAGAGCTGGCGGGCACGATTCAGGAACTCGATTCCGTTCATCCCGGGCATGTGCATGTCCGCCACGACCAAGGCGCACGGGCCCTTCTTCAGGAGCGTCAGTCCGTCGTCCCCGCCCGCGGCGACCTGAACTTCGTAGCGCCGTCCGAACTGCCGCCGATAGCTGGCCAGCAGGTTCACGTCATCGTCGACGAACAGGATCCGTTTCTTCATCGGTGGCTGCCCCCTCGGTTCCGCGTCGTGGCATGCTTGGTTCCCTGCTCTAATGATCGGATCCTTGGTTGCATTGCTGAGTCCGGGTGGCCTGGGGCCGCTGGCGGGGCTGAGCCACATCGCCAGTGCGGCCAGGGTTGTGGCCCGAAGATTGGTGCTGGCGGCCCCGGAGCCCGCTGGATCTGTAACCAATTGTAGGAGTTGTGATTCGGAGGACGAGGCGGAATCGGGAGAACGGCCCCATCACAGGCAACCCCCGCGACAATGGACCCACCCGCCGCAGGCACCACCAATCTTCGTGCCACAACCCTCGGAGTACAGCCACCGGTCAGTCCGGCTGGCGGCGGGGTCTCGGGTCGGCTGCGGTCTTGGACCCCGGGGTCCGGCCTCCTCTGCCTGCCGTCCGACCGGAGCGCAGCAGGTGGAGTTGACCCGCCGGATGTGGATCCCCATCTACGGGGGATATCCCGGTGCAGGTGTGAGATCAACCACCGTGCTGAAATCCCGGATGGGTCTTCAAGCGTTGTGGGGCAGACGCCGATGTCTGAGGCCAGGGGCACATGCAACCACGCCACGGAGGGAGGCTTCAACATGGCCGCTTGCCGAGATGAATTCGCGGAGCGCCTGGCGGGATTCGACCGCACCGAACTCGATGCGCATACCGGTTCGATCTATGCGCTCGATCTCGAATTCCGGCTGGCCTATCACAATGAGGCCTACCTTCGCTTCGCCGAGGACAACGGGGCCCGCAGGACGATCGAGAAGTACTGGGGTCTGGGATGCCAGTGGCTCGATGTCTTGCCTGCCTGCCTGGCCGGCTTCTACCGCACGGCTCTGGAGAGATGCTTGCGAGACCAACAGGTCTGGGAGCATGAATATGAGTGCTCCAGCGCGGAGAACTTCCGGCGCTTCCATCAGCGCGTCTATCCGCTGCGCAACCGCTGCGGCCTGTTGATCGTCAATTCCGTGCTCGTCGACGCGCCGCACGATCCCCTCGTTCGCCGCTCGCATCCGCCGGACACCGGCATGTATGCCGACGAAGGCGGAATCGTGCACCAGTGCGCCCACTGCCGGCGCGTGGAGTGCCCCGCGGAGGCCAATCGCTGGGATTGGATCCCCGCCTGGCTGGCCAAGGCTCCCACCCCGGTCAGCCACGGATTGTGCCCGGTCTGCCTCGACTACTACTACCCCGAAGTGGACGCGGGCACGCACTCAGGCGCAGACGCGGGCACGGATTCAGCCACGGATTCAGCCACGGACTCAGGCACGGACGCAGGCACGGACGCAGGCCGTGGCGCGGACCAGGCGGCAGGTGCGCGCGCCGGAACGGCCGACGGCGCAGCAGTGGACCCAGCTTCAGACTCGGACCGCCGGGCCGCATAGGGCAGCCGTGCCCGGCACGCCGGCCTTACAGGTATCCTTCCTGACGGTACCAGTCGAAGGCCCGTCTGATGGCCTCGTCCAGCGAGGTTGTCCGGTAGCCGAGCTCCTCCCGGGCCCGGCGAATGTCGACCGCCTGGCCATGCTTGATCATCCGAATCCCGGTCATCGGAAACAGCGGGCGCGTCCCGGTCATCCCGGCCACGAGCTCGGTCGCCATGCTCAGCAGCTCCGCCACGGGGATTGGCAGTGCGTGTCGGGGCGCCGCTACGCCCGCGATGCCGGCGCAGCGTTCCAGGAGGGCCCGGCTGGTCAGATTCTCGTTGCCCAGGATGTAGCGCTCGCCGCGGCGCCCGCGCTCGGCCGCCAGGAGCACCCCTTCACCCACATCTCGGGTCGGCACCGCGTTGAGCATGCCGGGCAGATAGGCCGGAAGCTGCCGGCGCGCGAGCGGTAGCAGGAGCTGGGCCGTGGTCAGATTCGAGTCGAACGCATCGATGCAGAAGGTCGGGTTGACAATGACAATGTCGGCACCTTCTTGGGCCCCCCGACGCGCCATGGTTTCCAGGGTTTGCTTCAATTCGAAGTAGGGCGCGCTGTCGTGAACCGTCGGCTCGGTATCGGTCTCGCGCGCGGGCCGCGAGTGGGGCGGCCGCGTCGCCTGCGGCGCCGATTCCGTATGCGGCGCCGAGGGAGCCTGGGGTGTTGGCTTGGCATGCTTCGCCGGCCCCGGATCCGGGCCGGTCGGGATGCCGATGGTCGTGACGCTGCTCACATAGACCATGCGGCAACGCGGCGAGGCCGTGCGATGGTGCGCAAAGGTTTCCAGCAGACGTTGCATGTCGTCAGATGCATCGCGGATCAAGCGGGCCTTGCCGAAATGCCTGCGAGGGTAGGGTGCCGCAGCATGAAGCAGGAGATCACAGTCGTCAAGCGCACGCCCGATCGAGTCGGCATCTCTCAGGTCGCCTTCGATCACCTCCAGGGCGAGTCCCGCGAGGTTGCGGCGATCGCTGGAGGGCCGAACCAGTGCGCGGGTCGGGATGCCCCGGTGGAGACAGGAGCGCACGATGTGGGCCCCGATCATGCCCGAAGCTCCCAGGACCAGGGCGCGCTCGAACGTAGGATGTGACGATGCCAGCACGAAGACCTCCTCGAGAGCAAACTACGGCCTTGCGCGTTCATGCCTCCGGTGGCGCGCGCCGAACCGGTGCGAGCGCCGGTGCGAGCGCCGGTGCGAGCGCCGAGGTGAGCGCCGAGGTGAGCGCCGAGGCGAGTGCGGAGGCGAGCGTACCGTTCAAGCGCCGGGAAGGGAAGCCCTCTCGCCTTGCCGTCCGCTGGTCTCGGCCACCGCCACGCCTTGCCGTCCGCTGGTCTCGGCCACCGCCACACGACTTAGGCTGAATGGATTGCGTGAGCGCATCCGGTTCGGCAAACTGCGGCCATGGAGACGTTGCCGAAAATGGAATACGAGGGTCCGTTTCGCTCGTCGCCCTGGCGGGTGAGATTCTCGGAGCAGGAGGAGGAGATTCGGGTTCTCATTGCCCCGCCCGCGTCCACCTCGCCCGCGTCCACCTCGCCCGGCGCCGCCGGCGGCTCGGCCGCGGATCGGCTGAGCCGATTGCATTTGCGCTACTGGCCAGGGCCTCCGGTGAGGGATCCGGGGCACGCGCCCCCCGCCGGCAGCGATTCCACAGCTCGTTTCATGGACGTGCGGGGGGAAGTGAAGGAGACGGCGCTGACGGATCGAACTCGCGTCGCTCGGTTCGTGATTCCCGGTACATTGGCCGGGAGCTGGTATCGACTGGGGACGGCCGGCTGGGAGTCCAGGCCGTTCTGGGTGCCGCGCGATCCCCGTGCCGGGCGCCCATGGCGCTTTCTGCTCCTGTCCGACTTCCAGAACAATCCGGAGTCAGACGCATTGCTGCAAGCCGTCCGGGAGTTGCATCGGGCAGATCCGTTTCACGGAATTCTCTTCGCGGGAGATCTGGTGCAAGTGGCTGACGACGCGGCCTCCTGGACCTCCGGCGCGCCGCGATTGGCTCCTCGGGGGCATGCCCCCCGCTCTCGCGCATATGAAGCCGCCGCCCGGCCCTTCTTCGACAGCTTGGGCGTTGCGGCCGACCGCGCCTGTGCGGCGCTGCTGCCCACGGTGCCGATCGTCATCACACCGGGGAACCACGAGGTCTCGAGCCGTTCGGGGGAGGGCGCGGCCGAGCGTGCCGAGGCCGTGTGTCC
>CAYQJL010000162.1:0-3106 GCA_964417675.1 uncultured bacterium | reverse complement strand
GCCGGCTGCGACAACGACGACGATGACAACGCGCAAGAGGATCCTCCGGTGAGCGATCCGAGCAGCTACATCCTGACCAGCGGCTACGGCGACCAGTTCTTTGTCTTCAGCGGAGACACCTATGGCTTGCTCGAGACTGTGACGCCCGATTTGACCGGAGACATGACCGGCGTTCGCGATGCCACGCTGGTTTCGTTTCTCGGCGTGGATGACCAGTACGTCGTGTTCATGTCCCTGCCACAGGAGGAATACGGCAACGCCCAGATGTTCTCGACGCTTGGTCTGACCGGAACGCATCTGGAGCGGCTGACGGATATCGATCGCCCGGGCATGGGGCAGATGGTCCCGACCGGATCCAATGGCTTGCTGTTCATCGCGGTAAGGGCGGGTACTCTGGCCCAGATCATGAAGATGGACCTGATGGAGAGCGAACCGTCGCCGCTGAGCCTCATTCCTCCGAGCCTGCCCACCGGGGCCAACCCCTGCCTGACCACCTCTTGGCAAAGCCCGGCCTACTCGCCGGCCGGTGACTTGAAGGCCTTTGGCTATCATTGCAAGGTCGAGGAGGGTTCGGAGTTGCCTTCCAAGACCGCGGTGGTGGCCTACGACGGGGACTCGCAGGAGTGCGGCGATCCGATCTACCTGGCCGAAGTATACGAGAACATCGAGGACGTGAGTTTCACCTATGATTCGTCGATGATCCTGTTCAGCGTGGGTCACCACGCTGCCGACAAACGCATCTACGCCCGCATGGCCGATGCCAGCGAAGAACTGGTCGAATTGACCGCTGCCTTCAACGACGGCGCCATCCTCAATTTCGACTGTGATCCGACCTCCGGCCGCATCGTCTTCAACGACCGGGAGGTGAATCCGAATCTCTACATCCTCGAGTACGAGATCGGCGATGGCATCACGATTTCCGGCAATGCCGTGCAGATTACCACCGAGGGTACCTTCCGCCGGCCCCGCTGGGTGAAGAACCTGGCAGCCGGAAGGGAGCGTGCTGACAAGGGCATCGTCGTCCCGCGGTAGCGGCGGCTCTGCCCGGCGCCGATCTGTTCGCGGGCTTGCGCGCGGGTCTACTTGCCGGTCTGCGCGCCGGTCTGTTCGCGGGTCTACTTGCCGGGCTGCTCACCGGTCACTCACCGGGCTGCGCGCGGGTCTACTCCCTGGTCTGCGCGCCGCCTGGCTTGCTGCTCTGCTCGTTGCTCCCTTCCTCCGGCGGGGGTTCTTCGGATGGCTGGGGGGAAGCACGACGGGGGTCGAACAGAGAACGGAGGCTGCCCCAGGAGGAACGGGGCGTTTCCGTCGGGCATGGATTCGGTTCACAGGTCGTACGTTCCGCCCAGAAATCCCCGCCGGACGCAACGCATTCGGCCTCGAATAGAATCTGGCAAGCGGTGTTGAAGCAACAGACACGACGGTTGACGCAGAGCAAACCCGAACAGGAGGTGTAGGATTCGTGCCACTGGCCCCCGAGTCCTGTGCAGGTCGCTTCCGTTACGACCTGGCAGCTGTTGTTCGGCAGGCAGCACACTGCGGTGGGTGCGGGTTGTGGGCATGGGTTGGGCGTGCAGCTGGACTCGGCGACGTTCCAGACGCCGCTGAGCGCCAGACACTCGGCCTCGGTCCTGATCAGACAGCCACCGTCCGCGAAACAGCAGGCGCCCACGGCCGGCGGTTCCTCACAGGGATTCGGATCGCAGCTGGCGCTGGCCTCCTCCCACGTTCCCCCTGCGGCGCTGCAGGCGCTGGCCGAGAGCAGTTCACAGGTGCCGTCGGCGAAGCAGCAGGCCGCCTCGTCGGTGCTGACGCCGGTGACCGTGATGCTGGTGGCATTGGTGCCGAAGTCACAGTTGGCCGTGTAGGAGATCCAGCAGGTTCCATCGCCTTCCGGTCCAGTCAAACCCCAGCTGTTCTTGATCAGCCAGGCGTTCTTGGTGTCGCTGTATCCGATCAGGAGAACCGCGTGCCCGCCCAGCAAGACGCCGGAGGCGTGCGTGTAGACATCCCCCGGGCTGCCTGAGTTCCAGAAGGTCTCGAAATCGCTGTAGACATAGTAGCCGAGCCAGACCGGCCCGCTCTGCAGCGCCGCCTTCATTTGTGCAACGCTCGCGACGCCACCGGACAGCAGGCTCCAGGTGGATACGTAGATGCCGGATCCGGTCGGGTGCGGAGACGGGCAGGGGATCGTGCTCCAGGGAGGACTGGCGGTGCAACTGCGCACGCCGGTTCCATCGAAATCGCCCACCTGCCAGGTGAGATCGGCCTCATAGACGGCGTCGTGGTTGGAGAGGAACTCGAAGACGGTCGCGGTGCCGCCGCAACAACCGTCATTCACCACGCCCCAGAATTCGGCCGTGTCACAGGAGAGCTGGTACTGCTCCGAGAGATCGATCGAGGGCGATGCGCCAGCTTGCACAGCCCTGGCCTCGACCAAGGCGATCGCCGCGAACGACCAACATCCGCCGCAGATGGACTGATCCTTGACGGCGGTGATGATGCCGTGGTCGCGCCAGTCCAGGCTGCCGCGCAGCAACCGGGGAGGGCTCTCCAGGGGCTGGGCGAACCGCTGGGCGAACTCCCGGGGCAACGGCCGCCAACCCAAACGATCGGCGACGGAGATCTCGCGGGCGAACACGGGCAGGGCGCTTGCTGCGATTAGAGTCAGGCACAGTATGGTCAAGGCCGTCATCTGCCACAGCCAGCGGCGGCGGTGTAGCTCGCTGCCGCCTCCGGCGCATTGCCCATACGGATTGCGGTGATCTTGCATCGAGCGGCTGGGAACCATCTGTCCTCCTACAACCTGCTGTGTTCCTGGAGGGTATGGATCTCCCCCCCCCCTCAGCCATCATCGGCTCACCCGGCCGCGAAGTGAAGTCCAATGCGCGAAACGTGCCTACTGGAAGCGTACGCCGAGGGGGGCAGAGAAGCAGGTTTCGAGTTCTAAAGCATTACAGTACAGGCTGTTATGGTCTTCGCTCTGTTCGGGTGCGTGCTGGGGGTGGGGCTAGTTTCCCACCGCCCGTTCGGCCGACCCGCATCGGATGAAACGAGTTGCTGCCCATAGGCCGCGTGGCAAGTGACCGGGCGCGTTTTCTCCGCA
>CAYQJL010000161.1:0-22870 GCA_964417675.1 uncultured bacterium | reverse complement strand
TGTGGACCCCGGGGTCCCGACTAACATAATGCTTTTCAATGTTTTACAGGCTTCAACCGTGACGAAATGGGAGGGGGCATCACACACGCCCTGTCGGCGGGAGCGGGGAAGCAGACGACCGGCCTGGGAGAACGGAGGCAGACGACCGGCCCTGGAGAACGGAGGCAGGCGACCGGCCAGGGAGAACGGAGGCTGGCGACCGGCCTGGGAGAACGGAGGCTGACGATCAGCCCTGGAGAACGGAGGCTGGCGACCGGGCTGGGACAACTGCGGCCGGCCGCCCGCCCGCCACGGCGCATGCAGGCCGGCAGCGGCGCCTCACCAGCGGCGCCTCACCAGCGGCGCCTCACCAGCGGCGCCTCACCAACGGCGCCTCACCAACGGCACCTCACCAACGGTTGCGGAGAACACGCGCCCGGTCACTTGCCAAGCGCCCAGGGCAGCAACTCGTTTCATCCGATGCGGGTCGGCCGAACGGGCCGTGGGGAACTGATAGCTGCGCACCAGGTCACGGGCCGCCTCGGACTCCTCATCGGAATTGCGATCGCCTGTAGCTCGCCCGCCCGGTACAGATGGACCAACTTGCGTGCGTCGATCGGATCCATCTTCACTCGTTGACCACTCCGGCGCGGTGTGAGCGAGGGCGCCATCACCTCCACGATCGCCCGTCCCAGGGCCTCGATCCTGCGCATCAGCGCGAAGCCATTGGGTCCCGCCTCACAGCAGATCCGGATTCCCCCACCCTCCGCATCCCGCTCGAGCCTGCGGATCCATCGCCGTAACGCTTTGTCCTCATTGGCGATTCTCTGCACATCCGGCTCCCGCTGCTGGCGGCGAACGACCGACACCGTCAGGTTCATTCTGTCGTCGTCGATCCCCACCCATGTGATAGGCTTCGCCATGACCGGTCTCCTTCCATCCGTATGCGGTATTCAGCTCTTCGAGGCTTGATAGCCCGCGATTCTACGGATTCGAGGCCGGTCGTTCTATGTGGTCTAGTCCGTGTCGCAGCCGTCCCACCAGGAGGGTTCGTGCTCGGTTGTGCGGCGGTCGCTCCGGGCGGTTTCGTCCGGTTCTTGGGGCGTGTCGCCCTCGCGCGCGGCCGCCCCATCCGGATCCAGATGCTGCCGGATCAACGCCTGCCTGGGCGCGGAGAAGTGCCGCGGCTCATAGGCGTAGCCCTGGCCCGGCTCCAGGATGTGCGGCGTGAGCAGCACGACCACCTCGCTCTTCTGCCGGGCCACCTTGGTGTGACCGAAGAAGATGCCCAACAGGGGAATGTCCATCAGCAGGGGGATGCCCTGGCGGACGGTCTCCTCGCGCTCGCGGATCAAGCCGCCGATGAAGACCGTCTCCCCATCGCGGACCAGGACATTGCTGGAAACCTGCGTGGTGGTCTTCGATGGCAGGCCTTGCTGGATGACGCCGTCGGAGAGTTCGGGGTGGATCCGCATCTGCACGAAACCGTCGCTGGTGATGATCGGTGTGATCTCGAGCTGGGCGCCGGTATCGAGGAACTGGACCGACTCGATGACCGTGTTGTCGACGATGGTGCGCACGGTGAAGCCCAGCTGCCCGCCGATCTGGATCCGGGCCGTGTGTCCGTCGACCGCCATCACCCGCGGGGAGGCCAGGGTGTTCAGATTGTCGATGCCGGCCATGCTTTCCAGCGCGGCCGCGAAATCACCCTTGCCCCAGGCAATGTGGGTTCCGGCCAGTCCGGCCTCGGCCGAATTGGCGAAGCCCTGCACATCCACCGCACCGCTTCCGCCCTCCTGGCTGAAGAGCAGCGACCAATCGATGCCGAAGGAAGCATCCCGGCCGAGGTGGGCTTCCAGGATCTTTGCCTCGATCAAGACCTGTCGTGGGGCCTGATCGAGCAGCAGGACCATCTGCCCGACACGATCGAGCACCTGCGGGAGATCCTCCACCACGACGGTTCGCAGGGGCTCATAGGCCGTGGTTCTTCCGATCGGGGAGAGGAACTCCTCGATCATGCCGCGGATGTCTTCCGGCTGGGCGTAGTCGAGCCGGAAGGTGCGCAGGCTACGGCCGATGCTGATGGCCGGATCGCTGTCGCCGGCGCTGTGCACGTAGTAGATGTTGCCCTTGTGCACGACCTCGAAGCCGGCCATGGCGACAATGGCTTGCAAGGCCTCCTCGAAAGGCACCTCGTGCAACTGCACCGTGATGGGACCCCCGACGTCGCTTTCGCAGACGATGTTGATCTCGCGCGACTGGGCCAGGAGGCCGAGGATCTCCTTGACATCCACCTCCTGGACGGCGAGCGTGACCGGCGCGAAGCGCTCGAGGGCGCGCCGGGTCTCGGCCGGAGGCGGCCCTTGGCCCCACGCCGCGGGTGCCAGAGCGGCCGGCACGCCGAGAGCCGCCGCCATCAGCAGGACCGCCGGCATGCTTGCCGGTGCGCCGTCACGACGATGTCCGGGCCGCCGCCGCGACCGATTCCACCCATGCCTCATCACGAGCCTCCCATCTCCAATCGATAGACGTGTCCTTCGCGGACGAGCAAGACTGCAGCGGGTTCGATGGCGGCCACCCGATAGCCGCCGATCTCCTGATCCACGGTGACCACCCGTCCCGCGACCAATGCCTGGCGCACGCTGCCGTCAATGAGAATCGCCGACAGCTCCGGCAGTGGGGGAGGCTTCGGCGGCGCCGCGATCTTGCGGGGCGCCGGCGCGGGCGCCGGCTTCGGCTTGGGGCCGAAGAGACTGCGATCGAGCGGCTCCCGGTCCATCGCTTCCCCTGCCGGAGTCGCTCCGGCGGCCGCGGCCTGACCGGCGCGCGGGTCGCTTTCGATCTGATCGAGGAGCGAGCGGTAGGCCCGGGCGGCCTCGGCCACCGGATCCTGCTGGCTGTCCGAGCCGGTCGGCAGAGCGACGGTCGAGAGGATGATCAGCGTGAGCGAGGCCGCGGCCAGAGAAGGCCCCTCGGGAAGCCGCCGCCACAGCGGCGGCGAAGACGAATGCTTTGTCATCAGCTGCCCTCCGGCGCGGGGGCGAAGTAGAGCGCGATGGCCACTTCCGCCGCGCACTGGCGCCCGCCGGGAGATCCCACGATCTGCAGGCTCTCGACCCGCGAGAGCTGATCGGCCTGCTCCAGTCCGATCAAGAAGCGATAGACGCCCTCGAAATCACCGGTGATCCGCGCCCGCACCGGCTGGCGCCGATAGAGCGCGTGGCGGTCCACGACGCCCGGCGCCAGGCGCTCGACGCGCACGCCCGTCTGCCGGGCCATCGTGCCCAACCACTCCAGAAACTCCCTCAGGTTGAGATCGGGCGGCAGGAGGGCGTGGTTGCGCTCGACCTCGGCGGTGATGCGGCGAATCTGGGCATCGAGCTGGCCGACATTGCCTTCCGCGTCGGCCAGGATCGAGATCGCCTCTCGAAAGGCGGCCAGATCCTTCTGCGCGGCGTGGGATGGGCGGACGACGCGGTGGATCACCAGCATGACGAAGGCGGTCAGCACGATCGCCACCGCGATGCGCCCGAGGGTGTCATAGCGTCCCGGCTCAGTCATGCGAACCTCCCTCCTGAAGCAGGCACAGAAGCTCGAACTCCACCTCGCGATCCCGTCCTTCCTGCCTGGGGGCATCTTGGGTCGATACCAGAACCACCGAGAGCACGCCCGGAGCAGAGGAGAGCTGGCTGATGATCTGCGCCACCTGGGAATGCCCCGGCGCCCGGCCCTTCAAGTTGAGCGTGGGGGTCGTGCGCGCATCCGGCTTGGCCGCGACGGCCTGCGGTTCTCTCTGAAGCGACAGGTAGGTCAGGTAGCTCTCCGGCGTGATTCGCCGGCCGACGATCTCGAGGATCATTCCGGCCGGGAGCGGGTCGCGGATCGCGCGGACGGCATCCTGGCGGCTGGCCAGGCGATCCCGTTCGCCGATCAGATAGCGCGCATACTTGAGCCGCTGCTGCAGTGTGGAGTAGCGATTCGTCATGGCGGTGATTTCCCCCGTGGGGCCGGCGGCCAGGCGGGCGATGCCCGCGTAGGCCGATCCCAGGAGGATGAGCAAGGCGGCCAGCCGGATGCCCCACCGCCGCACCCGTTGTCTGACGGCGCGCCGATAGAGCCGGTCGGCGGGGATGAGATTGATGCTGGTCATGCGGCCTCCTCCCGCCAGAGCGAGGCGCAGGACGCGGTGGCGTAACACGGCCCGCCCGCGGGCGGCGACCAACCCGGGAGATCAATCCCCTGCTGCGCGCCGATCACGGGCAGGCCGAGACGGTCTTCGATCACCGCACGCAGAGCGGGCTGGGCCCCGAGCGTTCCCACCAGGGCGCAGGAGGCCGCCGCACGGTGCTGAAGATAGGAGTCGCAATAGCCCAGGCAGCTGGCCGCTTCCTGGGCCAGCTCCTGGAAGGGGGAGAGCAGGATCGAGTACAGGGTCCGTTCGCCCGGGCTCCCGGCGCCGGCCGGCTGCCCGATGAGCGCGCGCGCCTGTGGCTCGCTGAGGTCGAGCTCGGCCTGTATGTGCATCAGCAGGCTCTGCATGCCCCAGGGCAGGATGCGCTCGAGCAGCACGGTCCCTCCCTGCACGACCGCGATCGAGGAGGCCGCCTCCCCGGCGTTGATGACCAGATGGCGAGCCTCCCGGTCGCCCGTCACGCGGGGCGCCAGGAAGCAGCCCGGGGTCATGATCCGCTCGGCCTGCAATCCCAGGCTCTCGAGCTGCGCCAGGATCCTCTCGACCAGGAGGCGCGGGGCCGAGAAGATCAGCACCGAGACGGCGTCATCCCCGGCCCGCTGGACATCCGCCGGTAGCAGGGCATAGTCGAGCACCGCGCTCTCCAGCGGATAGCTGAGCCGCTCGCGGGCATTCAGAATCACGAGGCTCTCGAGGGTGTCGGCCCCGCGCGGATGGAAGCTGACCGGGAAGATCTCGATGGCCGGGGAACAGATCGCGCAGGCGACCCGCCGGGTGGCAATGGCCGCCGACCGCAGCGTGGCACGCTGCGCCCGGGTGAGCCGCTCGGGCTGTCCCTCGTCTCCCTGGGGCGCTTGCAGCTCGGAGAAGCGCCAGCCGGGACTCGTCCCGTGGGAGTGCCATTGGGCGAAGCGCAGCCAGGTTTCCCCGGCCTCCACGCCCACCGTACCGGCGGCCGCGCGCGAGAAGCCCTTCCAGGCGCGGCCGGGACGGAGGCTACCCAGCGTAGTCAACATGGCGTCCTCCCTGTACACGCACGGTGGTGAACTCGCCCACGATCACACCCTCCTTCAGGATCCTGACGGTGATGCGCTTGTGCCCGGTGGCAACGAGCGACGTGGCGGCATAGTTCCCGGGGCTCACATAGACGACCTCGACCTGGCGCCGATAGCCGGGAATCCCCATCGGCCGTCCGCTCTTGTGCTGCAGCGGGTAGCTGCCGTCCCAGACGGTGTAGTCATCGACATCGTCGAAGCGGGCCCGCGTCTTCGCGGTGGGCGTGTGGACGGGCGATCCCGGCGGCACAACCGGCAGCGTCCCGCCCGGTCCGCCCGGTCCGCCCGGCCCGCCCGGCGTGGACAGATCCGCCGGATCCGGCAGATCGACAGGATCAGGGATCATCGACGGGCCGGGCCATTCGCCCGCATCGAGTCCCAGGGTGCTGCTTGCGGTCTGCGGATCGGCGAAGGCGGTGGCGGCGATCTCCTCGAGGAGCGAGATGCCCAGCTCATGCGCGATCCAGGCCGTGGCGGCCTCCTTCTCGGTGTTCAGGATGAACCCGGTGGCGTTCTGCAGCGCCGCCGCCAGAAGGCCGATGATGACCGTCGCGGCCATCACCTCGACGAAGGTCATTCCCCGATTGTCAACGCGCCATGGCATCACAGCTCCTCGACCGATCCTGGGATGAGCCGCAGACCGGTGGCCTGCACGAACTCGACCAGGGCGGCGCTGTTGAGGCCGGGGTCATGCCGGATGCGGGTTCCCGGTCCTTGGATGTGGACCTGGCCCGCGATGATCGCGCCGACCATCTCGATCGGGTTGTTCGCATACGATTGGGGCCCCCAGAACTCGCCGGTGCAGGCGAACAGGCCCCGCAGGCCGCTGCTGACTATGATCTCACCGAGGGTCGGGTGGGAAACATTGATGATCTGCCGCTCGACCCGGATGTCGAGATCGCCGTCGACGACCAGGGCCGGGAGGCGGGTCGTGTCGGGCGAGGTGTGATAGAACGGCACCGCGTAACTGGACCAGGGATTGCGAATGTGGAACGTGGGTGTGTTGTAGACGATCAGACAGGCCTCCAGATAGCAATTGACCATGTAGATGTCATTGCCGCCCCCATTGATGCTGTAGATGCCCTCGGGCGACAGGCTCCCCCAGTGATTCCGATCGGGGGTCAACACGTGATTGGCGAAGACCCGGTTCCACGGAACGGTCAGCGGCTTGGCCACCGATCTCAGGTAGGCGAAATTGATATCCGGCAGCGACAGGCTGTCGGCCACGAAGATGGTGTCGGTGTCAGCATCCACGAGCGATGCCGATACGGCGCTGCCGGTGACCGTGGTGATGTGGCCGTTGAGCGTCACGCCGCCGTGGTGGCTGACGGCGCCGTTGGCCCGGATGCGCCCCGTGAGGTCGACGCCTTGCAGTCCGACCGTCGTGGCCGAGGAGACGACATAGGTCACCGATTCATGGGGCGGCGGGACATAGCGTGCTTGAAGCCGGCGCTGAAGGCCTTGATGGGTGCCGGTCGCGATGAAGCGCACCGGGTCGGCGCTGGAGGAGGGGGTGCCCAGGACGATCTCGACCCAGTCGTCGGCCGGATCCGAGGCGGCCACCGATACCGTTCCCTTGCCCACCTCCTGTCCGATGATCCAGGGTCCGGTGCCCCGGCTGGTGCGCCAGGAGGTTGACAGGCTGGCCAGGTGGGCGGCCGATTCCAGGCCGGCCTGCGCGCAGGCCAGCGCCACGGCCGCGTTCTTGAGGCGCGCGCGTTCACGCAACCGCAAGCCGCCCTGATACACGGCGCCGATCACCATGACGGTTGTGATCAGCGTGATGACCACCGCCATGATCAAGATGCTTCCGCGCTGACGCTGAGCCGCAGCCCTTTGCGCTGGGGCCTTTCGCAGCGCCGCCAGACAGGCGCCGCGCCCGGCATCAGAGATTGCGCAGCGCGATGAAGCCTTCACTTCTGCTCGATGAATCGCCATGTGTCAGTACCAGGGCGTAGGACACGCCGATCGGGTCGCTGTCGTTCTGCACCACTTCCTTGAGCTTGCTGGTGTATACTGGGCCGTACACGCGGTAGATGAGTTCCTTGGTCAGTTTGTCGGTCTCCTGCCAGGTGCCGCCCGCGTTGTCGGTCTTGCCGTAGCATTTCCCGTTGGCCTGCGGGTTCCAGTCGCATCCCTTGGTCTCACCGAACTGGATGTCGCCGGCGTAGGTATCGTCTCCCGCTCCGTCGGGCCGAGCCACGAGCCAGTAGGTAGCGCCGGCCGTCACGGTGTGAGGGGTCACGGATGTGAGCGGGCAACCGTGCCAGGCCCACGTCTTGGTCAGATTGTCCTTGGGAATCCGCCCCCGGGCCAGCAGGGTGCCGGGGTAGCCGAACGGCCCGTCATTGCGGTGGAGCTGAAGAATGAGATCCACCTCGACCGCCGACTCGTCGTTGAAGAGCTTCACCTCGGCCCAGACGAACCCGGGGTGCTCGGCCGTGTCCCAGAACTGGGCGCCGGCCCATTCGGTATCCTCGATGCCGCGCTTCTTGGCGTCCCAGCCGTCACAGCCGCCTGAGCTGGCCTGGGCATCCATGTCCTGCTCGTCGCATTGACTGGCCACCACCAGCGTCGTCTCGGGCAGTTCGGCTTCCCGCCAGCGCGGAATCGTGATCGTCTCGCGGGCGGTCCAGAACGAGTCGACCCCGGTGGCGACCACGGCCGGCGTCTGGCCCGTGATGTAACGGAAGAGCGTGTCGGCCGTCGCCCCGCCGAGGGCGAAGTAGAGGCTGTCGCCATCCGGAGAGTGCAGCAACAGCCGGCCGTCGCCGGCCTCCAGGATACCGGCGGCCTGACTGACATCCTTGCGCAGGAGGCTGGTGGCGCGCTGGAGCTCGGCCTGTCGGCCGCGGTCGACAGTGAGTTGCCCGGACAGGTCGGCGAAGTGGGAGAGCAGGTAGATCAGCGCGGCCCCCAGGAGAGCCGAGAGGCTGCCCGCGATCAGCACTTCCACCAGGGTGAAGCCGGATTGGGCGGAGTTTGTCGTTGGCGCGCCGGGTCCGCGCGGCGCGGGTGGGCGTACTCCCCGCAGAGAGCTCCATCGACAAGACATAGCTCGACGGCCGCCGGCCGCCGGGGCCGGTCGGTCGATCGGCCGGCACGAATGGCTAGGACTCCTGCCGGACCGTGATGTGCCCTGTCTGGTCCGCCACGGTGACCGACCAGGACCGTTCACCCACGTCAATGAAGACCTTTCCTCCGGAGACGCACAACCCACCGGCGGTGAAGACCAGGCTGTCGGCTCCGCCGAACGCCGCCTGATGCAGATGCAGATCGGCCAGCGCACCCGGTGCGTGTGTTCCCAGATTCACCCGGTACCAGAGACCCGTCATGGGATGCCATATGTCCGCGCCGGCGGAGACGATGCGATAGGCGTCGTTGGCCGCATCGAAGCGCACGACGCGGGTCGCGTGCATTGCGATCGCATCACTCTGCGCGAACTCGATGTCGGCCGCCAGACGCCGGGCGGCATGCTCCGCGGCCCAGTCGTGATGGCTGCCGGCCAGCAGGGCGTATCCGGATCCCGCCAGGATGCCCACCACGACGATGGCCGCCATCAGCTCCACCAGCGAAAAACCCATCCGGGACGGACCGGGCGGCCGGCGGGGAACCGTCCCGCGGGCGTCCGGCGATTCAGCGTGTCCCTGTAGGCAGCGGTTGGACATCAATCATGGCTCCGTTGCGCCACTCCCACACCCCCCCCAAGCCCAGGTCCCCCGTGCGCGGAACGGGCCGGCAACCGCGGGGCTACCGGCCGTCGTCGTCATGGCACGGCACCTCTCTCCAAGGGTCGTAGGCCGCCACGCGCCCACGCGCACCCACGTGCGCTAGTGCGTGCACGCGCGCCCCCGCGCGCCAGTGCGTGCACGTGCACGCGCGCCCCACGCGCACCCACGCGTGCTAGCGCGCGTCGTGGCTGCCGTCGTTCGCGATCAAACGGCCGGTCTTGGTGTAGAACTTCCATCCGGCCGAGCCGCTCGAGGCGGCGGCCGTGATGTCGGCCTCGCTGATGTCCACGAGCACGGTGGACAGGCCGCTGAACGGATTCGGCGGGATGCCCTTCTTCAAGTACGGCCCGTACTTGTAGACGTCGGTCTTGGTCGCCGACGTTTCGCCGGTCACCGAGCTGTACTTGGACATCTGCTCGATGAAGGCCGTGGCCGCATTGGCGGCATTGTCGATGTCCGCCCCGTCGGTGTGCTTCTTCGCGCCGGGATAGACCGCGCCGTGCTGGTGGTAGTACAGCTCCACCGCGTTGCGCAGCTCGGCCAGGGACGCATCCAGGGCGGCGAGCTTGGCGTCCTCGGTGTTGCTGCCGAACTGCGGGATGGCAATCGCGGCGAGAACGCCGAGGATGACCACCACGATCAAGAGCTCGACCAATGTGAATCCCGACCGCATGGAGAGGTGACGTACCATGGTTCTGACTCCCTTTCTGACTCCCCGTCCACGTGAAGGCGGCCACCTGGCCACCCGTTCACCTGGCCGTCCGTCCAAACCGCTAGTGCACCGCCCGGCTCAGCTGGAAGAGCGGCATGATGAAGGAGACGGCGATGAATCCGACTGCCACCCCCATGCCCACCAGCATGATCGGTTCGATGAGTGTGCCGAGGCGCCGAATGTCACGTTCGAGATCCTCCCGATAGCGTTCACTGAGCCTCGCCATGACCGTATCCAACGCTCCCGAGGCCTCGCCGGTGCTGATCATCAGCTGGACCGTCTCCGGCAAGAACCCGACCTCGATGAAGGCCGCCGCGACCCCGCGGCCGGCTTCCACCTGTTCCCTGAGCCGATCGAAGAGGGCCTCGAAGCGCACGTTGCGAACCGCGTGGCGCGAGATCTCGATCGCCTCCAGATGGGGCACATGGCTGCCGAGCAGCAGCCCCAGACTGGAAAACATCCTGTACAGGTAGGCTGCGAAGAACAGGCGGCCTACCAGGGGCAGCCGGAGCTTGAGTCGATCCCAGACCCGGGCGGCCCGTCGGGACATCATGGCCTTGCGCACCGTAAACATCCCTGCCCCAAGTATCGGAATCGCAATCCACCACCTTGAGCGCAGGAATTCCAGGCCTCCCAGGAACAGCCGCGTGGTGATCGGAAGCTCGTCCCCGAGCTCGGCGAAGATGTCCTCGAAGCGTGGAACCATGTAGAAGATCATGAACAGGACGACCACGGTCATGATCGCTGTCAGCACCATTGGATAGGTCATCGCTTCCCGGATGCGCGCATGCAGCTGCCGCTGTACCTCGAGCATGTGCGAGAGTCGATCGAGGCTCTCGCGCAGAGCCCCGCTGGCCTCGCCGGCCCGTACGATGCTTACATACAGCGTATCGAAGACCTTGGGGTGCTTCCTCAGGCAGTCCGACAGCGGGATGCCTTCTTCCAACCGAGAATGGACGCTCTCCAGCGTGCCGCGCAGCATGGGAGAGCGAACCTGGGCGGCCAGGACCCCGATCGAGGGGGCCAGCCCGTTTCCGGTGCTCAGAAGCATGGTCAGTTGCTGGGTAAAGAGCACCAACTCCTCGGTGCCGACCTTGTTGGAGGTGCGGATCTCGATCTGGTTGATCCGAGCCAACCACCCGGAGGGGGCGGCACCCGGCCGGGCTTTCCGAGAAGGCGCGGCCGGGGATGCCCCCGCCGACCGCCCGGATGCCGGTTGAGCGCGCTTCTCGAACTCGGCCAGATTCAGGGCCACGTGTGATCCCTCCCTGGAGTGCGGTACACGGTATGTGGATGGTTATCGGATCGGCAGGGGGGTGCCTTGAGGATCGCCGGGCCGTGCGCCGGCGGCGCTACTCGATCGAGACCGCGCGGCTGACCTCTTCCAGGGTCGTGCGCCCTTCGATGACCCGCTGGAATCCTTCGGACTGCAGTGTCGGCATGTCGTTTTCGGCCTGGTGGCGCCGGATGTCTTCCAGGGAGGACTCGCGCAGGATCAGATGCTGGAGGTCCTGATTGATCAGGACGAGCTCGTAGATGCCCAGCCGCCCGCGATAGCCCGAGTCGAAACAGGTCGAGCAACCCCGTCCCCGGGTGAGCTGGATGTTCTGCTCTCCGGCAAGGCCCAGGGTCTCCACTTCCGCCTTGGAGGGCAGGTAGCGGGTCACGCAATCCGGGCATACCGTGCGAACCAGGCGTTGACCGACCACGCCGATCAGGGACGAGGCCAGCAGATAACTCTCGATGCCCATCTCCAGGAGCCGGCTGATGGAACTCGAGGCGTCATTGGTATGCATGGTCGACAGGACCAGGTGGCCGGTCAATGCGGCCTGCACGGCGATCTCGGCCGTCTCGGTATCCCGAATCTCTCCGACCATGATGATGTCGGGATCCTGCCGCAGCGTGTGGCGCAGGATCCGGGCAAAGGTCAGGCCGATGTCGTCGCGCACCTGATTCTGATTGATGATCTCGAACTTGTACTCGACCGGATCCTCGATGGTGACGATATTCTTCTCCAGCGAGTTCAGCTCGCTCAGTCCGGCGTACAGGGTGGTGGTCTTTCCGCTGCCCGTGGGGCCGGTGACCAGGACCAGCCCGTGAGGCCGGTGCAGCAGGGAGCGGAACCGCTCCAGCGTCTGGGGCGAGAAGCCGATCTGATCGAGACCCAGGATGCCGGACTCGCGATCCAACACCCGCAAGACGACCTTCTCTCCGATCACGCCCGGCAGCGAGGAGAAGCGCAGGTCCACCGTGTGTCCATGCGCCATGACCTGGATGCGGCCATCCTGGGGCAGCCGCCGCTCGGCGATGTCCAGATTGGCCATGATCTTCATGCGGGAGATCACCGGAGCCATGAGCTCGATCTTCTGGCGCATGACCTCATAGAGCACCCCGTCGATGCGATAGCGTACCCGGAAGAAGCTGCGCTCGGGCTCGATGTGGATGTCGCTGGCGTGCTCGCGGATGGCCTTCAGAATGATCAGATTGACCAGGTTGATGATCGGGCTCTCGCCGGCCATGTCGGCGATGTCTTCGTAGTTGCCGTCCACCTCCTGGGAGACGAGCTCGACATCGGCCTGTTCCATGCCCGAGACCAGATCCTCCATGGTCTCCTCGGCGGACCCCTCGTAGCTCTCATGGATCATCTGCCGGATGCCATCCTTCGGACAGACCACCGGCAGGACTTCGCAGCCGGTCAGCTTGCGAATGATGTCCAGGACGAAGACCTTGTGGGGATCACTGACCGCCATGTACAGCCGGTTGTGGATGCGGAAGAGGGGTAGGACCTCGTAGAGCTCGGCCTTCTCCCGCGGGATCGAGGTCGCCACGGCCGGATCGGCGAGACCCTTCTTGAGGCGAACGTAGGGGATGCCGCCTCTCTCGGCCAGCGCCTGGGAGATGTCATCTTCGGTGAGCGCCCCCATCTCGACCAGGATCTCGCCCAGGCGGCGTCCGGTCTGCGCGTGCAGGCTCAGGCCGGCGAGCTTCTGCTCCACGGTGATCATCCCGCTGTGGACGAGGTAATCCCCGAGCGGCAGTTTCTGGGTGTCGCTCTTGCGCATCACAGGAAGCTCCGGCCGGCGGCTTCCAGGTCATCGTAGACCGGAATGGTCTGATCCACGCGCGTGATGCGCAGGATGTCCTTGCAGGTATGGTTCGCGCAGGCGATGCGCAGAGAGCCACCCCGTCCGCCCAGGTTGGTGGAGAGGTCCCACAGGTACTCGAGGCCCTGGCTGTCGATGAACGGCACCTGCTTCAGGTCGAGCACGATGTTGGAGGCGCCCCCGGCCTGAGACTCATCCACCGCCTGCCGGAAGGCCGGCAGACAATCCGCTACGAGGGCGCCATCGGGAGACAGATAGATGGCCACGCCCAGTTTGGTTTTGCGAACAGTCATGATCGGCTCCTATGCGGCTTCATGCGCCCGGGACTGGCGTTCGACCACCTCGTTCAGGGCGCCCTCCGCAGCCAACTCCAGGAAGGCCGCCACGACGGCCGGGTCGAACTGGGTGCCGGAGCAGCGCTGAACCTCGGCGAGAACGACCGCGAGCTCCTGGGCCGGGCGGTAGGCGCGCGAAGAGGCCATGGCGTCGAAAGTGTCGGCGACCGCCAGAATCCGGGATGCCAGGGGGATGTCCACTCCGCGCAGCCCGGCCGGATAGCCCTGGCCATCGAATCGTTCGTGATGATGGCGGATGGCCGGCAGGATGTGCTGCAACTGGGGAATCGGTTCCAGGACCCGCACGCCGCGGTCGGGATGGGTCTTGATGACATCGTACTCTTCACGGGAAAGCCGGGTGGGCTTGTTGAGGATCTCGCGGCCGATGGCGATCTTGCCCACATCATGAAGCAGGGCGGCCCAGCTCAGGTCGCGCAGATCCGCCGGGTCGAGTCCCAGACGCTCGCCCAGCATGATCGCCACGTCGTAGACCCGTTCGGAGTGACCGCGGGTGTATTCGTCCTTGGCGTCGACGGCCGCCACCAGGCTCTTGACCGTATTGAAGAGCATGTCCTGGAGTTCCCGGTAGAGATGCCGCGAGGTGGTCGCATTGGACAGCTCTTCGGCCAGGCATTCCAGGAGGCGCAATTCCCCGGTCTCGAAGAAGAGCTCGGCGTCCATGCGAAAGACGCCGACGAAGCCGGTCGACTCATCGCCGGTGCGCACGGGCGAGAGGACATACTTGATCTTCCCGTGCGGCGAGTCGAGTCCCCCCGGGATGCGGGCGGGAAGGGTGGCGGTGCCGGTCCCTCCGGTCACATCCGCAAAGAACGCCTCGAGCATGGGACGGTTGTCGATAAGCCATTCCTGGGCCGGGGTGATCGTGGTGCCCGCGGCAATCGCCCATTCGAAGTGCTTCTCGCGCGTGTCGAGCAACACCAGAATGCGCCCGGCCAGGAGGTCCGCGGTTTCGGCCATGAGGTTGCGAAACGTGGTCAGGATGCTGACATCCGGCCTGAGGATCTTGCTGAAGCGGTAGAGCAGATTGACCTCATCGAAGCTGTCGGCCAACTGCCCGGTCATGTGATCGAGGTCGACGACGGTGGCGAAATGCCGGCCGATCTGATCGGCCAGGCTGCGCGCCAGAGGCGCCCGCGCAGTCCGGTCGCACGGGCAGGTCACATACCCCAGGATATCGTCACCCACCAGAATCGGGTGGCGGGACGCGGCTGCTGGCTGCGCAGCGCCGGGGGCGCCCGCGGCGTTTGCTTCCGTCGCTTCCGGAGACGCTTCGATCAAGACCGCGCCGTGCGGATCCTCGACCCGCAGGGCATGGCCGGCGAGGCCGGACAGCTCGCCGATCAGTTCCGCGTACTGCTGGGCGACGAAGCCCGCGAACCCCTCACGCACCGGTTCGTTCATGCCGCCCTCCGTTCATCGCCGAGCCCCGGGTGGTCGTGCTGTGACGGCGCCAGATGACCCTGGACCGTGCGCAGGAGTTGCCTGGGACCCACCGGCTTCTCGATCAGGTGAATGCAGGGGATGGCGTGAACCCAGTCGCGCTCTTCGGCCTCGGACCGCGACGTCACGATCACGATGGTCGCAGGGAGATAGGGCCCCTGCGCGGCGAGCTTCTGGCAAAGCTCGCGCCCGGTCAGCCGCGGCATCTGGATGTCGCAGATCATCGCGTGGAACGGATCCGTGCGGGTGATCGTTTCGTAGGCTTCCTGGCCATTGCGGGCCACGGCCACCTGGTATCCGGAGGTCTCGAAGGTGCGCGCCAAGATCCGCACCACATTCGAGTCATCATCCACAATCAAAATCCTGGGCGTGCTCATTCTCCTGCTCCCGTCTTCGCGGTCACGCGAACGTCCGAATCTCACGCGGCCGGAACGCTCAGATGCGAATCGGTTTCCCTGACCGGCAACCAGATCCGAAACGTGCTGCCCTGTCCCACCGTACTGGTGAGTTCGATGCGTCCATCGTGAATATCGGCAATCTCCTTCACCAACGACAGTCCCAGTCCGGAGCCCGATTTCTGCTGTACCTCCTCCTGCTCCGAGCGGGCGAAGCGTTCGAAGGCCTTCTGCTGGAACTCCTCGGGAATGCCGAGCCCGGTATCGGAGACCTCCAGGCGGATGCCGCCTTCCTCCTCGGCGGCCAGGATGCTGATACGGCCGCCGGCCGGGGTGTACTTGATCGCATTGGTGATCAGATTGGTGATGGCCACGCCGAGCAGGTCCTTGTCACCCTGGATCGAGGGGAGGTTGTCGGGCACCTGCAGTTGGAAGGTGAGCCCCTGTCCCTCGGCCTGGGCGCGCAGGGAATTGCCCATGACACGCAGCAGGTCGCCCAGTTTGACGAACCCGAACTTGGCGGTCAGATTGCCCATGCCGATGCGGGAGAGCTGCAACAGATTGCTGATGAGCTGTCCCATGCGATGGGCTTCTCCGTTGAGGGTGTTGTAGAAGTCCCGGCGCTCGTCGGCGCTGAGCAGCGTGTCGTCGGCCAGTGCCTCGACATAGGTCACGATCGTGTTCAGGGGAGCCTTGAGCTCGTGGGCCACCTGGGAGAGGAACTCGGTCTGGGCCCGCTCGGCCGAGTGCTGGGCGGTCGTATCCCGCAGGGTGTAGAGCGTGCCGGCGCTGCGCCCGCTGGTGGAGGGCATCGGGATGCGCGTGATGACCAGCGTGCGATCCTGATTGTCGGCGGCGCGCGAGAGCGTGGCTCGGCCACTGCGCTCGGCCTCGGCCAGGGACTCCTTGCATTCCTCTGGAAGCTGCGGGGCATGGCGGTCCGAGACGTTCTCCGACGAGAGGCTGAGCATGGCCACCGCGGCCCGGTTCACATAGGACAGCTCACCGCCCCGGTCCATCATGAGAATGCCGTCCGGCAGCAGATCCAGGATCTTCTCCATGCGCTTGCGCTCATACCCCAGCAAGCGGTTTTCGATCGTGAGCGACTCCTTGGCCTGCCGCATGGCGTCCACGAACGAGACGGTATCGTCCATGACCTTGCCGTAGGAGTGGTCGCCGGGGTCTTTGTCGGACGTGTCCGGGGAGTGAAGCGAGCGGGCCAGCCGCTCCAGGAAGGCCGACGTGGGGGCGATGGCTCGCCTGACCGTGGCTTGCGTCAATCCGACATAGGCCAGCAGCAGCACGGCGATCGGCAGGAAGGCCTCCGGATTCAACGCCCGCAGCCCGCCCTTGGGGTTGGGCATCTGGAGAACCAGCGTGCCGACCGCGGCATCGGCGCCCAGCAGGGGATGGATCAGGACCCGGTTGGCGTCCTTCCCGAAGAGGCGCATGCCCAGCAGCTTGGCGAGCTCCTCGCCCGAGGGATGCGGATCCGTGGGAAGCGCCAGATGGAGCCCGGTGCGTGTGACATTCGTATGCGCCACGATGGTGCCGGCCGTGTCCAGAATCGCCGCGGCCTGCAGCTGTGCATCGCGGGTCGCCCGTTCCAGGACCGGAAGCAGGCGGGGAGAGTCCTGCAGCGTGACCGAACCGCCGACCGCCTGTGCCACCAGCTCGGCCGTCCAGCGCGCCCGGCCCTGCATCTGCGAGGCAGTCTCCCTCGAGTCCCCCCGCTGGAGCAGCCAACTGGTCACGAGCGCCAGCAACAGCAATGCCGCGAGCTGGCCGGCCAGCAGGCCGATCGGCAAGCTGGGGAATCTCGATGACCGGTTTCGCGGCGGGATCTTCCCGGCGCTTGGTGTTGAATGTACCTGTTCCCGAGACATGCTGCCCCCTCGCATCGAGTGATTCATCTGCCCGCTGCCCAAACGGAACGATCCACCCGGACGCTTGCAAGTCAGGTGCCAGCCGCCCGGTGCGACAGGTTGCGATCTGCCGTATGGTTCTTATCTGGTTGGATTCCAGGAGGGTTAGGCGGCCGCGGGGGGCGGCCAGGATCGGGGGAGTGGGCGGTGCTTCGACATGAACCGACATTGCATGAACAGGATTCGACCCCGGATATCTTGCAGATTGCAGTCCGGGTGGGCGGGCGACGGGCGTGGCCGGATCCCCACGCCGGGGGATCCGGCCGCGGCCGGCGATGATCCGGTGTCCCGGAGCGACCGGTCCACCGCTCCGATTCTAGGTGCGCCGCGGCGGGCGAACGGCCGCCGTCAGGATCGCGGCCAGCAGGCAGCCGATCCCGCAAATCGTGAAGGCCAGCGGGAAGTTGCCCATGTCGCCGAGCTTGCCACCCATGATCGGGCCGATGATGCCGCCGATACCATAGGCCAGGAACACCCAGCCGTAGGTCTGGCCGATGTTCTTGGCGCCGAAGGTGCCGGCGGTGATCATCGGGAAGAGGGCGAAGTTGCCGCCGAAGTTGAAGCCGATCAAGGTGGCGCCCAGATAGAGCAGGCCGGTCGTGCCCGCCATGAACTGGAACAGGATCACCAGGACGCCCTGCGTGGCGGTCATGATGATGATCGAGCGCTTGGCGCCGAGCTTGTCACTCAACGTGCCCCAGGCGATGCGCCCGATGCCGTTGGCCAGCGAGAAGAAGACCGCCATGGCCGTACCGGCCACGGCGCTGGCGCTGGCCTCGGCCATGCCGCCGGCCATCAGGGCCTGCATCGGGAAGAGCTTCATCAGTCCGATGCTCATCAGACCGGCGCCGGCGCTGAAGACGAAGGTGAACAGAATCAGATAGTACTGCGGGGTGGCCAGCATCTGGCCGCTGGTGTAGTCCACGCTGCCGGCCAGGGGCGCGCTTCCGGGCGCCGCCTGGGGAGGCCGGTAGCCCTTCGGCAGCCAGCCATCGGGCGGGAACTTCATCCAGATGCCGCCGATGAAGACGAGCACCGCGAAGGCGATTCCGTAGATCATGAATGTGGTGCCCAGACCGTAGGAATTCAGCAGCTGACCCCAGTTGTCGGCCAGCTTGACCCACAGCATGGCGCCGAAGCCGAAGCCGGCCACCGCCAGCCCGGTGATCAGGCCCTTCTTGTCCGGGAACCAGCGCATGCCGACCGCGATCGGCACGACATAACCCAGCCCGATGCCGCTGCCGCCGACCACCCCGACGAGCAGCAGCGTGGGCACGAAGCTGGTGCCGCCGGTGAGCCCCGCCAGCAGGTACCCTGCCCCCAGGGTGATCCCCCCGGCCCAGGCGAGCGCGCGCGGACCGACCTTCGGCATCATCCGGCCGGCAAGGACCATGATGATGGCGAAGAACGCCAAACCGGCGGCAAAGACCCACTGCGTCTCTTCCTTCGTCCAGCCGGCCTCGGTCAGTTTGGGCGTGAAGACCGACCACGCGTAGATGGCGCCCAGGCATAGCTGAATCAGAATCGCACCCACCACCACGAGCCAGCGGTTCCCGACCTTTTGGTTTTCCATGACAGCTCCCCCTCACTCGCTCTTGGCCGCCTCGCTTGCGCGGGAGCGGCCGCTCATGTGAAAGGGGAAGGGCCCGCTGTTGAGCCCTTCCCCCTGTTCGTCACGCGCGGTTCATCGCAGGGCCAGCCACTCGCGGACTACTTGCCCTTCGAATCGATCAGATTCTCGACGACCGAGGGGTCGGCGAGGGTGCTGGTGTCGCCGATGTCCTTGAACTCGCCCGAGGCGACCTTGCGCAGGATGCGGCGCATGATCTTGCCCGAGCGGGTCTTCGGCAGGCCGGGCGCCCAGTGAACCACATCCGGGGACGCGATCGGGCCGATCTCGTTGCGGACATGGCCGACCAGTTCCTTCTTCAGCGCATCGGTGTACTCCTCGCCGACATTCAGGGTGACGTAGGCGTAGATGCCCTCGCCCTTGATCTCGTGCGGGAAGCCCACCACCGCGGCCTCGGCCACCTTGGGATGGGAGACCAGCGCGCTTTCGACCTCGGCGGTGCCCATCCGGTGTCCCGAGACATTGATGACGTCATCGACGCGGCCGGTGATCCAGTAGTAACCGTCCTCATCACGCCGGCAGCCGTCGCCGGTGAAATAGAGGCCCTTGAAGGTGGAGAAGTAGGTCATCTTGAAGCGCTCATGGTCGCCATAGACCGTGCGCATGATGCCCGGCCAGGGCTGCTTGATCGTCAGGATGCCGCTGGCGGCGCCCTTGAGCTCTTTGCCCTGCTCGTCGACCAGCATCGGCTGGACACCGAAGTAGGGCAGCGTGGCCGATCCCGGCTTCAGCGGGTGCGAGCCCGGCAGCGGGGTGATCATGATCCCGCCGGTCTCGGTCTGCCACCAGGTGTCGACGATCGGGCAGCGGCCGTCACCGACCACATCGTAGTACCAGCGCCAGGCTTCCGGATTGATCGGTTCGCCGACGGTGCCCAGGATGCGCAGGCTGGCCCGGCTGTGCTTCTTGACGAACTCACTGCCCTGCGCGGCGATGGCGCGGATGGCGGTGGGAGCGGTGTAGAAGATCGTGACCTTGTACTTGTCGACGACTTCCCAGAAGCGGCCGGCATCCGGATAGGTCGGGATGCCCTCGAACATCACCGAGGTGGCGCCCATGGCCAGCGGACCGTAGACGATGTAGGAGTGTCCGGTGACCCAGCCGATATCGGCCGTGCACCAGAAGATGTCGCCGTCCTGATAGTCGAAGATGTGCTTGAAGGTATGGGCCGTGTAGATCATGTAGCCGCCGGTGGTGTGCAGCACACCCTTCGGCTTGCCGGTCGAACCGGAGGTGTAGAGAATGAAGAGCGGGTCCTCGGCGTCCATCCACTCCGGCTCGCACTCGGCCGAGGCCGCGGCCATCGCCTCATGCCACCAGAGGTCGCGGCCGTCCTTCATCTCGACATCGAAGTCGCCCACGCGCTTGTAGACGACACAGGTGGTGACCTCGCAACCCTTCTCGCCGGCGATCCTCATGGCGGCGTCCGCGTTCTTCTTCAGCGGAACCGCCTTGGCGCCGCGCCAGACGCCGTCGGTCGTGATGACCACCCGGCACTCGGAATCCAGGATCCGGTCGGCCAGGGAGTCGGCGCTGAAGCCGCCGAAGACCACCGAGTGGATCGCGCCGATGCGGGCGCAGGCCAGCACGGAGATCGTCAGTTCCATGACCATCGGCATGTAGATCGAGACCCGGTCGCCCTTCTTGACGCCGCGGCTCTTCAGGACGTTGGCGAACTTGCAGACCTGCTCGTGCAGCTCGCGGTAGGTGATCTTGGCGTCCTCACCCGGCTTGTTGCCTTCCCAATAGAAGGCAATCTGGTCGCCGCGCGTCGCGAGGTTGCGGTCGAGGCAGTTGTAGCACACGTTGGTCTTGGCGCCCTCGAACCACTTGATCTGGATGTCCTTGTCGAAGTCCCAGGACAGGACGTTGTCCCACTTCTTCTCCCAGTGGAAGTTCTCCGCCCAATCAGCCCAGAATCCCGTGGGATCCTTCACGGACCGTTCGTACATCTCCTGGTACTGGTCCATGGTCTTGATCAAAGCGCGCTGACTGGCTTCGGCGCTGGGCTTGTACACATCACTCATCGTTTCTCTGCCTCCCACAAGCTACAGGTTCATCTTCCGCCGTCCGCCCCTCTGGCGGACTCCCCCTCGTTCTGCCCTTGCCGGCGGCCCGCATTGCACCCGCTTCGGGCACACCGATACCGGGAACCCGTATCTCGACGCATAGGACCGGTTGGGAACGCCGGGTTCATGAACCCGGCACGCGACAGAACGGAACGCAATCCTCCGAGCCGCACATACGCAGGCGTGCTCAGAAAACATACAAGTCGGGAGCATAGCCGAGGCGTTTGAGCGGGTCAATGTTGGTTTGTGGCGAGCGTCGCGTCCGGCCGGCGCCGGGGAGCGGTCCGCGGCAACGGCCGCGCGCGAGCGGCCGCATGGCCAAACCGCCAATCGATATAGCAGTTACGGCCGTTAATCCTCCCGACTCAGCAGCAGATAGAGCCAGTATGGGTGCCGCCGGCTGGCCAGGCGGTTGAGTCCATCGCACAGAAAGGAGATCGGGTTGTGCGGCCGGCCGGGAAAGGAGTGGTTCCCGCAGCGCGGACAGACGACCTTCCGGCTGGCGGGCACCTGGAAGTAGCGCCCGGCGACGGTCTGGCGCACGCGCAGCAACCAGAGCGGATAGGCGCGCCGCAAGGGCCCTGCGACCCGCGTGGCGACCCGGTGATAGTCCGGAAACTCCCTGGCGAGGCTCTCGGGCGTGAAGCTGCGGTAGTGGTGGGAGGCGTTGAACACCATCCCGCAGCTTCGGCAGCGGACCTCGTTGATGTGGATGTTCTCGTGGTTCGGCACGCTCAGCAGGAGATGGCGCGGCCGCAGCCGCCGGATCTCGGCGATCGCGAGCGGGAAGAGCTCGTCGGTGAGGTGCTCGAGCAATTCACTGCTGAGGAGCAGGTCGCAGGCGCCGGCCCGCAGCGGGAGGTGCCCGGCGCAGGCGCACACCCGCGGCGCGGTCACGTCGCTCAGCGCGGTGAGGCTCCAGTCGATGCCGACCAGCGAGAAGTCCCTGGCCAGCCGGTTGGTCAGCAAACCGTTTCCGCAACCGAGATCGCAGATCGTGCCGACCCCCGCGGGAATCAACTCGCGCAGTTGGCGCAGTTTGCCGGCCAGATCCTCCGAGAACCCGAAGTTGCGCCAGTTGTGCTCGACCTCATAGAAGGCCCGTTCGCGAGCGGCCTGGTCGTCGACCTGTTTCATACCACTCCTGTGCGCTTGTGTACGGCTTGCCGCTGAGATTACCATGGGCTGCTCTCGAATGCAGGCGGGATCCTCCGGTATCCGGTTGGATCGGTGGCCCGCGGTGGGATCCTCCGGCCCGCGTCGCATCCGTACACTGTGTGATCGAAAGGACACCTCATGACGGTAAAGGAGTGGCACTGCACGCTGCGCGCTGGACAGGCGCCGTTGACCTTCGAGACCGGCCGGGTGGCCCAGCAGGCCGACGGTTCGGTGTGGATCCGCCAGGGATCGACGATCCTGCTGGTGACCGCCGTGAGCCAGCCGGACGCCGCGCGGGGGCTGGACTTCTTGCCGCTGACCGTGGAGTACCGCGAACGGCTGGCCGGGGCCGGACGGATTCCGGGCAACTTCCTGCGTCGCGAGACCCGGCCGGGCACGCAAGAGATTCTCGGCTCGCGATTGATCGACCGCAGCATTCGCCCCTTCTTCCCGAAGACCTTCCGCTGCGAGACCCAGGTACTGGCCAGCGTGCTCAGCTATGAAGCCGGGGCAGACCCGGCGCCCATGGGGATCACGGGGGCCTCGGCCGCCCTGGCGATCTCCGACATCCCGTGGGCCGGTCCGGTTGCCGGTGTGCGCGTCATCCGGCTCGACGGAGAGCTGCTCGCGATGCCGACGGCCGAGGAACGCGAGCGCGCCGATCTGGATCTGGTTGTCACGGTCGGCCGCGCGGGGCTGGTCATGGTGGAAGGCTGTGCCGACGAGGTTCCCGAGGAGCTGCTCCTGGCGGCCTTCGAAGCGGCGACCGTGGCGGCACAACCGTTGCTGTCGCTTCAGGAGACCATGCGAGCCGAGGCCGGCCGTCCCAAGCGCCTCGTCGCGGAGGCACCGGTCCACGATGACCTCGAACGCCTGGCCGCCGAGCAAATCCGCGAGGGGCTCGCCGAGGTCTTTGCCGCCGCGGACAAGCGCGGCCGGCGCGAGTGCCTGCGGGCGCTGAGCGTCCGGGTCGAAGAGGCCCTGCAGGCGGCCTCCGGCCGGGAGACCGCCCCGGCCGCGGCGGCCGCCGGCCAACCGGCACAGGACGCCGCCGGCCAACCGGCACAGGACGCCGCCGGCCAGCCGGCACAGGACGCCGCCGGCCAGCCGGCGCAGGACGCCTC
>CAYQJL010000160.1:0-13707 GCA_964417675.1 uncultured bacterium | reverse complement strand
CAAAATCCCTAGTGGGTGCGGGATACGAAGAAACCCCGAGGGCTCTCGCTCTCAGGGTTCTCCGTTAACTATATGGACGCGGCAATTCCGCTGCTGATTGTCTGGCTCCCCGGCGAGGACTCGAACCTCGAACCCTGCGGTTAACAGCCGCATGCTCTACCAATTGAGCTACCGAGGAATGGCTCTCTGATCCTGATCGGCAGAGGGCATGGTTTCCTTGCTGATGGATCACAGAGCAGGGATGATACCGAATCAGCGCACCCCGGGTCAAGCGTGCTGAGGTCGGTTCCGCTTGCCGCGTCTGACCGGGCGGAGTATAAGCAACCTACGGGCCGGGACTGGAACAACCAACGGTACGGTGTCGAGTCCTTCGCCCCGCGACGAGAGAGGCGAAACCGCTAACGTGAATAAAATAATGCACATAGGCGATCTGCACGTCGGCTATACCCATCGGTATCTGGGGGCCCGGGCGGCCGAGCGTTCAGGAGAGGCCCTCGAAACCCTCAAGCGGATCAGCGCCTGGGCGACCGATGACGCCAATGGAATCAAGGCCGTGCTCATCGCCGGTGACCTGTTCGAGCGTCACGATCCCGACCGTCAGCTGGCTGCGGCCGTGCAGTCGATCCTGGAAGCGATCCCGGCCAGCGGACGAACCCTGGTCACCGTCCCTGGGAATCACGACGAGTATAGCTACCCCGACTCCGTCTATCGCCGCCAGGCGGAGGCCTGGCCCGGCATCCTGGCTACCTCGCCGTTGCCCGCTCCGCTCGCGGTCGTGGATCTGGATACGGCCGTGGCCGAGATCTACGCCATGGCTTTCACCGCCGGTCTCAGTGCCAAGAGGCTGCCCCTCTTCGGCGGCGGTGACTCTCCGCCAGACCCCGAGACGGAGCAGGATCGCAGCCTGTCCGCCGTCGCGGCGGGCGACAAGCCGCGCGTTCGCATTGCCGTGCTGCACGGAACGCTCGACGCGGATCCGAGTGATCGCTCCTTCCGAATCGATCGCTCCGTTCTCAACGAGTCCGGCGTGCACTATGCCGCACTCGGGCACATCCACAAGCCCGCCGAGTTCCCGCTTGCCCGGGGCCTGGCGGTCTATCCCGGTACGCTCAACGGAAAGGGCTTCGATGATCCCGGAGTCGATCATCTGACGGTTGTCTCCTTCCCCACCGAGCGCCCCCACATCGAGCGCGTGTCGTTGGGGCTGCGACGAATCGAGACGCGTCGCATAGACCTGTCCCGCTTCCGCAGCCAGGACGAGCTGATCTCCGACATCGAGACGGATCTGGACGCCGCGCGCATCCTACGGGTCGAGCTGCTGGGATCCCGTCCACCCGATTACGATGCGGCCGGGCTTGCCGGTCGGCTCAGCACCCGCTGCTTCCACTTCGAACTCGATGACCAGAGCATTCATGTCGATGAAGACGAAATCCGCTCCCTCGCCCAGCAGCCCACCCTGCGCGGGTTGTTCGTACAGAAGCTGCGGGAGCAGATGGCGGCGCAGGCCGGACATGAAGACGAGCTCGCCCGCCTCCACTTGGCCCTGCGCAAGGGCTTGACGGCTTTCGGCGGAACCGGCCGGGCCGCGGGCGTTTCGAACCGTGCGGCATCGGAAGAGGGTGAGGACGCATCATGAGCGTGCAGATCCATCAGCTCCAGCTCGAAGGATTCGGCCGCTATCAGGGCCTTGCCAGCTTCACGCTGTCTCCCGGCCTCAACACGTTCGTCGCCGCGAACGAAAGCGGCAAGACCACTCTGCTGGCCGGCCTGACCGCCGTGCTCTTCGGCCTGCCGAAGAGCAGCGATCCGAGCGAGTGGGGCACCGCACGATTCCGCTGCTGGTCCAAGCCACTGCACTTTCGTGGCGAAATCCTCCTGCACGATGCGAAGTGCTGGCACCGCATTCGGCGCGACTTCGCAACCCACCAGGTCCAATGGTCCACCGCACCTCTGGCGAAAGAGGAGTGTGCGCCGGCCAAGGACGGGAACGCGCCGGGAGACGGCCGTGATCCCTCTTCGCCTGCGGCTCCACCGGAGACCCATGCCTGGTCCCCGCTCTTCTACGACGAGCACAACCCCAGCGCGCGCGGCGATTCGGTGGGAAGGTATCGCGCGTGCCTGACCGATCTGTTGGGGATCGATGACGCCGAGCTCTTCCGGCTCGTCTACTCGCTCACCCAGGATCCCGAGGATCGATCCGCCGAGGAGGCCGGCTTTCGCTCACGCGAGGTGCCGCCCTCGGTGCAGGGACTCCTGAGCGGCAGCGGACGCGCGGTTCGCGACGTCCTTGGAATCCTCTTCGATCAGTTCGCTGAGATCACCCAGGCCACCAAAGATGCCGGTCTCGCGCGTCCGGGGACAACCCGAGCGGTCAACCGGCGGCAGGCGGGGCGGATCGAGGAGGTGCGCGAGAGACAGGACGGGATCGGCCGCCATCTGGAGGAATCCCGCCGCACGCTCGAGGATCTCCACGGCGTGGCCGAAGAGCTCGAGGCCCTCCGGCAGCGCATCGTGGAGACCGAGGAGGCGCTGGGCGGGCAGCGTCGGCTGCGCGATGCCTGGGAAGCCTGGATTCGTGCGCGACGGGACCGGCGCACACTGAGCGAGCAGATCGTCGATCTGGAGAAGACCCTGTCGGTGGCCAGGAGTGAGCAGCGGCAGATGAGCGACCTCGAGGTGGAACTCAAGGCAGCCTTTCCCGAATACGACCAGCCGAGCATTGATCTGGAGACCCTGCGTGAGAAGCTCGGCGCTCTGGCCCACCAGGACGAGGATCTGGCCGAGCTGGATGCCAGGCTGGAGACGCTGCGGAGTCAGCGGCGTGAGCTCGAGCAGCAGGCGGCCGAGGATGATCCAGAGTCCGATCCCCGGCAGGCCGCCTTTCGGGATCGTCCTCATCTCGAACGGGATCATGCGCGCTGGCGCCGGGCGGCGCAGGAACTCGGCGAACTCGACGATGAACTGGCCCGCATCGAGGATGAGCTCGCCGTGGTCACCGCGGAGTTCGAGACGCTCCAGCATTGGCTCGATCTGGATCCCGAGGCCGAGCCGGAGCGCGGACTCCTGCGTACCGAAGCTCGCCTGCAATCGTTGCGGGCCTCCCTGCCTCAGCTCTTGTCTCGATCGGAAGAGGCCGCGGCGCTCGCGCGTGAGCGGGGCCAGATCGAGGCGCAACTGTCCGGTCCGCTCAAGGCCGCCGCCCAGGCTCCCGCGGAATTGCGCGCCGCCGCGGCGCAGTACGAGGATCGCCGCACCCTTCACCAGCAGGAACTGAAGGCCGCCCGGCGGAGGATGGACGACCTCGAGGCGCGGATGCAGGCCTACGACGCACGAATGGAGGGAGTGCACGCGCTCGAGGAGGAAATCGCCGCCTACCTCGGTCCTGATCAGCCCGGCAACTGCTGGGATGTGATCGCCGAGAAGATTGACGAGAAGGTGCGCGGGCTGCAGGAGGAAGCTCAGCTCTTGCGGCGGATGGATCAAGACGAGCAAGAACTCCGGCGCGGGCGGCTGCGCCTGGTCGGCATCCCGGCCGTCCTGGGGCTGCTCGGCGGAGGCATCCTGGGAGCCTTGATCGGACACGCGCTCGCACAGGGCGCCGGTCAGATCGCCGGAGCCGTCCTGCTCGGATTGGCCGCGGCCGCGGCCGCGGGGTATCTCGGCTATCGGCAGGGCCAGGGCAAGCTGCTCCATGACGTGGGCCTCGCGCGCGGACGTCTGAGCGCCGTGCAGCGGACCCTGACCGAAACCGACCGGCAACTCGGCGAAGCCAGCCGGCCCGGCGATGGCCAGCTTGACCTGTGCGGGCTCGACCTCGAGGCCCTGACCGATCTACGCGGCCAGCTGCGCAACTACCGCCAGCAGATGGAGGAGCATGCCCGCCAGCAGGTCTTCGCCCCCAGCGAGGAGGAGCTTGGCGGAGCCCGCGCCGCCTTCCGGCGGGCGGAGGAGGATCTTCGCGAGCTGATCGAGCGCATGGCGGATCTGGGTGAGGATCCAAGCGCCGCGATCCAGGCCCTGGAGACGGCCGAACGCCGGAGGGCCGAGATCGAGCCGCGACTCGCGGATCTGACCGCTGCCTACGGGGAAGCCGGTGGCCAGGAGATTCCGATCGATGGGCTGCCCCCAGCCTGGGCGGATGCGACGCGCTTGGCGACCATTCTCGCCCGGCTCACCGAACGGCCGGCGCCGGCGACCGGTGGCGACCTGCGCGCCCAGCTCGCCGGCGTGACACCGGAGGCCTGGGACGCCTGGCGCCAGGAGACCAGCCGTCTGGATGTGCTGGCCGAGAAGCGGGCGGAGCTGAGGCGGCGCCACATGGCGCTCCTGGACTCGGACCGGGAGGGCGAGACGCGTCGCGCGCAGCTCACATCCGAGGTCGCCGAACTGGCGGCGGCCTGCCAGCCGTTCACACTCGAGGCGACCCAGGAGGAGGTCCGCGAGGCCGCCCGGCACTACCAGGCCTGGAGCGAAGCCCGGCGCAAGGCCGAGACGCTGCTCGCCGAGAACGCGAAGGGCCGGGCGAAGCTCGCCGCTGAGCGCGAGGCCCTGCAGGAGCGCCTCTCCGCGGTGCGAACGCAGGTCGAGGCCTATCTGGTTCCGGCCGGGGACGACATCGCGCGGGCCCGCGAGCGACTGGCGCAGGTGACCGTGCTCCTGCGCAAGCGGGACACTCTGGCCTCACGCTATCGGGCGATGCTTCAGTCGCGCGACGCCGAGGATCTGCGCGCCCTGGAGATCAAAGTCGAGTCCCTCAAGGCCGACAGCCAGCGCGTCGCGACCCTGGTCCACGACATGGAAGAGCGTTATCCCCTCTTCCGGGAGCTCTCCGGCGCGGACCCCGCGCAACTGCAGACGCGCTATGAAGAGGTACAGAAGACGGTGATCGCCAGCCAGGCCGCCCTTTCCGGCCTGATCGAATCCCGCGACACGCTCCAGGCGCGGACGGCCGACGCCCGCGCCGAGGGCCGGCGGGTGGGCAATGTGGCCGTCCTCGAGCTCGAGGCCGAATCCCTGCGGCGCGAAGAGAGCCGCCTGCTGCTCGAACGCGATGCCCTGCGCATCGCCTTCGAGACCTTGCGGGATGCCGAGATGGAGTTCGGGCACACGCACCGCCAACGGCTGGAATCGCGGGCCACGGAAATCTTCCGGGAGATCACCTGCACCCCCGAGCGCGCCGTGCAGCTCGATGAGAGCTTCGCGATCCGCATCATCGATGCCGGCGGACAGTCCTGTGTCGCCCGTCAGCTCAGCCAAGGAGCCCGCGACCAACTCGCGCTGGCCCTGCGTCTGGCCGTGGCGGATCTCATGGCCGAGGGCATTCAGCCACCGCTGCTGCTCGACGATCCCTTCCTGGCGTTCGATCGGGAACGCCTGGCGGCCATGCGCGAGACCCTCGCCCGATTGGCGGGACGGCGACAGATCCTGCTGCTCTCGCACCGCGAGGATTTGCGCGCGTGGGGAAGGCCGCTGGAAATCTCCTCGTAAGGGTCTTGCAAAGCCACGGGGCGTAACTCCAGGGCGGACCTGCGTCCGCATGCGTGCCTGCCCAGCGCAGATCCGCGTCCGATCCGGGAGCGTGGCTCCGCTGGCCAGCTTCCATCTTGACAGAACCGCGGCTGGATCTATGATGGCGGTGCCAGAAGCGGTTCCCGGAGTCTCGGGTGGGTCTTCGGCACGCAGCCCAGAAGAGCAGGGAGGCGGTGCGGCGAGATCAGGGATGAATCGGGTCAGCCCGAACCCCACCCGACCTTTTGCAGCCAGCGTCTCTCGAACCCGAGGCGCTGGCTGCCTCTTTCTTGCCCCGCCTGCGGCAACTGCCATCGACGCGGCTCCCCGCCGGCCCGTGGACGCCTGGAGCGACGCGGTTGCCCGCCGGCCCGTGGGCGCCTGGAGCGACACGGTTTCCCGCCGGCCTGCGGGCGCCTGGAGCGAGATCAGTCCGGATAGCCGGCTTCCTCGCCGGTGGGGATGCGGCGCTCGGGGGCGAAGGGCAGGGGCGCCAGCTTGGGCGTCGGGACGTAATCTTCCTGCATGGGAAGCTGGTCGAGGCGCTTGGCGAAGGCCGCCTGGAGAAATGAATCCACCCACCAGTAGACATCCTGGCGCTGGATACCCTGGCGCAGGCGGTCCATCCTCCGGCGGCGCTCGGCTTCCGGCATGCTGATCGCCTGGTAGATCGCCGCGCCCACGCCCTCGAGGTCATACGGGTTGACCAGCAGTGCGCCCCGTTGCATCTGGGCCACGGCGCCCGCGAACTCGCTCAGGATCAGTACCCCGTTGCTTTCGAGGTTGGAGGCGCAGTACTCCTTGGCGACCAGGTTCATGCCGTCCTTGATCGGGGTCACCAGCGCCACCTCGGCGGTGCGGTAGTAGGCCAGCAGCTCCCGCCGGTCGAGGCTGCGGTAGATGTAGTGGATCGGCACCCAGCCCGAGCGCGTGAACTCGCCATTGATTTCACCGACCAGGCGTTCGATCTCGGTCTTGAGCTTCAGATAGCGCGGGATGTTGAACCGGCTGGGCACCACCACCTGGATCAGTGTCACCTTCTCGTGCAGATCGGGGAAGCGGCGCAACGCCGCGCGGAACGCGTCGAGGCGATGCGGAATCCCCTTGGTGTAGTCCAGGCGGTCGACGCCCAGGATGATCTTGCGCTGGGGCAGATCCTCATGAATGTACCAGGCGGTCTCGGCCACCTCCTGGGTGGCCGCCTGACGGGCGAACTCGCTCGCGTCGATGCTGATCGGAAAGGCCCCGACCCGAACCTCGCGATTCCGGGTGTGGATGATCGAGTAGGCCCCCCGGGTCTTGATCCGGGCATCTTTGACGAGCGTGCGGATGCACTGCACGAAATTGCGCCGATCCCGCAGTGTCTGAAATCCCAGCAGGTCGAACTCCAGCAGATCGCGCAGGAGTTGGAACCGCCAGGGCAGTTTCACGAAGATGTCAAGCGGCGGGAAGGGGATGTGCAAGAAGAACCCGCACCGCGATGTGATCCCCAGCGTACGCAGCTCCTTGGCCACGCTCATCAGATGATAGTCGTGAATCCAGATGAAGTCATCCGGCCGGGTCGACTCGGTGACCGCGTGGGCGAAGCGGCGATTGACGCTCTGGTAGGAATACCAGTAGGCGGGATCGAAGTTGCACAGCGTCTGCAGATCGTGAAAGAGGGGCCAGATGATCTCGTTGGCGAATCCCTGGTAGTACTTGTGGCGCTCCTCGGCACTGAGCATGACGGGACGCAGTTCGTACCCGGATTCCAACGCCGCCCGGTCGAGAAGCTCGTCTACATCGAGTCCCTCGCCGGAGACGGTCCCCGGCCATCCGATCCAGGTGCCGCCGCGGTTGCGCAGCACCGGTGCCAGCGCCGTCACCAACCCGCCCGACCCGGAACGGACATCCCATGCGCCGCTCTCCTCCCGCTCGAGTACGACCGGCAACCGGTTCGACACCGTGATCAGCCGCCCGCGTGGTGCATCGCTCTCACCGCGACTGGCCTGCTCGGTGGACTCGTCCGCGGATCCGGCCGCCGAGTCCTCCGCATGGGGATTCGGGTCGCTCATCGTCTCATCCTTCCTCGCCGCGGCCCAGGCGGTGCCATTCGCGCAGGAATGCCAGCAGTTGCTCCGGCGGTGTCAGGTGGGCGGCGGCGGCGGTTTCGCGCCACTCGGACCGCACCAGAATGCCGATGCCCTTCCCCTTGAGGGCGCGGAAGGCGTCCTCGTCCGTGCGATCGTCACCCAGGTAGGCCACGACGCTGCTCTCTCCCAGCGTCGCGATGATCTCCTCGACCACGCTGCCCTTGTCGCGGCCCAGGATACGCAACTCGAGGCCACCATCGAAACGGTGCAGCTCCAGATTCCCCTGCATGGTGAGGCAGGCCCAGGATTGCTCCACCGCACCGCACAGCGCCTCAGCCGCCCCCTCGGGCAGCCCGCGCCAATGCACGGCCACGCTGGCCGGCTTGCGCTCGAAGCGTTCCTGGACATCGCCCATGCTCGCACGCAGGAAGGCCACGCTGGCCTCGGCCTCCTGCATCAGCGCCGCATCGGCCGGATCGATCGGGAGCGTGCGCCGGGACCCGTCGCGGCGTCTCTGCTCCCACCCGTGGTTGCCCCAGATCTCCGGGGCCGGATCGATGTCGAGCAAGGGCACCAAGTCCGCGATCGCCCGGCCGCTGATGATCACCAGACGGGTGTGATCGCCGTCCAGGATAGCGCTGAGGATCTCCCGAACCCCGGGATAGGGAACCGCCTGGTCACGCTCCACCTGAAACGGCGCCAGTGTCCCATCATAGTCGAGCAGCAACACCCGCTCGGAGGCGCCGGGCAGTTGCTCAAAGAGATCACAGATTTCCGTCGGCCAGCCCGAGTCCACGCAACCCTCCCTCAACCCAGCTCGATGCGATCGTCCTCGTTGTGAAGCATGGCCAGGAAGAGCGTCAGATACTCGCGCAGGTGGCGGGTCAGCAGGAAGTTCTCCCGCACGAACTCCTTGGCGATGTATCCCATCTCGGCCAGGCGATCGCGCCGGTGCAGCAGATACCGGATTCGCAGGGCGGCGCCCTCGGGCGTATCGACCAGGAAACCGGTGTGATGGTTGAACACCTGCAGGCGAATCCCGCCCGTGTTACCGCCGATCACCGGCTTGCCCTTCCAGAGTCCCTCGGTAACCGTCAGGCCGAAGCCCTCCTTGATCGACTTCTGTATCACGATGTCGGCCGCTCGTTGCAATGCGTTGATCGTGCGATTGGCGTCGGCCGGCAACAGAAGCACATAGATCCCGGGGTCATCGGCCGCCGCGGCCCGGACCTCCTCGAGCACCGCCGCCCCCTCGGGATCGTCGGTCGCGCCCCCACCGGCCAAGACCAGTTGCAACCCGGGGATGAACTGGGTGGCCAGACGATAGGCCCGGATGACGCCGATCGGATCCTTGAAGCGATCGAAGCGGGATACCTGCACGATCATCGGCCGCTCGGGATCGATGCCGAACTGGGTATAGACCTCGGCAATCTCGCGCTCCTCCAGATCGACGTTCTTGTCGGCCAGCGGATCGATGCTGGGCGAGATCAGAAACTGCCGGTGCGGCAGCGGCTGCGCGAAGTTGGCCAAGGAGAAGATGCTCGCATCGTGCTCCTTCACGTGCTGGCGCAGGTAGCGCCAGACCGGCCGGAAGGGCCGGCTGACATCGATGTGGCACCGCCAGACCCACTTCCCCTTGCGCTTGGGGCAATAGCGGATCAGCGGCGCGGGCTGCGGATCGTGAATCACCGCGATATCGGCCCCTTCGAGCAGCGGTCGGAGGCGTTCGGCATTCTCGCGGTTGGTCTCCTCGTAGGCCGCATACAGGGAATCGGGCATCTCGACGATGTTGCCTTGCAGGGCATTGTGGAAGTTCTTCGTGCAGCGATAGAAATCATCCTGGCCGTCAATGACTTCCCAGTGCGTCTCGATCCCCAGGCTCTGCATCAAGGGGACCAGCTTGGTCAGGATCTCGGCCACCCCACCCCCGACCTTGGTCGAGTTGACGTGTACGACGCGCTTGCCCTTGAGCGGCTCGGCCAGTTGATAGAGCTGATGGATGACATCCACGCCGACCACCGGGGTGTATCTCTCTAGAATCTCACTCATCGTCACCCCCCCGGAAGTAGCGGACCAACACCCTGCCGAGCTCGTCCCGCAGCTCGGTCAGTGTGGAGAAGAACGGATCGATATCCGCGATGGCCGCGCAGAGGTCGGCATACTGGTCACCGAATCCGCCGAGCCAGGCTCGAAAATCGTCGACCGAATCCGGGGTCCGGCGCCGCGCATCGATGACGTGGTAGAAGACGCTGCTCGGCGAGATGGTCGCGACGACCTCGGCCAGCTCGCGGGGCTCCTTCATCTCGATCGCGGAGTCGAAGATCACGATCTGGGATGTCAGGAAGTTGAACTGGTGATCGGTCTTGGACCAGGGCACCATCTCGATCTCATCCAGACGTTCATCGATCAGATCGATCAGCTCCTGGCGCAGATCATCGAGCGTGTCGAAATCCGTGGGATCGACCACCCCGAGGCGCTCGGCCATCTGTCCGTCGCGCAACTCGCGATGCGCCCAGGAGGCGAAATCGTTCTGATACTCGGGATCGCCGAATCGAGCGCGCAGCCGGCTACCCCAGAAGTGGTGGTAAATGCTGCTTTCTTCAATGGTTGTCAGGATGTCGCGCAACTCGCGCAGGGTCTGCGCGCGCCGGCCGGTGGCCATCGCGATCAGGGCGCAGTCGCGGATGCGGAAGTTCCGCGGGAGAGCCTCGTTGGAATCGTTGTTCATGGGCAAGCCTCCTGCTCGCGTCGCGCGCGCCGTCCGTGGCGCGGGGCTGTGTGCGCGGGGCTGTCTCGCAACGAGGCGCAGGCCGCCGGCTTGCGCCGTTACGGTGATTCAGGGCCATCATAACGGCAGTCACCCGCTCGGTTCCACAAGAGAAAGCCGGGGGGTGCCGCCGGCATGGCCCCCGCTGCGCCATCGTCGCGCCGCTGGAACGCCCAGCGCAGCTGGGACGCGCGCGCTGCTGGAACGCCCGGCGCCGTGGGGACACGCGCGCCGCTGAGATGGAAGAGGGGAGAGCGCGGCAGCGCTCTCCCCTCTTCATATTCGGCTACCGGCTTGGGCAGATGCCGGCTGCGGCCCGTGGGCGACGCCCCTGAGTGACGGCCGGACTACTTTTCCGCCGCGGCCTTCTCGGCTTTCTTGGCCTTCTTCTCCTTCTTTTCCTTCTTGTCCTTCTTCTCATCGGCGGCCTTGGCGGCCTCCTCGCGGGCCTTGCGGTCGGCGGCCTTCTGCTCGGCGCTCTTGACCAGCTCCAGAATGGCCATCTCGCCGCCGTCGCCCAGGCGGGCGCGGGTGCGAATCACCCGCGTGTAGCCGCCCGGTCGGTTCGTGTACCAGGGAGCGATCGTCGTGAAGAGCTTGCGGAGCACATCGGGCTTGGTGACCGTCTTGGCGACCAGGCGCCGGGAGGCCACGCTGTCCTGCCTGGCGTGTGTGATCAGACGCTCGGCGACGCGGCGCGCCTCCTTGGCCTTGGCCAAAGTGGTTTCGATCCGCTCGTATTCGAACAGCGCGGTCGTCAGATTGCGCAGAAGCGCCTTGCGGTGCGAATGCGTGCGGCTGAGCTGGCGACCCGTCTTCTGATGTCTCATCGTCTTGTCCTTTCCAACCCGGCGATCCCTCCCGGACCCTAGTCCAGATCCACGGGCTCCTCGACGTAATCCGAATCGTCAGCCAGCTCCTCGGCACCCTCCTGATCATCATCCAGACTGGCGCGAACACCCAGATACTTGGAGACATCCATACCGAAGTGGAGCCCCATGTTCTCGATGAGATCCTGGATTTCCTTGAGCGACTTCTTGCCGAAGTTGCGGTACTGCAGCATATCCTGCTCGGACTTGGTGACCAGATCGCCAAGCGAGCGGATGCGCGCCGCCCTCAGGCAGTTGGCCGAACGTACCGAAAGCTCGAGCTCGTCGACACTGCGCTCGAGCAAGGCCTTGATGCGCGTGAATTCCTCGTCGACCTTCTCCTCCTCTTCCTCTTCGAACTTCTCCTCGAAGGTGACGAAGAGGTTGAAGTGGTCGCGGAGCAGCTTGGCCGTCATGGCCAGGGCGTCTTGCGGCAAGATCGAACCGTCTGTCGAGATCTCCAGCATCAGCTTGTCGAAGTCGATGCGCTGGCCGACCCGCGCGGCGTCGACCTCATAGGCCACATGCGTGATCGGACTGAAACTGGTGTCCAGCACGATGGTGCCCAAAGGACGCTGACCGGACTTCTGGTGTTCCTCGGCGGTGACGTACCCCCGTCCGCCGGCGACCTCGACCTCGATCTGCAGTTCGCCGTCTTTGTTGATCGTGGCGATGTGCAGGTCGGGATTCAGGATCTCCACATCCGAGGAGATCTGCATGTCGCCGGCCTTGATCACGCCCTCGCCCACGGCCTGGAACAGGCCCGTGCGGGGACCGTCGCCGTGATGCTTGAAGCGGATCTGCTTGAGATTCAGAACGATGTCGGTCGCATCCTCGAGCACACCCGGAATCGGGGAAAACTCGTGCAACACCGTGCTATTATTGAACTTACAGGCTACAACGGCCGCCCCCTGAAGGGAGGAAAGCAGGACGCGACGCAAGGTGTTGCCGATCGTGTAGCCAAAGCCACGCTCGAGCGGCTCGATGATGAAGCGTCCGAAGGTCTCATTCGAGACCGTCTCGTCCAGGGTGTACGACTGGGGCAGTCGGAGGACTCTCCATTTCATGCCTCAACACCTCCAGTTGGCGGGCCTCTCCGTCGTCCGGAGCGGACCGAGGTTCATTACTTCGAGTAAAGCTCCACGATCAGCTGCTCCTGAATCGGAACCGGAATTTGATCCCTCTCCGGCACCTGGAGCACCTTCCCGCTCAGTTCCTTTTCATCGACTTCCAGCCAGGGCTGATCCTCGGTGCGCCGGCGATTCTCGAGCGTCTCGACAATCTGCGCCAGTTTCTTGCTCTTCGGGCGAACCGCCACCACATCCCCAGGTTTCATCTGGCAGGACGGAATGTCGGTCACGCGGCCGTTGACCGTGAAATGGCGGTGGCGGATCAGTTGCCGGGCTCCGGCCCGTGAGGGAGCCAGGCCCAGCCGGTAGACCACGTTGTCAAGACGGGTCTCGAGAAGCTGAAGCATCGTCTCCCCGGTGACGCCGGTGCGGGAGCTGGCCGCCGCGTAGTAGTTGCGGAATTGCCGCTCCATCACGCCGTAGATCCGACGGGCCTTCTGTTTCTCCCGCAGCTGGATCCCGTACTGCGTCTGCTTGCGGGGACGGCGGCCTTGGCCATGCTCCCCGGGAGCATACGGCTTCTTCTCCATTGCGCACCTGTCCGTGTAGCAGCGCTCACCCTTCAGATAGAGCCGCGCACCCTCACGACGACAGAGCCTGCACTTCGGACCGTGATAGACACCCATTCGAATCCTCCACATGCCCCGTCGGCGACCGCTCCGGGCGCCGAGGGGAAGGAACTACCAACCGTTTATACGCGGCGCCGCTTCGGCGGGCGGCATCCGTTGTGTGGAATCGGCGTAACGTCACGAATCGCCGAGATCTCGAGACCTGCGGCCGAAAGACTCCGGATCGAGGCTTCGCGGCCGGGACCCGGGCCCTTCACCCAGACCTCGACACGCCGCATGCCCATCGACAAGACCTCCTTGGCGGCGTTCTCGGCCGCAAGCTGCGCCGCAAACGGCGTGCTCTTGCGCGACCCCTTGAAGCCGACCTTTCCGGCGCTGGCCCACGACACCACCGCCCCGGTGGGATCCGTGATGGAAATGATCGTGTTGTTGAACGTCGCGTGCACATGGACCACGCCGGTCAAACCAACCTTGCGATCCTTCTTCCGTGTTCTCTTCTCTCGAGCCACCTTGCGATTCCCTCCAGGTACATGAGACACCCTGCGCAGAGCCTGTCTCGAATCCCGAGCCGGTCACCAGCTTCTCCACCGTCGAACCAGCAATTCAGCCTTCAGTTCAGGCATTTGCCGCTCGCCACCGGACAGGACCGGCGTCTTCCGGCCGGCGGACAACAAACCCAACCGGAAGAACGAGATCCCGGCTGCTACTTCTTCTTCTTGATCGTTCCGGATGAACGCCGCGGACCCTTGCGCGTGCGCGCATTCGTGTGCGTCCGCTGGCCGTGGACGGGCA
>CAYQJL010000159.1:0-4974 GCA_964417675.1 uncultured bacterium | reverse complement strand
CCGGCGATGAGGGCGATATGACCTACTACGCGACCGAGCGCGGGATCCGGCCGCACATCGTGCCGGGACTGCAGCGGGCGCCGCATCCGCTTCATGATCTGCGGGCTCTGGTGGGGCTGGTTCGATGGATGCGAACACGGCGGCCCGCCCTCGTGCACACTCACACGGCCAAGGCCGGTTTCGTGGGGCGTTGGGCCGCCCGGATCGCGGGGGTGGAGACCATTGTGCACACCTATCACGGTCATGTGTTTCACAGCTACTTCGGCCGCACCAAGACGGCGATCTTCCGGTGGCTCGAGTGTCGGACGGCCGCCATCACGGATGCGGCCATCACGCTCTCAGAACGCCTGCGCGACGACCTGGCCGGCCGCTACCGGGTTGTGCCGCCGGACCGTGTGCATGTGATCCCGCTGGGCCTGGATCTGTCTTCGCCGGACGGGGTGGGGGCGGCGGCGATTCGCGATCAGCATGGCATTGTGCCCGGGGCGCCCTGGATCGGGATCATCGGAAGGCTGGTGGCGGTCAAGAATCACGACCTCTTCCTACGGGCCGCCCGCCGGGTGAGGGATCATCTGCCGGAGGCCCGCTTCCTCATCGTGGGGGATGGTGAACTGCGCGGGCGCCTGGAACGGTTGGCCCATGATCTGGGTCTGGGCGCCGCCGTTCGGTTCACGGGCTGGATTCGGGATGTGACGCCGTTGTATCGCGCGCTTGATCTGGTGGTCATCTCGAGCCGGAACGAGGGAACGCCGGTCTCGCTGATCGAGGCGCTGGCGGCCGGCTGCCCGGGGGGGGCAACCGACGTCGGGGGCGTGGCGGACCTGTTGCGCGCGGGCCGTTGGGGCCGGTTGGTGCCTTCCGAAGATGAGGAAGGGCTGGCGCGGGCGATGATCGCCGCCCTGCGCCGGCCCCCTGACATGGCTACGGTGTCGCCCGAGGTGCGACGCCATCACGACGTGGACCTCATGGTTCGCGACACCGCGAAGCTGTATGAACGTATCGCTCCTACTTCTCGAGGAGCGCGGTGCTGAGCGGGCGCTGCTCGGACGGCGCCTCTCCGTCCAGGCCCGCGAGCTGAGCCTCCAAGCCGCTTACCTCTTCCTGCCTCGTCTCGATCTTCCATTGCGTCTCGAGCAGGTCGGTCTTGAATGCGCGGCGCTCGTGATCGAGACGCGCGATCTCTTCCTTCAGCCGCAGCGCGTTCTCCTCGTACGGTCGCTGGGCCTCCCAGGCCTCCTGGAGGTCGATCTGCCGCTGCTGGATCTGCCGGCGAAGGAAATCCGCATACGAGGATTGTGAGTCCCGTTGTTCCCGGATGGCCGTGAGATCATGCCGGGCACCGTCCAGGAGCTGAATGGCCCGCTCGAGCTCTGCCAAATTCCCGTTCTTCTGCAGCCTGAAGTCCGCCTCGGCGTGGGCCAGCTTCACGGTTCCTGTGTGGCTGAACCAGATGATTCCGGCCACCGCAATCACCATGAGACCCAGAACGATATCGACCAGCGGTCCGCGCAAGGATGGATTGAAGCTTCTTTTCACAATCGACTCCCCTTCTCTCGTCTTCCGCCTACCAGGCTTCTTCCTTCAGAGCGGCTGTTCATGGCACCGGCCGCGTGCCCAAGGTGGCGGCCGGCGGCCGCAGGGCCGGTCAGGAACTGTGTGCCCACAGGAATCCCAGAACGGGGGCCACGACCATGCCCGCGGTCTTGACCATAGACTTCAAGCCCAGGCTCCCGTCGCGGGCGGTGTCATCCAATTCCTCGTGGGCGGCCAGCTGCCGTTCGCGGCTGGCCAAGGAATCTCGTAGGGCCCCACGGAGGGCTTCGAGATTGTCCAAAATGCTTGCATGGTTCTGGTACTGGAGCTGAAGGGTCTCCGCTTCGGCGTGCAGTCGATTCCGAACCGCGCGCAGGGAATCGAGATCCTGGCTCGTGATTTTCTCAGACCGATCGAACTCGCTCTGCGTGCGCAACAGATCGTCATACATGGCTTGGTGGAGCCGGAGCTCGGGTCCATGCAGGGTGTCGATCTCGGCGGAGATTGTCTGGATCTCCGACTGCACGGCGCCCGCCATCTGCTTCAGGCGGTCCTGCTCGTCCAGGATCGCCTTGCGGTGAAGATTGGCCTGCGACTTGTATTCGGATACGACCGGTCGAACATGGGCGCTGTTCACGTAGGTGATTCCGACCAGTGGGATCAGCAGTAGCCAGAACCTCCGCGCGACCGTTCGCAGGGCCCCGCCGCGCTCGCCTCCAGGGCGGCCCACGGGAAGCCACCTGCCGGAGACGCGGCGGCGCGGACCGCCCGGCAACGGCCGGGCCGCCGCGGCACGGCGCTGCGGGGTCTTCGCCGCAAGCTCGTCCGTACGGACCCACCGGCCCCGGTGGCGTCTCCAGTCCGGCTTCTCTATCATCGCTTGGCTCCCGACTCTCCTCGAGCGGGGTGTGCCGCGCCGATGCGGCCCAGCCCCGTGTCTCCGAGGTGACTATCGGCGCATTGAACCAGCCGGATGTTAGGAGTGGTTTAGCAGTGCGTTAGGAATGGGGGGCGCGGAGGCCGAATCCCAGGCAGGCCGCCTCCGCGATGCACCACACTCGCGCTGCCGCGACTCAATCGCGACTCAATCCTTGTAGAGATAGACCTTCCAGACGCCGTTCGCCTCGCAGAACGTATGGGCGTTGTCGATGATCACTTCCTCGCCATGCTCGTTTTCCGCGTGAATGCGAACGCCGCTGAGCATGTTGAAGTTGGTATAGCGAATGTACCCGTCGGAAGCGGAGATCTTCTTGAACAGAAGCGGTTGGCCGCCATGGTCCGAGAGAATCGCGGAGACCCCCGACCAACAGGTGTGGTGCAGGAAGAACCACGCGTGCTTGGCCTCGATATGGGTCGCCGGACGGCTCTCGGGGAACTCGTCCCACAGGTACGTCTCGAACTCGACACCCGTGACACGCATGTCATGCAGACAGGTCGCATCGCCCTCTTCGAGGCAGTACAGAATCATGTCGGCGAGAGACTCGGCCGACGGCATACCGCCCTCGAGGATGATCTGCTGTTCAGCGACCAGGCGCCGGCCCCGTTCCACGGCGTCAAGCTCCGGATCGTCGGGAGGACGATACCCGGGCGCATTCTCGAGCGCCGACTTCTGAATGGAGCGGCCCGCGGAGACGACCGGCACCTCGTACTTGCCGTCGATCGTGACGGTTTCGGTTGAACTCCGGCCAGGCTTGCCCCGGAGCAGCTCAGGCGACAGGGGGTGGTTGGATGAGACGGGCGGCGCCTGGGCGGCCGGGCCCTGGGGAGCGACGGTGGGATCCTTCATCGTGGTGAGGACATTGGCGTCGTCGAGATCGGCTGCTCCCAGGGGCGGGTCGATCTTCGTCCCGGCCGGTGGCTCGTTCGGACCGGAGGGGACCGCGGCGACCTGCCCGCCGTCCCCCTGGGCGCGCGGTTCCTCAGCGCGTCCCGCGGTCCGGGCCGCGGGCTCGGCCGTCGTCTCGGTGGCGGGAGAAGGGGGCGCACTGTGCTGTGCGTCTTGACTGCGGGGGGCCTGACTGTGCAGCGCCGCATCGTCCTGCGCACAGCCGGTCATCATGATCAGTGCGGACACCACCAGGCCCGCCGCGAGCCCGAGGTCGGTCCCCAGGGTCCTCCACGGGTTCCGGGGGAAGGAGAGGCCGCGATCGATTCGGCGGCGTGCTAAGGGCGAATTCAGCAGGTACACGAGTACCCTCCTTGCGTTGAAGTGTGTCGGCTGGCCCGGGCGTCGCTTGCCCGGCCTAACTACCCATCGAAAGTGAGAGCGAGAAGCTTCGATCGGCTTCCACCGCTTCGACCAGATTCTTTCCCCGATAGATCTCCTTGCCGGATTCTAGCAGATTCTTGGCGGCCGCTTTGGCCGTGATCCTCCCGAATCTGTAGGAGAAGGTGAAATCGAGCAAGGATCCGGCCTCCTCGTATTGATCGGAGAAGCCGAAGGTCCCGATCACGTAGAGCCGCTCAGCGTAGTAATTGTAGACCAGGGAGCCGGAGTAGCGCTTTCCCGGCGGGTTGAAGAACAGCATGGCGTTGACCACGTGGGGGCTCTGACCCGTGAGCGGTTGATCGGTCGAATGCACTTCATAGGTAGCCAGGGTCTTGAGCTCTGAGTGCACGATCGTGTAGTTCAGTGAGGTTCCCAGACCGCGCAGCCTCTTCCACAGACGATCAAATCCGGCCTTGAGCTCGAACTCCGCTCCGTAGAGCAGACCGGACTCGGCGTTGATCGGGGCTCGCCCGATCTGGCTGCCGACCTGATTCAAACTCATGGTGATGGGCCGTTCGAAGCTCTTGTAGAACAGACTGAAGGCGGCAAGCTCTTGGAGGCCCAGGAAGTGCTCGGCGCGGAAGTCGTAGTTTCTCAAGTACGCCTGTTTGAGGTCAGAGTTGCCCCGGTACGAGTATCCGCTGTTGTAGTCGGAGTTCTCGAACTCGCTCAGCTCACGCAGATCGGGCCGTGAAATCGTCCTGCTGTAGGCAACGCGAATATTCGTGTCGGCGCCGATCCGGTAGGTGAGATTCGCGGCGGGCAGCAGATCGGTGGCGGCGAGTCGCGCCGTCGTGGGTTCCTGTTCGGTGACCGCGAAGGCGCTGATGGTGGTGGCTTCCTGGGTCCACTCCACGATGCGGCCGCCCGCGACGATCTTGAGCTTTCGTGTGATCGGAAGATCGAGCGCGAAGTACCCCGCGGTTCTCTCGAGACTCGCCTGATAGGAGTCGGTGCCGCGGGTGAGTTCCTGGAGGCGGAACAGGCGCGGGGTTCCACCAATGTGCTCGGCGACCAGCAGCGATTCCGGTGGAAGCGTCAGGTCGATGGCGTTGCCGCTCGGGTTCATGAATGCGAAGCGGCGGGTGGCAGAGTCCCGGTGACGATAGGAATGGAAGTACCCGGTGGTCAGGATGCCCTCCCGGTTGCCCCACACAGCGAAGGGCACGTGC
>CAYQJL010000158.1:0-7852 GCA_964417675.1 uncultured bacterium | reverse complement strand
CTCGATCCCCTGCGGGGTGACGGTTCCGCGCGTCGATTCTGGCGTCTTCAGCACGCAAGCGATCGCTGGGTGCTCGCCTACAACGCGGTCGACAGCGAGTCCGCGCGACGGGAGAACCGGTGGCAGCTCGAGGTGCATCGCTTCCTTTCCGCTCGCGGCATCGATGTTCCCCATCTCGAAGCCGCCGACCCCGAGGCTGGGCTCTTCTTGATGGAGGACCTCGGTGATACGCACCTGTATGATCTGGCCGCCGGCCGACCCCGGAGCGACCGCGCCCTGGAGGCCATTCTTCCCCACTACGAGCAGGCCATCGACCATCTCGTGCGCATGCAAGCGGCCGGCGACGGTCCGCCCACCGGGGATCCCGCGGCCGTGCCCCCCCCCTACGACCCCTCCTTCATCCTTCGTCATGAGTCCGGCTACTTCTACAAGGAGCTGGTGCGGGGCTTCTGCGCGCGGGCCTGTTCCTGGGAAAGCCTGCGGGGCGACTGCGAGCGACTGGCCCAGGAGGCCTTCGTAGGCCTGCACGAGCCGGTCCTGATGCATCGGGACTACCAATCGCGCAACCTGATGGTCGTGCCGGGTGGACAGCGCCCTGCTGCCCCCGCCCGGGCGCCGGCGTCTCCGCCAGACGCGGGGGACGGGCAGGCTCGGGTGGTGGTGATCGACTACCAGGGCGCCCGGCCGGGCCCTCCGGAGTATGATCTGGCCGCTCTTCTGTATGATCCGTATGCCGACCTTCCACCGGCGATGCGCACGCACCTGCTGCGCTCCTACCGGGACGCGCGCGGCCAGGCTGACGATGAAACCTGGAGAGTCCGCCTGCGGGCCAACGCCGCGAACCGCCTGATGCAGGCGCTGGGCGCCTTCGCCAAACTAGGGTTCCGCATGGGGCGTCCGGGATTCCGCGAGCACATCCCGGCCGGGCTGCGGTTGCTGGCGGAGGTGCTGGGCTCGCGCCCGGGGTGCCCGGCGCTGCTGGATCTCGTGCGCAGCCTCTCCTGCGAGCCGTGCCCCGGGACGAGGGCAGCTCCGGTAGGACAGCGCCATGAACCTCCCCGCCTGTCGGTGGTCATTCTGTGCGGGGGGCAGTCGCGACGCTTCGGAGCCGAGAAGGCTCTGGCCCGGTTCCGGGGAGCCGCGCTCATTGAACAGCAGCTACGGGCACTGGATGCGATCACGGATGATCTGCTGATCTCCACGAATCAACCCGATCGCTTCGCGCATCTGCAGCGCCGCATGCTGCCGGACCGGATGCCGGGACTGGGACCGCTCGGGGGCATCGAGGCCGCGTTGTGCGCCGCCCGCCACGACCTGCTGGCCGTGGTCGCCTGCGACATGCCCTTTGTCTCCGTTGTGGTGCTCAACTTCCTGGCGGCGCAAGCGGGTTCCTACGACATGGTGGTTCCGCTGCGCGAGCGGCCGCCTTACGGGCTGCGGCCGGAACCGCTCCACGCGATCTACGCCCGCTCGGCCCTGGGCCTCATCACCGGCGCGATCGACCAGGGCCACCTCAAGCCCGCGCTGCTGGTCGAGGAAGCCAACAGCCGCTTGGTACCGCCCGAGGAGTGGCTGCCAATCCTCGGCTCGGCGCCCCCCTGGTATGCCAATGTCAACACGATCGCCGATCTGGAGAGTCTGGCGGGAGACGATGGCGAAGGTTAGCGCCGCGGGGCCAGGTTGAGCATGCGCGCGGTCTCGATCAGCTTGGCCGCCTCGCGGCGCGCGCCCGGCCAGAGGTAGAGGCCGAGCGCCAGAGCGGCCGCCCCGGCGGCCCCGGTCACGATCAGGACCGGCATCGCTCCGTGCGGCGCCATGGCCAGTCTCACGGGAATCATGACGGCCAGCATGATCATGCTCAGCGCCGTGGATCGATAGGTGGCGCGGGCCAGATCGCGCAGGCGGACCGGTGTAGCATGCAGCGCCCACATGAAGGCCGGAAGGCGCAGGGTCAGGGCGCACAGGGCATAGCCCATCGCCACCCCCACGGCCCCCCAGCGGACTCCGATCACGAAGGCCAGCACGAAGAGCGGAGCGCTCAGCGCCCCCCAGTACAACATGCGCCGGCCGCGGCCCAAGGAGATGTAGATCCAGGAATTGGCGTCGGCCATCGGGCGGCCGATGGCGGCGATCGCCAGCACCCGGAAAATACCGCTGGCGCCGTGCCACTGCCGGCCCAGGACGATCGCGACGATCTCATCCGACAGAACCGCCATGATCACGATCAGCGGCGTCGTGAGATGGCCGATCAGGTTCATGGCGCTGCAGTAGTAGCGGCGGTAGCGGGCCGGATCATCCTTGATACGACTCAGCGCGGGAATGGCCACGCTCGAGACCGGGGCATTGACCTGCTGGATCGGAAGCAGCAGCAGCTGAAAGGCCTTGGTGTACAACCCCAGCTCCTGATCCCCCCATCGCCGTCCAAGCAGGATCCGATCCATGTTGCGGGCGAAGTAGTTGAGGCCATTCGAGAGTGTGAGATGTCCACCGAAGGCCAGCATGGCCTTCGAACCGGTCCGCCGGTGGAGCGCGCCGGGACGCCACCCACACAGCAGCCACACGCCCGCGGCCGCCACGATCGCCACCGTCACCTGCCGCCACACCAGCGCCCAGTAGCCGGCGCCACCCAGGGCCAGGAGCACGGCAACCGCGGTGCCCACCACCAAGGCCGCCACGTCAATAGCTGCCAGCGCGCGAAAACGCATCTGCCGCCGCAGAAGCGCCTGATGCTGGATCGTAAGACCTCCCAGGATGAAGGTGATCGCCAGAATCAGGGTCACATCCCGCAGACGCGGATCTTCATAGAACCACGCTGCCAGCGGAGCGCAACCAGCCACCAGGATCCCAAGCAGCAGACCGATGACCTGGTTGATCCAGAAGAGGCTGCTCACCTGGGAATGGGTGATCTCGGCCTGTTGCACGGTGGCCATGGCCAGGCCCAGATCCTTGAAGATTGCCGCGAAGGCCATGAGCGCCGCAACCATGGCGACCAATCCGTAATCGGCGGGCGTCAGCAGGCGGGCCAGAACCGCGGTGGCCCCCAGGCTGAGCACGAACTTGGTGCCCTGGGCCAACAGTGTGTAGGCCCCTCCGCGAACGGTGGCTCGTTTCAGGTTCGGCGTGAGCGCCGCGGTGTTCAGATACCGATTCGGATCCGACACGGCCGCTTAGCTGGACCAGCGGGTGAGGAGCCCGCGAAGCAGAGCGCGGGCCTCCTGCCGGGCCTGTTGGGGAAAGTACTTGCCCAGGCTGTCCAACAGCACGGGCACCGAAAGCGCCGCCAGCAGCCCGATCACGGCTCCGGCCAGCACGATCTTCTTCTTCGTCCGCGTGGGCATGGGGGGATTGCGCGGGGGATCCACGACCTCGAAGCTTCTGACCTCGCGCACCTCACTGATCTTGGCCTGCTCGTATTGCTGCGCCAGGAGCGCCATCAGGCTTTGCTGAATCTCGACGTCCATCGCCAGCCGGGCGTACCTGGCCGCCAGATCGGGCATCTCGCGCAGGGAAGGCCGGCTGCTCCAGGTGTCGGCGTCACGCTCCCCGGCCCCCGCGTCGGCATCACGCACCCCGGCCCCCGCGCCGGCGTCACGCACCCCGGCCCCCGCGCCGGCGTCACGCTCCCCGGCCCCCGCGCCGGCGTCACGCTCCCCAGGCCGGAGGATTCGCTGCATTTCCGCGTCGAGAGCCTCGATCTGCGCCTCGAGTAGACGGATCTGGCTGGCCTGTCCTCCATAGAAGTTCTCGGCCGCACTCAGCTCGGCTCGCTTGAGGGTCTTCTCCATCTCGAGCTGGGCGACCAGATTGACCATCGCGGCCTGCTGCTCGCCCACCGCGATGATGCCATGTTCATGCTGGAACTGGGTCAGCGCGATCTGCGCCTCGCGCAAGGTCTCACGGGCCTCGAGCATGCGCCGCTCGACGAATTCGCGGGTCTTGCGAGCCGTGGTCAGACTCATCTGATTCTGGATCGTCGCCACCTGCCGGATGGTCTCTTCCAGGAGATCGATGACCAGATCCGGATCCTCCGCTTCGGCCTTGATGACGATATTGTCGTACTTGTTGATCGCAAAGGTCAGCTTCTCGCGCAGCAACCGCCCGGCCAGAACATTGCGGATGGCCGTATCGGGATGGTCCATCTCGAAGCGCTCCGCGAGGCGGAGGGCACGGGCGATTCGCGCGCGGAGAAAATCGCTGTCCAGAATCGACATCAGCGACGACTGGGCGGCGCCGCCGCCGGCGATCGAACCGAAGTCGACGAATCCGGCGAACTGTGAAAGCGTCTGGAATCGAGACGACCCCATCAGATCGGAATCGCCCACAGGCATCAGGCGGGCCTCGCTCTCATAGGCAGGCGGGAGCAGAAAAGCCGTGACGAGCGAGATCAGTCCGATCGAGACCAGCAGAGCAGCCGCAAGCTTCTTCCAGGTCTGCAGGATGGCGAGGTACTCGGTGATGAAGTACCCCCGGGACGCGCCGGCCGCGGTGACGGGTTGCTCGTTGGAATCCACGCCCATGTGCGCCTCTCGCCTCTCATTTAAAGAACTGAGTATGATCTCGCCAGCTCGCTCACAAACAGTGGGATGCTACCCAACCAGGCGCAGAGGCGCAACGACCGGAAACGAGAAGACGAGCGCGGGAAGCGCAAGGCCCGGAAACCGAAGCCCGGAGAGGCGAGGCCCGGAAACGCCAGCCCCCAGGAGGCGCAGGCCGGCCGCGTGGCCGGCCGCCTCTCGAACTGGTCTACTTCCGGAGCGCGTGAGAAGACATCAACGAGTCTTCACGGCGCGTGGAGACACCCTCCACGCGCGACGCGTTGCAGGAGAGGATGATGCCGCGCGAGGAGTGAAACCGCAGCCACGCTTGCAGACATGTTGCGTTGCCGCGATACGGGGACGTTGAACCACACTCGCAATTGCGACAGATCGAGGACGTCGCTTGCTGGTAGAAGTCGTCCCAGGTGAGACCTTTCATCTCCGTTCCTCCTTCGGATGGCCGGTGGGAAGATCACCGGGCGGATACGCTACGTCGCGAATCTGATAACTTCACCGCCCCATCACCACACTCCTATGATATCGGGTGGGGGGAAGGGCATGCCACACAAATATTCCCCGAACACGATCTTGTATCTGATTGATTTTCTATGATCTGCGAATTATATATAAATGTAGCGATATCTGACGATAATGAGCATATAAGGTCTGGATCTTATCAGAAATTATACCCTGCCACGCGGGAGGCGCGATGACAGCTCAGCCGCACATGAACCAGAAGCTGCTCGACTCGATCACGGCGGAGGACTGGCGGGGGATCGCCCGCGGCCTGCATGCCCACCTCGTGCAGACCGGGCGGCGACAGAAGGATCTGGCCACCGCCGCGGGGATGGCCGTGTCTAATCTTAGTGCATATTTGAACTTACACCGTATGCCGGCCCCGGCCACCTTGCGCCGCATCCTGACCGCCGCCCTAGAGACCCAGGGCATTTCCGCTGCCATGATCCACCACTGGGCCCGCCAGCTCCACGGTCCCGACGCGAAGCTCCAGGAGCGCATCGTCGATCTGTCTGACGCCGGGGTCGAGTTCACATCCGCTCAGCGGGAACGGCTCTTTGCGGCAACTGCCGGGGATCCGATCCTGGCCGGCACCATTCTCAAGCTGGCCGACGAGGTCCAGGCGCTTCGCGGCAAGAGCGTGCAGTTGGCCATGGCGCACACCGATGCGGCCCGCGAGTCGCTGGTGCAGTCGGCGGTCGAGGCTTTCCAGACCGATCCGAGGATGAAGCACTACCCCACGGAAGTGGAGCGCGACATCCGCCGGGTCCACACCGAGGAGCGCCGGCGCCACAGCACACCGATGGAGATGCTGACGGCGCTGTTGAACGAGGAGAAGGTGCGCGTCGAGCGCGGGCCGGCCACACCGCGCACGGGCCGCGGCCGCTGGGAGGGTTTGCGTTGGCTGCTCTCTCTCAAGGATCAGAAGCGGGCCACCATCGCGGCCGGCGTCCATCCAAACCAGTATCCCTTCGAATTGGGTCGCGTGGTGGGCCACATTCGAATCAACCGCCTGTTCGGATCCGCGGGTCAGTCGGACGTGGAGGACTTCGCACGAGGTTGGGTGGATCAGAATTTCCCGCAGGCAACCTCCAATCTTCTCGAACGCAATCAACTCGAACAGGACATCATCTGGCTCATCTTCCGTTCCCTCTCGGGCCGCTGGGCCACCGGGTTCTTCACGCTGCCCAGCGATCGCTTCGTTCGGCTCGCGGAGTCCCACCGGTATGATGTAGATCGGCTGGCGGTAGAGCTGGACACGACCTGGGAAACAGTGGTCAATCGCATCAGTCATCTGGATACGGGACTTCCGGTGCACTTCATCAAGATGGACTGGCGCGGCGTCGTCTTGAAGCGCAGCTCCTTCTCCGGTCTTCAGTTCGCTCCCCTGTACATGCGCGTGTGCGGCCGGTGGGCGTCGGCACGGTCACTGATCACCTCGCCAGGATCCATCTTCCGCCAATACAGCACCTTCCCCGATCTGCGCGGAGAGACGTACTTCTGTGTCGGGCGAGCGGTCCGAGCGCCCTCCCTCCATTTCGGGGCGGCGCCGCTGGTCTACAGCTTGACGATCGGCGTACAGGCCCGCGATGCTCAGCAGCTGGTCTACGCGGAGAACTTCAGCACTCCCGAGGTCGAGTGCGGAGTGACATGCCGGCTGTGTGGCGTGCTGAACTGCGAGAACCGTGTGTGCCCTTCCGCCAGCCAGCCAGGCATGGGCAAGTTCGACCCCAATGTGATCTGGTCGGGAAAGACGATTCACGAACGCATGCCGGGCAGCGAGTAAGCCGAAGAGGCCGCGGCCGCTATCGAAGGGACGGTTCTTGGGGGACGGCTCCCGGGAGACGTTGCCGGGAGACGTTGCCGGGAAGTCGCCGCCGGGAGATGGCCGCCGGGAGGTGGCCGCCGGGAGGTGGCCCCCCGGGAGGTGGCCCCCGGGGAGGTCGCATCTGCGTGGCTTCCTAAACCGGAACGGCCGGATGGCCGCTTCAGGAAGCAACCTCCGAATGTCGTCCAGGGCCACCCTCCAGTGCCCGAGCCTCTTCGGAGGCGCTACCGTCGGCGACCATCCGGCCCCCGGTTGCGCACTAACCCCCATGCCCAGTTAGCATGTCTTAGCCCCCTGTTGCAGATTCCATGCCGGACGGTTCCTACCGGGAACAGAATCAGATCTTACTATCTTGTTGTAAGTTGGGAGTCTCATGGGACCGTGCACCCATATGGCGATCGACCAATAGGACCCGGAATCACCCGGAATTAATTGATTGATCAATGTAGTTAATCAATTGACTCGCTATCGACCTGTGGAGTCGACCTAAACAAAAGGTGAATATAGGCCGAGAGTTGAGGCCGGTGCCGAGTCGGTATCGAGCCGGCATCGAGCCGGCATCGAGCTGGCATTGAGCCGGCATCGAGCTGGCATCGAGCTGGCATTGAGCTGGCATCGAGCTGGCATCGAGCCGGCATCGAGCTGGCATTGAGCCGGCATTGAGCCGGCATAAAGCTAGTATCGGGTCGGCATCAAGCCGGTATCGAGCCGGCGAGAGAATCGACCCCCGAGGCGCCATCATGGTTGGACCAAGGCGAGGGCACCTCTGGGTTGCCGGATCGAGGCACGAGCGCGTTTCCCACCGCCCGTTCGGGCGACCCGCAGCGGGTGAAACGAGTTGCTGTGCATGGACCGCGTGGCAAGTGACCGGGCCTGTGTTCTCCGCAGCCGTTGGTGAGGTGCCGTTGGTGAGGTGCCGTTGGTGAGGTGCCGTTATCGGCCTGCATGCGCCGTGGCGGGCGGGCGGCCTCAG
>CAYQJL010000157.1:0-13980 GCA_964417675.1 uncultured bacterium | reverse complement strand
CGGTAGGTGTCGTCGAAGAGGGTGATGTCGGATCGCCCCGTCTTGGCGATGAGATTGCCCGCGACAAGGAACAGGCAGGCCTTCATGAAGGCGTGATTGAGCACATGCAGGACCGCTCCGATGAACCCCAACGGATTGGCCAGGCCGATGCCGAGACCGATGTACCCGATCTGGGCGACGCTGCTGTAGGCCAGCATGCGCTTCAAATCCTTCTGGGCGATGGCCAGAATGGATCCGAAGAGGATGCCGCCGCAGGAGAGCACGGCCAGGACCTCCCCCACCACAAGCTGCCGGCTGAAGAACTCCGCGCCGAACGTGAAGAAGAGGATCCGGATCATCACATAGGCGCTGACCTTCGTACCGAGGGGTGCGATCAGGGCCGAAGAGGTCGAGGGCGCCGTGGTGTAGGCGTCGGGCAGCCAGCCGTGCATCGGGAAGATGGCCATCTTGATGGCGATGCCCACCACCATCATGATCAGGGCCACCTGGATGGAGGGGTTGCTACCCAGCTGGGGCACCATGGCGGCGAAATCGGCCATGTTGAGGGTTCCGCTCGAGAAGTAGACGAAACCGACCCCCAGGAGATACAACGAGGCCCCTATCGTTCCGATGATGAGGTAGCGGAAGGCCGCGAAAGGGGCCTTCCCGCCGCCGACGGCGATGAGGCCGTACATTGCCAGTGACGAGATTTCAATGAAGACGAAGAGGTTGAACAGATCCCCGGTGAGGATGATTCCGTTGAAGCCGGCCAGCAAGAGCATGGCCACCGAATAGTAGGCCGCCTCCCTGCCCGGGAGCTCATTGCGGACCATGAAGCTCGAATGCATCAGCACCAGAAAGGCGACGGCGTTGATGACCAGCGAGATGAAGGCCGCCAGGGGATCATAGACATACTCGATGCCCACGGGTGGAAGCCAGCCGCCGAAGTGATACCTCAGCGTGCCGTGGCTGAGAACATGGAGGAATCCGTAGATCGAGAGGGCCGCGGCGGAAAAGGACCCGAAGAGGGCCAGGAAATAGGCCGCCCTCTTCCTCCACAGCCCCACCAGCGGGACCACCAGAGCCGCCACGAGGAATACCAGCGGCAACAGCGCGGGGAGGTTATTCCCAATCATTTCATCTGTCCGAGGATTTCGGTTTCGTCAAGCGTTTGATGGGACTTGTATATCATCGACAGGAGGGCGAAGGCCACTCCCAGCGTCGCCACGCCGACGACGATGGCCGTGAGCATCAGCGTAGGCGGCAAGGGGTTGAGATAGTTGACGATGTCATCGGTGGGAATCTTCTTCGTCGCAATCGGTACCGTGGCGAAGAGCTTCACCGATCCGGAGATATAGAAGAGAATGATCGAAGTCTGGAAAATGGTCATCCCGATGAGCTTCTTCACCAGGTTGGCCTTGAAGATCATGCCGTACAATCCCGCCACTAGAAGCAGGATGATCACCCAGTAGTCGATATGGCCGCCAATGAACTCAATCACAGTTGGCCTCCAGAAGGTTGTCGTAGATGGCCACCAGTACGGCCATGACCGCCAGGCCGACGCCGATTTCGACTCCCAGGATCCCGAACGATCTGATGTGGGATGCCTCGATGCCGTGCAGAGGGAGCAAACCGTAGTCCAGGAATCGTCCGCCCAGCAACAGGGGAATGAGACCGACGCCGATGTAGATCAGCACCCCGATGGCGGCCAGGGGCAGGCCCAGGGAGCGTTTGAACTGCAACTGGTGTACCTGTTCGTTGTAAGCGATCCGGATCAGCAAAATGGACGCCGCCATCATTGCCCCACCCTGGAATCCGCCGCCGGGGCTGTAGTGCCCGTGGAAGATCACATACATGCCGAACAGCATGATGTACGGGGAGACAGTTCTGCTGAGGAGAAGGACGATGGGACTTCGGCTGGCATCATGCATCGCGCGGGTCCCTCCGCAGAAGAAGGCAGCAGATGATACCCGCCGCGAAAATGACCACCGTCTCGCCCAGCGTATCGAAGCCGCGGTAGTCGGCCAGAATGGCCGTCACGATATTGGGTGTATGGGTGTCCTTGTAAGCGTTCTTGATGTAGTAGGAAGACGCCACGGGCGTCCCGACCAGGCTGACTTCCTGGTTGACCAGGGCGTCGGCGTCCCCGCGGTTCGGAAGGCCCGCCGCCGCATAAATGAGAAGCGCCCCGAACGCTCCCAGGATGAGCAGGTTGATCGCCTTCAATCTTTGCTTCTCCTGCAGGTTTTGTACAACAGGACGATGTACAGGACGCCGGTCACTCCCGCTCCCACCGTGGCCTCGGTGAACCCGACATCGATGGCGCCCTGCGAGACAAACAGGATCGCGCACATGAAGCTGAACACCGAAAGAGAGACGACCGCGGCCAGAAGGTCCTTGAGTTGCAGGGCCAGAAGCGCCGCGACCAGCAGAAAGACGTAGATCAGGAGCTGGATCTTCAGATGCATGTCAGGGCTTCCCCTTCTCTTCTTTCCTGAACCATGGCTTCACGCCCATGTTGAAGGCCGCCCGGGTGAGGGCATGGGAGCCCACGGGATTGGTCAGGGCCGTCAGGATGAAGATCACGAGCAGCTTCAGGCTGTCCATGTTCATGCCGTTGTACACGATCATTCCAGCGGTGAAGAGAATAATCCCCAGGGTGTCGCTCTTGCTGGCGGCATGAAGCCTGGCGAAGAAGTCGGGAAGCCGTACGATACCGATGCTCCCGGTCATCATGAAGAACGTTCCGGAGGTCATCAATACGACCGTCAGTATGTTCTGTAACGCGTTCATAACCTTGACTTATCCGTTGTGAAGTAGTGGGCGATGATCAGCGAAGCGATGAAATTCAATATCGCATAGGCCAAGGAGATGTCGATGAACATATTGACCCGGTCGAAAATGAAACCGAAAAGCAGAATGAAGATGATGGTCTTTGTGCCGACAGCGCCGGCCCCCAGCAGCCGGTCGAAGACGGTGGGCCCCACTACGGTTCGGTAGAGCGGGATGATGATGATGATCGCCACCCACACGGTTATGATCTTAATGAACAGGTCCATGCTTCCAGCTTGTCCTCGGAGTTGATGATGACCTCATCGCTGACGACCTTCTCCGTGTCCTCACCGTACAGCTTGGCCACCGCCACGGCGAGGGAATGGTCCATCCACACCGGATCCCCGGCCTTGGTGAGGGAATGCACGATGAAGGTGTTGTCCTCCTTGATGTCGACGGTGATGGTTCCCGGGGTCAGGGTAATGGAGTTGGCCAGCAGCACCCGGGAGTTCATGTCGGGCAGGTCTACCTTGAAGACCGAGATGCAGGTCTTCACGGGCATCCGCGGATGCAGGATGAGATAGGCGACCTTGAGGGCGGAGATGATGATCTGTTCGATCAGGTACAGCAGGTAGACGGGGAGACGGAGAAGGTTGAATCCTGTCTTCCTGTCCACCGGTTCGCCGAAGCAATCATGGTTCATGAACTTGAAGTTGATCCACAAGACGGTGATGACCGAGAGAACGCCAAGCGATATGTGAAACAGGTCGAACATCTCGCTCATGACGAGCCAGAACGCCATCAAGAGGACGAAGTGAAGGGCGAGCTTTCGAACATTGACTCTTTTCATCGGCTTTTCTGGAGTCTTCCGGACAATGGCCCGTCACACATGAGAGGCGCGCATCCTTTGCGGCGCTCCTCCCTGGAACCGCTTTCCAAGGCGGCCAACAGACGCGGCCGGGCCCTTCAGGCAGCCACGTGCCCGCCCATGAAGCGCGAGAGCCAGAACCACAATATTGATGCCTTTTACGGCGTAACTATCTCTCCGAACATCGGTGCTCTGTCAACCACAATTATGGGTCCGTCGGCCGACTGCCGGCATTCCCGCAATGGCAAGGGTGACCGCCAGCAGCGGCGTCGTGCGCGCGCCGAGCCCGCTTTCGGCCAGGCCCGCCAGGAGGAGGCCGGCCAGGCCCAGGGCCAGGCCCCAGCCTACCGAGGCCGTGTGCAGCCCGCCTTCCAGCCGCGGCGCGGCGTCCCGGTCACGGCGCCAGGCCTGGCGCGCCGCCGACCACGCCGCCGTGAGCATCGCGGCGAGCGCCAGCAGGGCGGCGGGCAGTCCGTGCCGGCGCGCCAGCTCCAGCGGCACACTGGGTGCTTCGGCCTCGGGCCCCTCGCCGCAGAGGGGGTGATTCCGGATGGCGATCCACCCCTCGCGCCACGCATCACCGCGCGAGGAGAAGAGGTCCCCGGCCAAGGAAGCATGGTACTTGCGGGCGAAGGCGGCGCCGGCCCATTGCGGATGCGTTGCCAGGAGAGCCGCTGCCAGCATCAGCACGAGCAGCACGACGGCGATCGGGCGCCAGGCGCGGCCACGCGTGCGACGGGCCGTGACAAGCAAGGCCAGCACCGAGGTTGCCAGGACGCTGCCCAGGCCTCCCCGCGAGGCGGTCAAGGGCAGGCAGAGGATCGCGGCCCACCAGGAGAGCGCGCCGGCCAGGCGCCAAGGCCGGTTCGAGGCGCCCAGCCACACGCACAGGGCCAGGGGCGCGAAGAAGGCGATGTGTACCGCCAGGGCGACCGAGCTGCGATAGAACGACGCCGCCTCGAAAGACCCATCGCCGGGCGCGGTCCCGAGAAACTCGATGATTCCATAGATGCCCAGCGCGCCCAGCGCGATCAGCGTGGCGCCGGTCCAGAGCCGTATCGCGCGCCGCCGGGATCCCGGTTCCCACGCCAGTGTGTGCACCATATAGGCGGTCGAAGCGGCCAACAGCAACACGCGCGCCATCCGATAGCCTGGAAAGGACGTGAAGCGATCGGCATGTCCGGCGACCAGGGCGAGCAGGCCGATGGCGCCATAGCCGCAGAACAGCAGGACCGGCAGGTTCGGCCTCGGCCAGTGCGCGGCCGCGTGCACCAAGATCCCGCGGGTTAGCCAGGTAGCCAGGGCGGCCAAGAGCACGACCTCGGTGGCATAGATTCCCCGGCCGGCCGTCAGGAAGAAGGCGTCCACGATCGGTCCCAGCGGCACGAGCACGACCACCAGCATGAGCAGGCGGCCGCCGCCGGGGGCGCACCCGTGCCGGGCCACGGCCGTCGGGCCTCCCGCGCGTGTCATGATCCACTCCGCCGGCGCGCGTGGCGGGGCCTGCGCGCATGGCCGGACCGGCGCCCGCTTCGGCCGCCCAGCGGGTACCGGCGCCACCTGGCGAGGCAGTAGCCCAGGGCGATGCCGGATAGTCCCGCGGCCAGGTCGGCGGCCAGATCCAGGGTGGGCGGGCGGATGTACTCGGCGCGCGTCTTGGCGAAGATGTCGAAGGCTTCCTTGGCGATCAGCAGTGCCACGGTGAGGCCGACCGCGCGCCAAAGGGCCACGAAGCGCCCCAAGCAGAATACGATCAGGGCCGCGCCGCCCAGGTGGAGCAGCCAGTCGATCGGCACTCCCAGCACCTGGCCGCAGCCGATGCGGTGGATCAGGCCGCGGGCTTCGCGCAGAAGATCCATCATTTCGAAAGCCTCCAACAGAGGGGGTGGTCGACCGGCGTGATCGGACGCGCACACGGACCGGCGTGATCGGCTGCGCACACCGACTGGCGTGATCGGCTGCGCACACGGACCGGCGTGATCGGCTGCGCACACCGACCGGCGTGATCGGCTGCGCACATGGACCGATATGCGCCAACTCGGGCTTGAGGACGCTACACCCTCATGCTATCTATGACCTGTGCCACACGCAGCGGCCAATGGCCGCTCCCGTGTCTTGGCGCGTGCGCGTACCGCACGGAGGGAGGGTGCCGATGAGACAGTGGAAATGCAAGGTCTGCGGCTATGTCCACTCCGGAGATGAACCTCCGGATGTGTGTCCGGTATGCGGTGCCCCGCGGGAGCAGTTCGTCGAGGTCGGCGAGGATCGGTCCGAGTCGACCGGTACTCCCGCGTCTTCCCGCTCCGGGCTCTCCGGGTTCCTGGCCCGCGAGCGAACCCATGCCATCGCGGTTCACATTCCCAACGGCGTCTTGCCGATCGCCGTCCTGTTCCTGCTGGTGGGGCTGCTCCTGGGCCCGCCGATGCTCGGGATCGCGGCCCATTACAATGTGCTGGTCGTGCTGCTTGCCATGCCGGTTGTGGTGCTGACCGGCATCATCGACTGGAAAGCGCACTATGGAGGAGTCCTCACCCGGGTCTTCATCGCCAAGCTGGTCTGTGCGGCCGTGGTTCTGCTCGTATCGCTCCTGGCCGTGCTGTGGTGGCGTCGGGACGCCGCTGCGATTCGGGCCGACTGGATCCTGTGCCTGGTCTACGTCTGCCTGCATCTGGTCGCGCTGAGCGCGGCTGTCGTGGCGGGGGTTCTGGGGGGCCGGCTGACGTTCGGCTCACGTGAGGCGCCGGGGTCGAGCGGCCCCCGGTAGCCCGCGCCCTCCGCGGGCCCGCGCGGGCCTTTCCGCGGAGGGCGCGGGCGCAGGGCCTCTTCGATCCGGCCACCTCGTTGCAAGATCCCGCAATGGGCTTGGCGGCCGGCGTAAGCTGTGCTAGATTGCGCCGTCTCGTACGTACTCTGGAAGATAGCAACCTAACCCGAAGGAGCTGGAATCATGCGTCAACGTACTATCCGCTTCGCGATTTCGGTCGCGCTGGTCTCGTTGCTCGCCGCCCAGGCGGGCGCTCTCGATTTCGATCAGAAGCAGTTCTATGGCCAAGGCGTGGTCGCCCTCCCGCTCGGCGACTTCGGCGATCTCGCCAAGCTCGGTTTCGGCGCCGGCCTCGGCATGCTGGTGCCGCACGATGAGGCGCTCGCCTTCCGCGGCGAGGTCAGCTTCCTCTACTTCCTGGACGATGTCGACGACGACGATGTCGTGGGCGATGTGGATGTCACCCTTTGGCAGGTCCCTGTGCAGGCTCTGGTGCAGTACAGCTTCACTGATTCACCGGCCTATCTGCTGGGTGGCCTCGGTCTGGCCTTCACCCACGTCGAAGTGGGTCCTTTCAGCAACACCGAGACCGACGTGGCCCTGGCCCTGGGAGGCGGGTACAAGCTGAAGCCGAACATGGTGCTGGAGGGTCGCTTCAACGTCGTGTCCGATGCTAACAGCATCAGTGCCCATTTCGGCTTCCATTTCTAGCCGATCGCGCTGGCATGCAGGGGGGGCGTCTCAGCGGAGACGCCCCCCCTGCTTTTTGGTGCCGGGGTGCCTTTGCTGCCTGGCGCCGACCCGAGTGAGATACCGCTCATGGGTCGGATCATGTCATAATGAAGGGGTCGTTGGTGTGTGTTCTGGGAAGGGGTCGCTGGTGTGTACCCTGGGAAGGGGTCGTTGGTGTGTGCCGTGGGCGTGAGCCTGCGGGGGAGATGTGGGAGAGTCCAGGATGCGAGCGTCGGTGGCTCTGGCAACGGTGATCCTGCTGTTTCTTTCGGGAGCGGGGACATCGGCTCAGCCGGCCGGGCGCAATCTCATCGGCTACTACCCCTCCTGGGCCGTCTATGCCCGTGACTACCACGTGCCCGACATCCCGGCCGAGCTGATCCACGTCATCAACTATGCCTTCGCCAAAATCGAGGACGGCGAGATCGCTCTGGGCGACCCGTACGCCGACATCGACAAGTGGTACCCGGGCGATAGCTGGGATCCCGACAGCTTACGCGGCAGCTTCCATCGCCTGCAGATCCTCAAACGCGAGCAGCCCCATGTCCGCACGCTGATCTCGGTGGGCGGCTGGACCTGGTCGACCTACTTCTCCGACGTGGCCCTGACGCCGGCCTCCCGCGCGGCCTTCGCCCACTCGTGTGTGGCGTTCGTGCAGCGCTACGGTTTCGACGGGGTCGATCTGGACTGGGAGTATCCCGTCAGCGGCGGACATCCCGGGAACATCTACCGGCCCGAGGATCGCGAGAACTTCACGCTGCTGCTGGCCGAGCTCCGCGAGCAGCTCGATGCGGCCGGCGACTACCTGCTCACGATCGCCGCGCCGGCCTCGCCGCTGATCATCCCCAACCTCGAGGTTGCGTTGATCCACCCGTATCTGGATTGGATCAACATCATGACCTACGACTTCCACGGGCCCTGGAACGGCGCCTTTGATCAGGTCACCAACTTCAACGCGCCGCTGCATCCGGCACCCGAGGATCCCACGCCCGAGCCGGCGCACTCGGCCTTCAACCTGGCCGCCGCCGTGCAAACCTACCTCGAGCTGGGCGTGCCGAGCGCCAAGCTCAATCCGGGCCTGGCCTTCTACGGTCGCGGCTACGGCATGGTCGCGGATCAGAATGACGGGCTCTTCGCCGGCTACGAAGGCCCCGCCTGGAACGGCACTTGGGAGCCGGGCGTTTTCGACTACTGGGATCTGCGCGACCACTACATCGACCAGGGCGGCTACGTCGCCCGCTGGCACGATGCCGCGGCCGTGCCCTGGCTCTGGAATGACGGCGCGCGCGTGATGATCAGCTACGACGATCCGGCCTCGATCGCGCGCAAGGCGCAGTACATCCTGCAGGAGGATCTGGGCGGCGCGATGTTCTGGGAGTTCAGCGCCGACCGTGAAGCCGAGTTGCTCACGACGCTGCATGAGGTTCTGACCGCCGGCCTGTCGAGCGCGCAGGAGGCGCCGGGGCCCCGTCACGGGCCGGCGCGCGCCGCGCTTTCGCTGAGCCCCAATCCGGCCGGCGGGCTGGTGCGCATCGGCTACCGGGTGCCCTCGCGGCAGCCGGTACGCGTGACGATCTACGACTCCGCCGGCCAGTGTGTGCGCGCTCTCCCGGCGCGCAGGTTGTCCGCCGGACCGCAAGCGACCTTCTGGGACGGCCACGACGAGCGCGGCCGTCCGGTGCCCCGAGGGCTCTACTTCGTCGAGGTCGCCGGATCCACCTTCGGAGCCAGCCGCCGTCTGGTGCGCGTCGAGTAGGCCACGCGCGGCGCGGGCCCCGGGCGCCGTCCACGACCTGGCGTTCGGTCCGCCCCGCGCAGGCGGATCGCGTACCGGCCGCTGGCGCGAGCCGGGACCTCAATCGCCATAGCCGGTCAACGTCACGCTCTCGCCGGCAACCATTTGAATGAGAAGGCTCGACCGATCCTCGAGGATGTGCACAGTGTCCCGGATCACGATGCGAGACACGGCGTCGGAGTCGATCTCGATCCGCACCGTCAGCGGCACCTGTACCCTGGGGTCGTCTTCATGATCCACGAGCGTGATCGTACCCGGATTGCCGCCGGATAGCACGAGCTCATGGGACTCTCTCGCCAGGGTGTAGCGGGTGATGGCGGCCTGGGTGTCGATCCAAATCGCGGAGTCCCGGTCGGCAGCGTACGCCAGAACGGCTCGGAAGGTCTCCTCGCTCGGCCCGTTCTCTACCACGCCGTGGAAGTTCTGAATGAGCCACCCGCCACGGTTGAACAGGTGCTCCACATCGGCGATGTACTCCTGCACCCCACGAAAGGAACGCCCCCTCAACATCGAGTAATCCTGGGGAGTCGGCGAATTCCATCCCCAGTAGCCTCGCGCTCCCAGGTGCGTCTCCATGACGATCTCACGGACGTCCGGCGAACTCTGGCCCTGCGGATAGGTGAAGGATGCCACATCGCCCAGACCAGGAATGTTGGCCAGGAGGTCCTCTCTTGCTCGTTCGATCTCGAAGCGGGCCTCATCAAGAGGAAGCTCGGACAAGACTCGGTGACTCCAGCCATGGTTGGCGAGCTCATGTCCCCTCTCCTGCAGCGCGATCCAGGGGCCCCAGTTGTTGCCGACGGCCTTGGTGTTCAGATTGAACGTTCCCCGCAAGCCGTACTCCTCGAGCCATGGCGCCGCATACCTGTAACTGGATTCACGGACATCATCGAAGGAGAAGGTCATCGCCACGGCCTTGCCTGCGTGCCAATCTGTCAATGCAGCGTTGATGTGTTCCGAAACAGAGAACTCCGCCGGCTGGAGGGGGATCTCCGTCGAAACGCCGCCATCGCCGCCACACGACAGCAGAGTCGTGGCGCCCAGGGCCGCAGCGCATAGCAAGGCCACACCCCATGCGGTGCCGAGCACATCAGAGCACACCCCATGCGGTGCCGAGCACCGTTCCCGGCTTCATTCCCCGGCGATGATGCTTCCGTCGAATGCATGAACCCTCCGAAGGCGTCCGGCCTGGGCTAGGAGATCTGCACGAACTTCTCGCGCAGCGCATTGCAGATCGGACAGCGCTCGGGAGGCGTGCCGAATTCGATGTGTCCGCAGTAGGGGCACAGGAAGAACTCGGTCTCCTCGAGATCCCGGCCGGCCTGGGCGGCCTCGCGCGCGAGCCGATAGAGCCGTGCGTGAACCTCTTCGGCCTTGACCGCGAACCCGAACATCCGCTTGGCACGGTGGCCCTCCGCCTCGGCCTGCTCCAGCATGGGGGGATACATCTCGGTGTACTCATGGGTCTCACCGCCGATGGCCGACTCGAGGTTCTGCACCGTATCACCGACGCCGTCCATTGCCAGCAAATGCTCCCCGGCGTGAATCCGCTCGGCCTCGGCGGTGGTGCGGAACAGGCGGGCGATATTGAGCAGCCCCTCCTTCTCGGCCTTGATCGCGAATGCCCGGTACTTCTGGTAGGCCTGGCTCTCTCCGGCGAAGGCCTTCTGCAGATTCTCCTTCGTGCCTGCCATCTCATCCCTCCCTGATCCAGATCACGACCGGTGCCCGCCGCCCTGGCGCGCCCGGTGCAAATCCCTACTGCCCAGATGGTGATGTGAGCCGCTCGAACTCGGGGTGTCCGCGCAGCGACGCGAGATCGGGATCCTGCGCCGCGGCCGGGAGATTCGGATACCCGCGGGCGCCGGCCCCGGCCAGGGCCGCCAGGGCCCCCGCGCGATCGCCCGCGAGCGCCAGTGCGCAGGCCAGATTGTAATGCATGATGCCGCGTTGATCAGCGCCCTGGCCGATGGCGCGCCTGAGCAGTCCGGCCGCGCAGGCGTACTCCTCGAGGCGCATGCAGACCATCGCCCGGCGCATGGATTGCTCGAAATCCCAGTCGACCCCGAGCTCGTCGGCCCGTTGGTAGGCGCGGCGGGCGGCGGGCCAATCCTGATTCGCCGCGGCGACATCGCCGCGCAGCCCCAGCAAGAAGGCCTCGCTGTGTCCGGCTTGTGAGCGGTCGATCAGCTCGCGGGCCTCACGGTACAGCGCGAGCTGGGCGGCGGAGCGGACCTGTGCGGCCAGCCCGGTGGCATCGCCGGCCGGCCGTTCCAGCCCGTAGGGCTGCAATCGCTCGGCGGCCCGGATCCAGGCCTCCCACGCGGCGCGGTCGCCGGCGTCGGGTCGCTCGGCTCCGGCGCGCAGGCGTTCGAGAGCTTCCTGGCCCCGCCCCAGACGGATCAACGTGATCGCCTCCTTCCACAGCGAACGTACCGTGGTCGACAGGGCCGAGGCTTGCTGGTAGGCGGCCAGGGCCTGATCGTACCGGCCGAGCTCAGCGTGCGCATCGCCGCTGAATTCGTGAGCGGCCGCCTTCTGCGATCCGCCCGCCAGGTGCTTGGCGAACCAGGTGAGGGCATCCTCGGCCCGCCCCAGCTGCAGCAGCGCCTGCCCCATCGCCAGGGTGGCGGCCGGATCATCGCCGAGCTCCATGTGACGCTCCAGCCAGTAGAGCGCTTCCTGCGGGCGATCCTCCTTGAGCAGGGCCAGGCCCATCAGATAGGTTGCGGTGTGATTCTCGGGGTAGGCCGATAGCAGGGCGTCGAACTCCGGAATGGCCTCGGCCGGCCGGCCATCGGCCAGCGCCAACTTGCCCTTCTCGAAATGCTCATGGTATTGAATCATCGCCTTGGGGTCGGGAAGGCTGTCGAGCGTCGCACTCTCCTGGCTCACCCCCGACCAGACGTAACCCAGGCTGGCGAGCTTCTCGGCCACGGCGGGATCCATCTCCTGGGCGGAAGGCAATCCCCCGGAGGATCCGCCGCGCAAGCGTGCCGTACGCAGGTACTTCGCCAGCCGATGGGCGGTCTCCTCCTGCTCAGCCGCGACGTTGTTCTCTTCCCGCGGATCCCGGGTCAGATCATAGAGCTCGGGAACCGGCGCCTCGATGTACTTCCATTGGTCCGTGCGCCAACCGTAGAGTGGACTCCAGTTGTAGCTGTAGTACGGATACATCGTCTCCGCGTAGAGACCGGTTCGTTCGGGCGCCGGGCCGCCGGTGAGCAGGCCGTGCAGGGAGTGCCCGTCGGTCTGCGCCGGGGGCGGCAGATTCGCGAACTCCAGCAGCGTGGGCACCACATCGACGATCCCGACCGGCTCCGGGATCCGGCGTGCGACGTGACGGCCGGGCAGCTTCCAGAGAAACGGAATGCGCAGACAGCCTTCGTAGAGAAAGATCCCATGCTCGAGTTCGCGATGATCACCGAGTCCCTCGCCGTGGTCGGCCAGGATCACGATGTGGGCGTCATCGTAGAGGTCGAGCCGCCGCAGCGTATCGAGCAGTTCGCCGACTCCCGCATCCATGCTGCTGATCTCTGCATCGTACGGCGTGCCGCGCGTCGCCGAGGCGTACGGCTCGGGCGGTTCATAGGGCGTGTGTGGATCGAAGTAGTGCACCCACAGGAAGAACGGCGTGTCGGGGGCCGACTGCAGCCATCGAATCGCCCGGCGGGTCGTTTCCGCGGCCTTGCGTTCCTCCGCCACCAGATCGTCGTCATAGACCTGGAAGCCCTGGCCGAGGCCGAACTGCCGGTTCAGGACGAAGCAGCTCACGAAGGCGGCGGTCGTGTAGCCGTGGGCGGCCAGGTCCTCGGTGATTGTGTGCGCGGCCGGCGGGAGGATGAAGGTGCCGTTGTTGTGCACCCCGTGTACCGGCGGGATCTGTCCGGTCAGGATGGAGGCGTGCGAGGGAAGCGTGAGGGGCACGGTGGTCATGGCATTCTCGAAGAGGACCGCCTCCTGCGCGACGCGGTCCAGGTGCGGGCTGCTGGCCAGCGCGTACCCGTAGCAGCCCAATCGATCGGCCCGCGTCGTATCCAGGGTGATCAGAACGATGTTCGGGCCCTTGCCGGAGGAAGCACATTGCATGGCGCCCAGGGCGCCGGCCGCGAGCAGCAGGCCGCCCAGGATCCGGGCCAGGCAGGGCTGGGTTTGGTGTCGCATGGTCTCCTCCGTCGCTTGGGCGACGCGGCGACGGCACGAGCAGCGCGGCCCGCCGGCGGGCGCGACCGCCCGGCTGCGGTCAGGCCGCATCATCCCCGACCGATCGGGCGTGTCAGTCGCGCTGCTTGCCGGCCGTCCACTCCCGAGCCAGCATACCGTAGATGACCAGATCGGCAAACCGGTCGGTGAGCTTTTCGGCCTCCCGAACCACGCCCTCGCGTTGGAAGCCCAGCCGCTGCGGGATGCCCTGGCTCCGCAGATTGTCGGTGGCGCACAGGATCCTGATGCGGTTGAGGCCGAGATCACCGAAGGCGTGGTCGATCACGGCGCGGCAGGCGCGGGTCATGATGCCCCGGCCCTCGAACGCCCCGTGCAGCCAATAGCCGATCTCTGCCTGCCGGTTCGGATCACTCAAGCCGCGCAGGCCGATGACGCCCGCCACACGGGTGGCGCTGAAGATGCCCAACTCCAAACTGCGGTCCGCGGCCAGCTTCTCGAGACTGCCTTTGATGAACGCGACGGAATCCTCTTCGCTGCGGGTCTGATCGACCCAGGGAAGATAGATGCGCAAACGGTCGCGGTCGGAATCGATGGCGGCAAACAGCGCGGCGGCATGGTAGGGCCGCAGGAGCTCCAGCCACAGATTCGTGTCAAAGCAATGTCTGAGCATCCCCATCGCGTATTCCCCCGCGGGTCTTCGCCTCGCTCTCGCGGGTCTTCGTCTCGCTCTCGCGGGCCTTCGTCTCGCTCTCGCGGGCCTTCGTCTCGCTCTCGCGCGGCATTCGGCTGCGCGTGCCCTAGTCGCGCTTCTTCGGCGTGGATCCGAAGCAGCCGAGCTGGCAGTTCACGATACGGATCGCGTGTTGATTGCAGACCCGCCCGATCTGGGCCGGATTGATATCGAGT
>CAYQJL010000156.1:0-29926 GCA_964417675.1 uncultured bacterium | reverse complement strand
CCGAGCGTGGACCACAAACTGGCCCACTATGGCGAAACCAAGGAGGCGGTGGCGCTGCTCGCCGAGAACCTGGTCAAGAACGGTTTCGGAGGATCCAGTTTCGGATGTGGCTGCGGGGGAGGAAGTAAGGGGGATTCGAAAGAGTCCTTCGACGGAATCGTGCGCTGGGTCGGGGTCAAGGGGAAGTATTTCGCGGGATTCCTGGTGCCGAGCGATCCGATCGAGGGAACCGTTCAAACCCATACAGTGGATGCACGCACCGAAGCCGGAATGCGGCTCCTGATTCCGCTCGAGTACGAGGGCGCAACCAACCTCTCCTTCAGGGTGTATGCCGGCCCTCTTGACCACGAGATCATCGGCCAACTTGACAAAGAGCTCGGCGCCGACCTCGGGCGTATCGAGAACATGGGACCCAGCATTCTGCGCCCGGTCGCGGTGGCGATTCGCTGGTTCCTGGTCCAGGGACACAAGGTCATTCCCAACTACGGCATCGTCATCCTCTTGCTGGCGCTTCTGGTGCGTGTGATCTTCCATCCGCTCAATGTGCGAGCGCTTCGCTCCCAGCAGAAGATGCAGGCCCTGAAGCCGAAGCTCGATGAGATCAACCAGAAGTACAAGGATGATCCTCAGCTCCGCACGAAGAGGACCATGGAGCTGCACAAGTCCGAGGGCATCAATCCCATAGGGGGCTGCCTGCCACTCTTGCCGCAAATGCCGGTTTTCTTTGCTCTTTACGGTGTGATGATGAACGCCATCGAGCTTCGTCACTCATCGTTCGTATGGTGGATTCAAGACCTGTCCTCACCGGACAAGGTTGGCGAGATCGCAGGGATTCCGATACACATTCTGCCTCTCTTCATGGGTGCTGCTCAGTACTTGCAGCAGAAATCGATGCCCACCGATCCGAAGCAAGCGCCCATGATGATGATGATGCCGCTGATCATGGTTTTCTTCCTCTACAGCTTGCCGTCCGGGCTGGTCCTGTACTGGACCGCGACCAGCCTCGTGACCTGGGCGCAGCAGAAGATGACCAAGCCCCCGGCGCCCAAGCCGGCAGCGGCAGAGAGCGAATCGACACAGACGGGCAAAACCAAACCGAAGAAGCGCGGAAAAAGATTCTAGCGGACACCATCTCCCAATGCGGCCCCCCAGCGGCCATTCGCGCGACCGGCAACAGAAAGGAATGATCATGCACAAACAGGCCGAAGACACCATCGTGATCGAAGGCAAGAATGTCGAAGAAGCACTTCAGGCAGCCTGTGACCGGCTCGATACGACCCCCAACCAGGTCGAGTATGAGGTCATGGACGACGCCCGCGGCGGCGGTATGTTCGGTTTCCTGCGGGGGCGTTCCGTGCGCGTCAAGGTGTGGCGCAAGTCCGAGGCCCAGAGGATGATCCATGAGATCGTCCGCGGGCTGTTCGAGCACATGGGGGTCAATGTGGAGCACCGTGTCGTCCGCGCCGACGATGCCTACGAGGTTGAGGTCGAAACCAACGACTCCGACGGATTGCTGATCGGCCGCGGCGGAGATACGCTCAAGGCGCTTCAGCACCTGATCTCCCGGATGGTGGGCCAGAAAGACGAGTCGATTCGGATTCGCGTGGATGTCGCCGGATACCGGAAGCGCCGTATGGATCAGCTCCGCAAGAAGGCACGCGACCTGGCCGAGAGGGCCCGGGGCAGCTCGCGGGACATGATGACCGAACCCCTGCCCGCGGACGAACGAAGGATTGTCCATCTGGAACTTGCGGATATGGAAGGCATTACAACGCGTGCGATCGGAGACGGTCATACCAAGCGCGTTGCGGTGAGCGCCACGGGTGGCGTCTCCAGGGTCTCCTCGAGCGGCAACGGCCGTGCCCGCCGCAGTGGCCCGGGCCGGTCCGACCGGGCCGAGGATGGCCCGCGCCGCGGAGGCCGCTCCGAGCGTGGCGACCGCTCCGAGCGTGGCGACCGCGGTGACCGTGGCGACCTTGGTGACCGTGGTGACCGTGGTGACCGCGGTGACCGTGGCGACCGTGGCGACCGTGGTGACCGTGGCGACCGTGGCGACCGTGGTGACCGTGGTGACCGTGGTGACCGTGGCGACCGCGGTGACCGTGGCGACCGCGGTGACCGTGGCGGTCGCCGTCGCTCCTCGTACCCCGATGAGGGGCGCGATAGCCGCCGGGAAGAGGTAGTCCTTGCGGGGGATTCGGAGGAAGTGAACGTTGCCGCATCGGGGGTTGGCATCGATTCCATGGAAGAGAACGCCGTCATGGATCCGATCCCGCCGAGCGATCGCCACGAGCCGGCCGGCGGGGATGAGCGCGAGGAACGACGTCCTCGCCACGGTGACGGGGTTGGCGGCGAGGGCCGTCGCGATGAGGGCCGTCGGGGTGAGGGCCGTCGGGGTGAGGGCCGTCGCGGTCGTGAGGATGGGCCCCGCGGTGGCCGCGGCAGCCGGCCGCGGGATGAGCAGTCGGCGCCCCCGCGGAAGGTGACCCGGGCGGTCTTCGACAGCAGCAGCTTCTTCACGATTCCCGATGCGGTTCAGGAGAGCGACGGGGAGGGCGGCGAGAACGCCGACGGTGAAGGCAAGAAGGGCATCACCTACGGACGCCGCCGGGCCAACAAGAGCGGCCGCCGCTGATCGGCAGTTCGGCTCGGGTAGCGTCGCAGCCGGCGTCCCAGCAGGCACCTCCTATGTACGAGGACACTATCGTTGCCCTGGCCACCCCGCCGGGCACCGGCGCGCTGGCGATCGTCCGTCTTTCGGGATCCGAATCGATCGAGATCGTCAGCGGGTGCGTGCGATCGGCCACGCCCGTGGCCGAGGTCGCCTCGCGGCGCTGCATTCTGGGGACCGTGACCGACGAGGATCAGATCCTCGATCAGGTTGTGGTAACCGTGTTTCGGGCGCCACGCAGCTACACCGGCGAGGATCTGGTCGAGATCTCGTGCCACGGTGGGCCGTATGTGTCCAGCCGTTTGGTTCATCTTCTCCAGAAGCGCGGGGCGCGCCCCGCGCGCGCGGGCGAGTTCACCCTGCGGGCCTACCTGAATGGGAAGCTCGATCTTGCCCAGGCCGAGGCCGTTGCGGCGCTCATCGAGGCGCGTTCGGCTGCCGGGGCACGAGCGGCCATGCGCATCCTGGCCGGCGGACTGCGGGATGTCCTTCAGGGAGTGCTCGAGGAACTGACCCGGCTGCTGGGCGAACTCGAGGTCGTGTTGGACATCGAGGATGAGGGTTCGCCCGATGTCCTGGCAGCCGATCCGCCGGAGGCGAGCGGTTTGAGTCGTTCCCGCCGCATCGGCGGTCTGCACGCCCAGCTCCAGGAATTGGCCCGCGGGAGCCGCGCGGGACGGTGGCTCGAGGAGGGCGTCCATATCGCCCTCGTGGGACGCCCGAACGCGGGGAAGTCATCGTTATTCAACGCATTTCTCTCCCGGGACCGGGCGATTGTCTCTCCCGAGCCGGGCACGACCCGCGATTCGCTCGAAGGTTGGGTGGAATGGGACGGGCTGCCGATCGTGCTGCTCGATACGGCCGGTGTCCAGGCGCCTCGATCCGCGCTCGACGAGGAGGGGCAGAAGCGCACGCGACAGGCGGTGGCCTCGGCCGCCTGGGTGGTCCTGGTTGTGGATGCGTCGCGGGAAGGGCCGGGGGATCTCGCGGAGCAGCTCGCGGCGCTGAGAGCCCTTGCTACTCCCGTGCCAAATGAGCCGGAACATACGGAAACACAATACGAACCCAACATCGTGGTGGCCCTGCACAAGTGGGATCTCGGTCCCCGGGAGGAGTGGACGCGCCCGGGCACCGCCTCCGTTGAGCGGGGTCTTGTGCCGGTCCGATCCTCGGTCATTGGAGCGCCAGGGACTACGGATCTTCGCGGCACCCTCCTGGACCGGCTGCGCGGCGGCCGGGACGATCCTCGTGAGACGCTGTTGGTTGGAGATCGGCAACGCGGTCTGATCGAGCGCGCGGCGGCCGCACTGGATCGCGCGCGATCTGAGGAGGAGGCCGGTGCGGGCGATGAGATCGTGGCCCACGAACTGCGGGCGGCGATGGATGCATTGGGCGAACTGCTCGGGCACAAGGCCGGTCGCCTCCTTCTGGATGAGATCTTCTCGCGCTTCTGCATTGGGAAGTAGGCGCTGTGGGCATTCCTTCGGAAACACAGGCATTTGTGCTGCCGGGCCGTGTCGAGGCGCTCGTGGTCGGCGGCGGCCATGCCGGCATCGAGGCCGCCTGGTGCCTGGCCCGCCTGGGGGTGGCCGTTGCCCTTGTGACCTTCGAGGCCGCCGGTCTGGCCCGCATGTCCTGCAATCCTTCCGTGGGAGGTCTGGCGAAGGGGCAACTCGCGCGCGAGATCGATGCCCTGGGCGGTCTGATGGGCCGGATCATTGACCGCACCGGAATCCACTTTCGTCTGTTGAACCGCAGGAAGGGACCGGCGGTTCGGGCGCCCCGTGCCCAGGCGGATCGGGATGCGTACTCGGCCGAAGTGCTGCGCCGGCTGGCCGCCGAGGAGCACCTTCTGATCCTGGAAGCGGAAGTTACGGAAATACAATGGGAAGAAGGTCCCAATGGGGGTGGCCCCCGTGGAGACGATGCCCCCCGGAGGGAAGTTGCGGGTGCCACGCTCGGCCCCGTGCACTGGACCCGGGTAATAGCCGGCGGGGCCCACTCGAACGGTGCCTTTCCCGGCGCGCTTCCCGAACGGCCTAATGCCCCGCGACGTAGGGGGCCCTTCGCCGGCTTGCCTCCCGTGATCCGTGTGGCGGGCCAGGCAGAGTTGCAGACCCGCACGATCATACTCACGGTCGGCACCTTCCTGCGCGGCAAGCTGCACACCGGCGGGGAGGTCAGATCGGGCGGCCGCCGCGGCGAGCCATCCGCCACGGCGCTGAGCGATTGCCTGCGCGCGATGGGATTGACCCTGGGCCGTCTCAAGACGGGAACGCCCCCGCGCCTGGAGCGGGACTCGATCGACTTCGCACGGTTGGCGGAACAGCCGGGCGATGAGCCCCCGCCGCGCTTCTCCTATTTCGAGGATGGGGCGGTGACCAATCAGGTCGTCTGTCACATCACGCGGACGACGCCGCGCACGCACCAGATCCTGGCGGCCGCGCTCGACCGTTCGCCCCTCTACAGCGGCAAGATCGAGGGAATCGGCCCCCGATACTGCCCCTCGATCGAGGATAAGATCGTCCGATTTCCGGAGCGGTCGAGTCACAATGTGTTTCTGGAGCCGGAAGGGCTCGACTCGAATCTGATCTATCCGAACGGAATCTCCACTTCGATGCCCGCGGACGTGCAGCGGGAGTATGTGCGCTCGATCCCCGGCCTCGAGGACGCCCGGATCGTTCATCCCGGCTATGCCGTGGAGTATGACTTCCTGCACACATCGCAGATCGATGCGGCGCTCGAGGTGCGTGGGGTCGCAGGGCTCTACGCCGCCGGACAGATCAACGGCACCTCTGGCTATGAAGAGGCCGCGGCGCAGGGACTGATGGCCGGGATGAATGCCTACTGCGCTCTATCCGGGCGCGGGCCGGTGATCCTGGGGCGCAGTGAGGCGTATATCGGTGTGTTGATCGATGATCTGGTCACCAAGGTGCCCACGGAGCCGTATCGGATGTTCACCTCGCAGTCCGAGTACCGCTTGCGCCTGCGGCAGGACAATGCCGATCAGCGGTTGGCAGCCCTGGGGCACGAGATCGGATTGCTGCCCGCGCAGGAGTGGCGGCGCGTGTGTGACCGGTGGGATCGCATCGGCCGGGAGCGGGAGCGCCTGTCGGCACGCCGGCTCGGCAGCCGAGAAATCCAGCCCGGAGATTCGTGTCCGACGGCGACCACCCTGTCCCGGGAGGATGCCGGCCGATCGTTCGCTGAACTCCTGAAGCGTCCCGACGTGGACTTCCTCACCTTGCGGGCCCTGGGCTACGAAACGGCGCTGGACGATGTTGACCAGACGGCCGTGCTGGCGGAGATCAAGTATGCGGGGTACATTACCAAGCAAGATCGAGAGATCCGGCGGACGAGAGCCTTGGAGGCGCAGCCCATCCCCGACTGGCTTCTTCGCGATCCGCCGGTGGCTCTGTCGCGTGAGGCGCGGGAGCGCTTGATCGAACACCGTCCCGCGACCATGGGCCAGGCGAGCCGAATCCCAGGGGTCACGCCCAGCGATATCTTCGTTCTGGCCGTTCACATCCGCGCAAGGCGCTGACGCGCGGGTGGCCATACGGGCCATTCGGGTGTACAGAATGGAGTATCCCGTGTCCCACGCAGCGGCCCAGCGGTGGCCGGAGCAGATCGTTCGGATTCTCGCCGACGTCCAGCGACACGGAGTGGCGCTCGATCCCCGGGCGGCCGAGGGACTCCTGTGCTACTGCCACGAGCTGAGCCGTTGGAATGACCGCAGCGGCCTGGTCTCACCGCATGATCTGCCTTTCCTGGTCGAGAAGCATATCGCCGCAAGCCTGGGACCCCTTCTGCTGGCCGAACCGCGGCCCGGGGATCGCTGGATCGACGTGGGCACCGGAGCCGGATTGCCCGGGATGGTGATCAAGCTGTGCCGGCCGGAGCTGCAGATGACCTTGCTGGACGCAAACCGCAAGAAGACGCTCTTCTTGGAGCATGTCATCGAAAACCTCCCGGCCGTCTACCGGGAAGGACTCTGTGTCATGGAGCAGCGCGCCGAGCAGTTGTGTGATGATGGCTATCGGGTGATACTGATGCGTGCGGTGGGGGCCCTCAGCAAGAGCTTGCCCTATCTGAAGGGCATTGCGCCCGCCGGCATTCGTCTGGTTACATTCAAGGGGGAGCGGCTTGACGAAGAGCTCGCCGCCGCCCACGCGCGCATGAAGCGCCTTGGATGGGTGATCGAGGCCAGACGGGGCATTCCGTGGGCGAAGCCGACCTTGCTGTGCTTGAAGCGGATCGAGACGATTCCGGCGCCACGGGCGCCGTCCGCCAGTGAAGAGTGATCTTCAGGCAGCGAAGAGTGATCTTCAGGAAGGGGGAGATCGGTGTCTGTACAAGGGTCTGCCAGCCAAGTACCGGTGCGGGCGCTGATGGATGCGTTTCCGGCGCCGGTGTTCATCATCAATCCCGCCCTGGAGATTCTCGATCTGAACCTCGCCGCCGCCGAGTTTGTGGGCACCCCTGGGGAGAATGTGGGGAAGCGGCTCTGTGGAAACGTGCTGCATTGCGTGAGTGTCCATGAGACAGAGGCCAGATGCGGACACACCTGCACCTGTGCCGAGTGCATCGTCCGTCGCGCCGTGGCGGCCGCCGCCAAGGGAACCCGCACGGTGCGGCGCTGGACGACGATGAGGCTGGCACTGGAGCAACAGCCGCGCGAGTTCTGCTTCCTCGTGTCCGTGTCCCCCATCGACATGACGGAGAAGACGGATCAATTCCTCCTCATTCTCGAGGATGTGACGGAAATTGAAGAACTTCGCACGCTCCTGCCGATTTGCTCGGGGTGTGGCGCGGTGCGCGCGGATGGGAAGTACTGGCAATCGGTGCAGGAGTACCTGAGAACAAGAGCGGCGGTTCGCCTCACCCATGGCATGTGTCCGGAATGTATGGAACGGATATACGGAGACGTGGGAAGGCTAGTCAATGAAGGGCTGTCCGGGAAAGAAGGTTCGCCCGCACCCAAATCCAGACCGATCGATCCGGTCGCCTGAGAGGAAAGGACAGGCGCCCACTCGGCGAACACCAATTGTATAACTTATTGTATTACAAGGATTTACACGCTCTATCCTTCTCTTTCGCCTCTGTGGATCTCTGGAACGGTGTCTCCGTGCGGGATCATCTCGGGTCGGCGCGATCCGGCCGACCGGACATGGTCAGGGATGTTTCACGTGAAACATATGCGACCCCTTCGGACGTCTCCTTCGTGTAATTCACTGATACTAATGACTATATGCGCTTCTTGCTCCCGGATGAAATCCTGTGTCCGTGATTGACACCTGCCGTATGGATTGCTATCTTCTGTGCAGCACCAATTGCTATGATTCGCGTAACACGATGTATTTCAATTTGCTACGGCATTTTCCGCTTCTGCGCGCGAAGTCAATGGAATCGTCTTCGTGAATGGGGTGCCCCCTCGCGGTCCTGCGGGCCGCGACCGGGATGACATGGACCAGTAACCCTCAGGTGTCCCGTGGGAAAAGTCATCGCTATCGCCAATCAGAAGGGTGGTGTGGGAAAGACCACCACCGCGGTCAACCTGAGCACGTCCCTGGCGCTGCTGGGTCACAGGGTTCTCCTCGTCGACATGGACCCTCAGGCCAACACGACGTCCGGAATGGGTGCGAACGCGAAGGAACCGACGGTATCGCTGTATGAAGTCCTCCTGGGGCAGGCTCGCCCCGAGGAGGCCATTCAGACGCTTTCGATATCCAATCTGGATCTTCTTCCCTCCGCCCCGCGCCTGTTCGGTGCGGAGGTGGAACTCGTCAGCGAGAACCAACGAGAATTCCTTCTCCAGCGGAAGCTGGAACCGTTGGTCGCTCAGTACAATTTCGTTCTTCTCGATTGTCCACCCTCGCTCGGACTCCTGACGATCAACGGCGTGGTCATGGCCCACTCCGTTCTGATTCCCATGCAATGCGAGTACTATGCTCTCGAAGGACTCAGTCAGCTGCTCCACACGATTCGGCTGGTGCAGGAGAGCTTGAATCCCGGATTGCGCGTCGAGGGTGTGCTGCTGACCATGTATGACGGTCGCCTGGGATTGTCGCAACAGGTTGCCGACGAAGCACGTAAGTTCTTTGGCGACAGGGTCTTTCATACAATGATTCCTAGAAATGTCCGCCTCGGCGAGGCCCCCAGCTTCGGGCTGCCGGCGGTTCTGTATGATGCAAAATGTTCTGGTGCAGTAAGTTATATGAACCTAGCAAAGGAAATCACAAATCATGGCTCGCCAAGCGTTGGGGCGCGGTTTGAGAGCGCTCATCCCTGATGCTCCCCCGAGATCCGATGATGAAAGCGGCGCTACCCCTGCCTCCGAGCTGTCTTCGTCCCTCTTGAGACGAGACAAATCGGATTTGGAATCCGAGTTTGCACAAAATGGGATTCCCTCAGGGAATCGCGAGGTCCTGCGGTACATTTCCATCGGGGATGTGATCCCGAATGCCAGGCAGCCGCGGACTCAATGGGATGTCGAGGCGCTCAAGTCGCTGGCCAAGAGCATCGAGAGCAATGGGCTCATCGAGCCCATCCTGGTGCGGCCAAGAGGTGAGAAGTTTGAAATCGTGGCGGGGGAACGACGTTGGCGCAGCTGCAAGCTGTCGGGCTGGACTCGGATTCCGGCAATCGTTCGCAGCCTCGAGGATCAGCAGAGTCTCGAGTCGGCCCTGATCGAGAACATCCAGAGAGCCGATCTGAATCCGGTGGATGAAGCGCGAGCGTATCAGCAACTTTCCCAGGAGTTCGGACTTACGCACGAGCAGATTTCCCAGCGGGTGGGCAAGGACAGGTCCACGGTAACGAATCTGCTCCGCCTGCTCAACCTGTCCGAGGCGATCCTTGCCCATGTTTCACGTGAAACATTGACCCTGGGCCACGCCCGCGTTCTCTTGTCTCTGGCCGAGGACCAGAGGGAGAAGGCTGCCAAGAGGATGGTGGATGAATCCTGGTCGGTGCGGGATGCAGAGTCCTGGGCCAAGGGTCTGACGACCCCCGATGAGGGAAGGTCTCGGAGGAAGCCATCGCGGAACCCGCGCAAGACCGACGAGATTCTCCGCCTGGAGCAGGAGATGACCAGGCAACTGTCTGCAGACGTGCAAGTTCGCCCCGCCCGCCAGGGAGGCAAGCTCGAGATCCGATATCATGACGATGAGGATCTGTCCCGACTTCTCGAACGTCTTGGCGTCGTCATCGCTTGAATTGTTTCATTGGGCGTCCGTGGCGTTGATTGGCATCCCGGACATCGGAAGCGTCCGACGCTGACGTTCCATCTTGTAGGCCATCATGAGGCCACTCGATCATGGCATTGCGAGCTCGACAGCGCCCTCCCGATGAGTACGCCATCACCATATCCGGCGGTGCCGACTCACGCCTCGTCCAGTTTCAGCTCTCCAAACGCCTTGCGCATGCGATCGTCGCCGCGGCGCTAATTCTTTTATTGGTAATACTTTCCGGGATTGTTGCCTTGGGGGGAATCATCAAACGCCTCCATGAGATGGATGATGTGCGGGCAGAGAATCTACTTCTTCGGAGACAGATCACCCGAATGGGTGAACTCGAAGCGCGCGTCGGCCAGATGGATCAGACTCGCCGCGATCTGCTGCGGTTGCTTGGCGTTGATGAGGAACTCGAGGATCCGGCAGCTTCGCAGGCCCCACCGGTAAACCAGGCGCATGCGACATCGATCTATCAACCGATGGAGCCCGGTGGGGATCTCCTCGAGGAAGACCTTGCTGTCCTGTCTCGGTTCATTCACGTACTCCCCCTGGAGGGCCCCGTGACGCGGACGTATGGCCCCTTGCCCGGCCAGGGAGTGTTCCATGCGGGGATCGACGTGGCCGGCGACAGCGGCTCGGAAATCCGCGCCGCGGGAGACGGGATCGTGGCGCAGATTGCGGACGACGATGTATTCGGCCAGGTTCTCGTCATCGCCCATGAACCCGGGATCGCCACGATGTATGGCCACAACTCGAGAATCCTGTGTGCTCTGGGAGACTATGTGACTGCGGGAAAGACGGTTGCAGAGGTTGGGAACACCGGCCAGAGTTCGGCGCCACACCTGCACTTCGAGGTGCACTGGAAACAGAGAGCCATCGACCCCGCCCTCCTCTTCTCGGCCTGGCATCAGCCGGAGCAGACCGCCCCATCGGTTCCCGACAGCAGGTGACCGGCAGAGGTCCGTCGGCAGAGGGCCACCGGCAGAGGTCCACCGGTAGAGGGCCACCGGTAGAGGGCCGTCGGCAGAGGGCCACCGGCAGAGGGCCGTCGGCAGAGGGCCACCGGCAGAGGGCCACCGGTAGAGGGCCACCGGCAGATGGCCGCCGGCAGAGGGCCGCCGGGTAGAGGGCCACCGGCAGAGGGCCGCCGGCAGAGGGCCGCCGGGTGTGAAGAGTGCTGGAATACCCTACCATCTGGGGCTATGCTTCTGCGTGTCGCCTGTTCCAGGTCAGTGCGCACAGGATGGCCCCGGGCCGTGGAGAGGGGTCGATTACCGGCAATCCGCGCGCGAGCCTCACGATCGAATCTCTCGATCGGGCAGCTCGATCCGAGATGCTGCCGTCCCAAACAATCCAAACCAGACATGGAGGTTGACATGTTTGGAAAGTCCTCCGGAAAGCACTCCAGCAAGCCCACACCCCCACCGGTGCCCTCGCCGCGCCCGGAGCGCCGCAAGGAACAGTCCTTCTTGCAGACGGGCGTGACGCTTCACGGGGAGATGCAAGTGGATGGTGATCTGCGCCTCGAGGGCAAGATCGCCGCCGATCTGAAGATCCGAGGTACCCTGCTCATAGGCGCCCCTGCCGAAGTGGAAGGCGATCTCAAGGCCCAGAATGTTGTCATTCATGGCCGGGTTTCCGGGACCATTCGCGCGGAGGAGCAGATCCGGCTTGCCGAGGGCGCAAGGGTTGCGGGGGACCTCTATTGCAAGTCCCTCGTGATCGAGGAAGGTGTCATCTTCGAGGGGCACTCCCACATGGGAGAATCCCGTGCGGAGGGCAAGGGTTCGGCTGTCGAGGCGACGTCCACACCTCGCTACGCCACCGCGGCGCAACCCACCGCGGCGCAACCCACCGGAGCGGCCCCTCGCGGCGCCTACACCGAGACCCTACCCGGGCGCAAGGATCTACCCGAAGAGGCCGGCGGCGGCAAGCGGCCCTACCAAACAGCATCCTCCAATCGTTCCACGGCCCCCTAGGCCGAGGCCCGCAATGTGGAAACTGTTGATAACCATGCACATCTCGTAATGCAAACACAAACAAACAGTTACAGTGTCCAGGCTCGCGGTAGACAATAGTTTTCCACACTCATATTCAGCGGCGTCCCGGATCGCGCCCAGAAAAGTGTAGATTGTGGTCCGAGGATTGGTGTCGGCGGCGCCGACGCGGTCCCGCCCACGCACCACCCCCCGGGCTCGGGCCGGCGCCATGAGCCGTAGGAGCCTGCCGGGACGCTGATCAGCGCCTGAGGAGCTGGCGGCGCGATGGACTGGAGTGGGTGTCCGGTGCGGGTCCATGGTCGTCACGAGTGTGATCCGATGGTTGGGTCGCGCGCGGTCGGGCCGCAGGATCCACCTGCCGGCCGATTCAGGTCCAACCGCACGGCGGCCCCATCTCGGCGATTGACACTCACCTGCCGCGGAACCTAAACTCCTCCAGGATAAGTCGCAAACTATCTTGTACCTAAGTGGAGGCCCGGCAGGCCGTCACGACGGGAGAGCCCTGGCATGCAGAAAAGAACCGTGGCGCGGTGTGCATTCTTGTTGACCCTGGTCCTGTCCGTGGGGATGGCGACCCTCTGGCAAGGCTGTTCCGAAGAGAAGGCAGCCTATACCGACGAACAGGCTCCCCAGGTCTCCATTGCGCAGTTGATCACCCTGAATCCGGAAAACATCGAGGTCCCGGACACCACAACGGTCGCCGAGGTCAACTTCAATTTCCGAACCTACGACATCAACGAGTGGGCCGAAGTCACCATCCACGCGCAGGACAATCAGGCGGTGGTGGCTGTCGAGATCTGGTGTTCCTTCCACAACGATACCATACCCACCCATATCACCACGCTCGATAACTCCGCGGGCAATGGTCTGTACCGGTACATGTGGGATGTGCAGGCCTTTGACAATGGCTCCGAGGGCATCCTGTGGGTGACGGCCATCGACGCGTCCGGAAACCGGGGACGGTCCACACGCGATGTGCCGATTCGCGTGGTGACTGGAGAGAAGCGGCCCCCGCGCGTTCGGTTCTCGATTTCTCCCTATCCGAGTGGTCTGGTCACGCGACCCTTCAGCTTCGACCCGACATCCACCACCGACGACCTCGATGCCGCCTACCAGATCAAGCTCCGCTGGGACTTCAACGGTGACGGCATCTGGGATGTCGATACGGCGGACGGATACACGGCGGCCGACATCGTCACGCACAACTACGCCGTTCCCGGCATTTACGATGTGATCTGCCAGGGGTGGAACACGTACTTCCTCAATTCGGGCCGCGACACCGTGACCCTGGTTGTCACACCCGAGGGCGGGGATCCCAACCCCTTGAATCCCGAGGATTTCGTGGAGGTGCCGGCCGGGGCCTATCCCATCGGCGTTCAGAAGATCGCGGGTGGCGCCGGCAGCGGCTACGATCTATCCGAACTGGTGGACTCCCTCCTCTATGTGCGCGTCTCGAATGACTTCCGCATCGAGGCCTACGAAGTGACGAATGCTCTGTATGTCAGGTTCTTGGATGAGATGCGCGCCTTGGGCACGATCGAGTATGATCCCTTCTCCACCGATCAGAGGGTAACCTTGATCTCGTCGGGGAAGGTTCTCATCAACCTGGACGAGAACCTGACCTACATCCGCTTCCTGGATGAAGAGACCGGTTTCACCGTGGATGAGCTGTACAGGTACCACCCCGTGACCGGTGTCAGTTGGTTTGGCGCCGACGAGTATGCGAGGTATTACGGACTGCGTCTTCCGTCGGAAATGGAATGGGAGATCGCTGCCCGGGCGCAGGCGATCCATACGACCGAAGGCACGGCCTTTCTCTATCCTTGGACGCCTAACAACACCATCGATCCGATGTATGCGAACTACAAGAACAGCGGCGATCCCTACGAGAGCGGTGGCAACCTGCGCGCCTCCACGCCGGTGGGCGCCTACAATGGGTCCTATATGGGAACCTTCCCGACGCTGGATGCCGTGGGGCCGTTCGGTACCTATGACCAGGCCGGCAATGTGTCCGAGTGGGTCAAGGATTGGTATCATCCGGATACTTGGCACACCCTGCTGGACGATTTCCTTGATTCGGGCAGCTATCCGATCGACCCGCAAGGGCCCTTGTCCGGAACCTACCGGGTGGTCCGCGGCGGGAGTTTCTTTGACAAGGAATCCGAATTGCGCGTCACCAAGCGGCAGGGATCCGCACCGGACCAGCACTCGACCAAGATCGGGTTCCGCACGGTGTACACGGTCTTCGAGTAGAACGAGGGGGTGTACTCACCCCAGCCCGCGCCAGAGCGCGTGAACAGAGAATGCACGGATTGCCGGCCAACAGAAAACCAAAGGTGTCACCGACCGGCGTTTCGGTCGGTGATCTGCTTGCGCGCGGGTGGTGGGTGCTTGCCGCCCTGCTCGTGCTTGGCGGCGGTCTGTGGGTCTATGGCGATCGCGCGACCCCCCTTCCGGTGATCGACGACGGTGCGGTCTTCACGGACAATCCAGCCGTTCGCAACCCAAGCGTGGATTGGGTGACCGCGGCCTTCTACGCTGACACCCACCGTCCGATCTGGCGGCCCCTGAGCACACTGAGCCTGCGTTGGAACTGGCAGCACCAGCCCGGCCGCCGCGCACCGGCCATCGAGACGAACCTACTTCTTCTGATGGCGAGCGGATTTCTGTTTGCGCTTCTCCTGCGGCGGCTGCGCCTCCATCCAGGGCTGGCGATCGCCGGCGGTCTGTTGATGATCGTTCACAGCGGACTCACCGACACCGTGTTGCGCCTGGCCGGTCGAGCGGAGCTTCTGGCGGCGGTCTTCGTGCTCGGCGCGGCCAACGCGTACACGTATCTCTCCGAGCCGAACCGGTTGCCCAGGGAGGTGCGACCTCCCGTGTGGGTGCTCGTCGGGATGCTGTTCCTGTTCGGCCTTCTATCGCACGAGATCGCGCTGTTGCTGCCCGTGTGGCTGGCCGGCATCGAGGGTTGGGCCTGGCTGCGCGCTCGCCGGCAAGGATCACGGCAAGCGGGGGGCGGGCCGGGAACCCTCCGGTGGATGGCGTTGCTCTTGATCATGGCGGCCGTGGCCCTCGGCTGGAACGGGTTTCGCACGGGGGTGCTGAAGGGATGGCCCCACGAGATGAAGATGGAGCCGGCTCCTGACTATGTCGCCGCCCTCGAGAGCCACGAGCGCATCGAGCTGGCCCTGGCCCTGCCGGCCTACTACAGCGAAATGATCTTCGGGCGGCACATCTTGCCGGACCACGCCCATCTGGTTGCCCGTCCCGAGGGGGCGGCGCCGATCCAGATCGGGAGCCCGCGGACATTCGGCGTCGGCCGGCAGCCGATCATGAGGGTGGTCAGCGGGATCGCCGTCCTGGCGGTGGCCGCGGTGGGGATCCTGGCCCTGTCACGCCGGGTTCCTGGCGCCGCCCTGGGAGTCTGGTGGTACCTTACCGCTGTTCTGGTTGCCTTGCCGCTGTTCGCCTCGAACGGTCACGTGGCGACCACTCGACACATGATTTGGATCCTCCCCGGGGTATGGCTGGCGCTGTTGTCGGGAGCCCAGGCCTGGGGCCGCGGGGCCAAGGGGTTGGCCCCCAAGACCCTGGCTATCGCCATCCTACTGCTGGCCGTGATCGGGGTCGCCGCCGCCGCCACACGAGCCACGGCGGGGAACTGGAAGTCACAGCGGGATCTGATGGCCTATCTGGAGCGGCAGGCGCCACGTTCTCCCGAAGTGCCGCTCTACAAGGGCCTTTTGGCCCTACAGCAAGGTGACATGGATCGCGGGGCGGCGTTCATGGAGAAGAGCCTGGACCGCTTTCCGCGCAATCCAAGGGCCCTGCTCAATCTGGCCCTGCTACGCATTCAGCTGGGCGATGCCGGGATGGGAGGGCGCATTCTGCACGACGCCTCGGTGGTCACCGACCGCATCATTCCGCACAGCGGGGTGGCCTGTCGCGTGTACCTTTCGATGGGGAGCTTCCTGATCGAGCAGGATCTGCGCGACCAGGCCCTCGATGCCTACCGCAAGGCCGTCCAGGCCGATTCGCTCAGTGCGCAGGCGCATGCCCGGCTCGGCTTCATGGAGACCAACCTGATTCCCACTATCGAGAGCGGCCTTGCTCACATCGATCGGGCGCTGGAACTCGACCAGGGCCGCCACACGCTCGGCCCGCTCGAGGATCAGCTCATCGATCTGAAGCGGCGGGCGATCGATTACCTGCAGGAGGAAGGATTGCGACGCACGTCGGCCGGTGACAGCATCCTTTTCGAAGAACACCATGGCACGTGGGAGTAGACAGATCGGCCACGATCGCGCGAGCGACGTTTCGGGCGCCGCGTCGCGCGGCGGGTCTCGACGCCGGGCGATCTTCCTTCTCGTGGGGACGCTTCTGTCCGGGGCCGTCCTCTCCATCCTCGAGGCCCATGGAGCCGCGGACCCGAGCCCCCGGCCGGCAGCCTCATCGAGCCCCCGGGCGCCCAACGCCCAGGGGAGGATCCCCGAGTCCCCGCGGATCATGGACGGCGGCCTCCTGACACCGAATCCCGGATGGCCCGTCTGGATCAAGGATTACGCCCGCGGTGCACGGACCCATGACACCTCTGGCATGGCGTTCGTGGGCCGCGACCAGGCCGGACGGGTCTGCTTCTTCCTGGCCGATGATGTCGGTGAGCTGCACTTCTGCCGCGTCAGCCAGCCGGGAGATACCGGCCGCGTTGCTCTGACCCTGCAGCGTGTGGGAATGACCCCCGGCTTCGTGGACGCACTGAAGTCCAATCAGAAGTGGGACTTCGAAGCTCTATCCCTCGACCGCGCCCGGCATCCGTACCCCGATCCCGAGCGTCTTGCGGCAAGCCCCCCGGCGGGATTGCCGGACACGGTCCATGCGGTGCTCTCCATCGAAGGGCACGGATCGGACAGCGACGAGCAGACGCGCGTGATACGCATCCGCTTTTCGCGGAAGCCGGCGGCGCCGGGCGCCGGCCGCCAGGAGAAGGAGGATCTCCCCTGGCAGGTGTTCTACGAGGGGGAAGCCATTCCGGGGGCACGTTTCTGGCAGGGCAGCGTCCAGGCGGATCGGGGCTTCAAAGGGTTGGCATTTGGAGAGTTCTACCTTCATCTGGGTCTGGACAGCATCGATCCCCGCGGCGAATTCAATGTGCACGGCAGCCTTCTGTTCTCCTACGATCGTGTCGCGAATCAGGTGACCACGCAGTCGACGCTCGGGTGGGGGGTCCGGTCCATCGCGGGCATGGAGGCGCTGTCGGACTCGGTGACCTTGGTGCTCGACCGTGACCGGCAGGCGGTCAACGTGCTGCGCTGGGATCCGGCCAATGCCGGATGGATCCGATCGGTACACCCGTTTGCACTGGATCTGCCGGCGCCGGACGGGTTTCGTTATGCGATCCCCTCGCCCGAGGGGCTTGCCGTGGACGATCGTGGAGACCTCTGGTGCGTTATCGATCCGTGGGCCGGACACTATCGTGCCGTCGGCGCCGCGCCGGAGAGCCTGCACGTCTATCTTGAGGCGGAAATCCCGATCATGTACAGGTTTGCGGGGAAGGACCTGTGGAAGGCGTGTGGATTGGATCATCTATGGCCTGCTGCCCGCTAGGCAGGGGACCAAGCAAGAGGTGTGTCAGATGAAACCGAGCCGGCCGCATCAGTCAGACCCTGGACCAGCCCTCGGCCGGGGTCTTCTCGGGGCCGTGATGCTGATGGCCGGAGTATTCACGTGGGCCCCCGACCGAGCGGACGCCGCGGCGGCTTCTCCGCTGCTGGCGCGCGAGGGCATGGTTGTGACGGAGAGCCCGGAGGCATCCCTGGTAGGGGCCGAACTGCTGCGGGGAGGCGCCAATGCGGTCGACGCCGCCGTGGCGGTGCACTTCGCCCTGGCGGTCGCCTATCCCCAGGCCGGCAACCTCGGCGGAGGGGGCTTCATGCTGATCCGGATGGCTGACGGCACGACCGAGGCCATCGATTTCCGCGAGACGGCCCCCGGGACCGCAACCCGTGACCTGTTCCTGGCGGCGGATGGGCAGCCGGATCCGTATCTCTCGACATCGACGGTCCTTGCCGCGGGCGTTCCGGGCGCGGTGGCCGGAATGGCGCGGGCCCACGAACGGCACAGCACCCAGGAATGGGGCGATCTGATCCAGCCGGCCATACGCCTGGCCCAGGAAGGGTTCACCCTCGACCACTACACGGCCCATCATCTCCGGCAGCATCAAGGGCGGCTGCGCCGCCATCCCGAGGCCGAGCGGATCTACCTGCGCGGAGGCGACTTCTATGAGGAAGGCGATACCTTCCGGCAGCCCGAACTGGCGGAAACATTGGGCCGTATCGCGTTGTACGGGCCGGGCGACTTCTACACGGGCGAGACCGCTCGGCTGATCGTGGAGGAGATGCGGCGCCAGGGCGGGCTGATCACCGAGGAGGATCTGAGAGCCTATCGCCCCGTGGTCCGCAACCCGCTCGAGGGGACCTATCGTGGCCGGACCATCCTGACCATGCCGCCGCCGAGCTCGGGCGGCATCGCGCTGCTACAGGCGCTGGCCATGGTGGAGCCGCATCCTCTGGCGGAGTACGGCCCGCTGGCCTCTCAGTCCTGCCACCTGCTGACCGAGGCCATGCGGCGGGCGTTTGCTGACCGGGCCGAGTTTCTGGGAGATGCGGACCACACGCCGATCCCGGTAGCCGGCCTGCTGTCGCGTGCCTACCTCGACAGCCTCACCGCGTGCATCTCTCCCTACAGGGCCACCCCCAGCCTGGACGCCGGAGCGGGCCAGCCTCCCGGCGCGGCGGCCTTCTATGAGGCCACCGGTGGGCAACCAGGTGTGCGGATCACCCCCCCCGACCCGAGCCGGGGAGGGGTCGAGAGCCGCCAGACAACACATGTCAGCATCCTCGATCGATTCGGCAATGCGGTATCCATGACGACCACGCTGAACACGAGCTACGGCTCCGGCCATATGGTGACCGGATCCGGATTCCTGCTGAACAACCAGATGGATGACTTTGCCGCCCTGCCGGGGAGCCCCAACTACTACGGCCTGATCCAGGGGGAAGCCAACGCCGTGCGGGCGTTCGCCCGGCCGCTCAGCTCGATGACCCCGACGATCGTGGTGCGCGACGGAGGTGTGGAGCTGGTGCTCGGATCACCCGGGGGGCCGCGAATCATCACCGCGGTCCTGCAGACGCTCATCAACGTGATCGACCATGACATGGACATCCAGGCGGCGATCGCCGGCCCGCGCATCCATCATCAGTGGTGGCCGGATGAGCTGAAGATTGAACGACATGGCCTGCCGCGTGATGTCCTGGACGCGCTTTCCGCCAAGGGACATGCGCTGGGATCGACCGGCAGCATGGGGTCGGTCCAGGGTGTCCAGGTTCTGCGACGCGGGGAGGATGTTCATCTGCTGGGCGGCACCGATCCCCGCCGCAACGGTTGCTGCGCCGGCGTCTCCCGCGGGCGGGTCGTGTCACGGTGTGGGCCACCCTCGGTCTATTGACCTTCGGGATCTCGAGTTTCATGAACAGCACGCGTATACGCCAAGAGCAGGATGAGATCCTCCGGGTGCGCTTCTCGCCCAGCCAGAGGCCGCTGCGTATCCTGGGGGTGGCTGCCTGGCGGGCACTGTGGTCGATGGGCAGGGGCGCTGGCGCCACCGCGTTCATGCGTTCGCCGGTGGCCCTGGCGGCCGCCGGTCATGACCTCCATATCGTGCATCCCAGCCCACCCGGAGACGAGGGCCGCCACGAGTTCGCCGGTGTCCACTTCCATCGCTACCGGGCCCCCGAGGTGTTCTCCAATCCGGACCTCATCCTGCCGGCCCGGCTGTTCGAAAGGGCGTGGCGCTATGGGTACTATCAGATCGACGCCCCCCGCCATGTCATGCGAGTGGCTCGCGAGCTCGAGCCCGATCTGGTGATCGCCTACGGAATCATGACGGCGCCGGTGGCCAGCCGCGTGGCGCGTCAACTGGGGTGCCCGCTGGTGGGGCGCTACTTCGGCAACACGCTCAGCCTGGGGCTCAACAAGCGTAGCCGCTGGTGGGGCAACTTCATGGAGCGGATCGGGTTTCGTGTGCCCGTGCAGGCGATGATTCTGACCAACGATGGATCCCCGATTCTCGAGGTTCTGAGGCGGCTGCGGGTGGACCTGCGCCCGGTCCATTTCTGGCGCAACGGATTGCCCGAGGGGGTCTTCACGCCCGGACCCCGTCCAGAGGCCCTGGCCGAACGCCTGGGGATTGCGCGAGACGCCTTCGTCATGATGACCGTCACACGGCTGGCGCCGGAGAAGCGGCTCGATCGGGCGCTGTATGCCCTGGCGGCGCTCCGCGGGGATCATCCCGAGGCCATGTTGATTCTCCTGGGAGACGGGCCCGAGCGCGCCAGACTCGAACGCCTCGCGGGCCGGCTGGGTGTGCTGGAAGCAGTGCGCTTTCCGGGGCCGGTTCCCAATGCCGATCTGGCGGATTGGTACCGCGTTTGCGACGTGGTGCTCTCCTTGCTCGATCGCACGAACGCCAGCAACCCGGTCTTCGAGGCGATGGCGTGCGAGCGCTGCGTCGTGGCCCTCGATGTGGGCACCACCGCCGAGATCGTGCGCGATGGCCAGACCGGTGTCCTGATTCACCCGCAGCGGGAGTCTGAACTCCCGCGGGTGCTGGAGGATCTGATTCGTGACCCCCGGCGCCGCACCGCGATCGGCCAGCGGGCGCGGCCATTCATCCTCGATGCCTGCGGTACGGTCAAGACGCGCATGGAGCGGGAACTGGCCGTCATCGAGCAAGTGGCCCGGAGCGGGAGTGTCGTACCGGGGAATCTGGTCGACTGAGATCGGATCGGTGATCTCCGCGACCTCTCTGCACGGGCTGCCGGCGCCGGCGGGGTTGGAAGGCGCCACCCGCGCGGGCGCATGAGGGGCTGAGCTAGAAAGCCTCTCCCGGTCGCAGGAAGTAGACCGCCCAGCCCAGGTGGTGGCGGTAGCACCCGCAGTATTCATCCTGGATCCTGTGCAGGTACTTCAAGACATCATCCCGCTCGGGATGCTCTGGATTCTCCTCCAGCCAGGCAATCAACCCGCGCCAGTTGTCGGCCTCATAGCCATCCCAATCGTCCTGGCTCGAACGAATCACGTATTCGAGTTCGAATCCCTCGTCGCGGATGATCTTGACCAGGTCCGGTTCCGTCAGAATCGACGCTTCGAGCTGCCGGCACCGCTCGGGGACATCGGCCGACCTCCAGTACGGCTCTCCGATCGCGATGCGACCGTCGGCCCGGATGGCCCGCTTCATGGCCTTGACGGCCGGCGCGAATCCCTGCCAGATGAAGGATGCCCCCAGGCACACCGCCGCGTCATAGAACCGCGACGCAAACGGATACTCAGCCCCCCGCGCGCACACGACCTCGAGGCGCTCGCCCATCCCGCGCGCTTCGATCTTCGTGCGTGCCCGGGCGCACACCGGCTCACGCACATCGATCCCCACGCCATCGATGCCGAACTCCTGGGCCCACATCAGCAATGGCTCGGCATAGCCGCAGCCGAAGTCGATGACGTGCTGTCCGCGCTTCAGGCGCAGCATCTCCCCGACCCGCAGCACCTTGGCGGGTGAGAGCGGATTGATGATCTCGATGTAGCGCTCGGAAATGTTGAAGTACTCGTAGAAGTCCATCCTGTGTTCCTTCATCCCTGTTCGATGCCTACGTCACGTGCGTGTCAACATCCGCCTGAAGATAGCAGAGTTCGCGCGTCCCCGCACGGCCTAGGGGAGCGACCACCGGGGGGAGATGGCCAAGGAGTGCCGGCGGCCCGGTCACAGGCATGCCCACCCCCCGCAGATGGCTCAAAACCATCGCTTCCGGGGCAGGGCTGCTCGATAGAGCTCTACCCGGTGCCGATCGGATCCGATAGGAAAGGGGAGAGTCGACGATCAGGGATATCAGAAAGGTCCAAGGTACCAAGATGCCGGCATTTCTCTCCTACCTGCTCTCCTTCCGTGGGCGGCTCAACCGGGCCAGATACCTTGCGATCGGTGCAGGGGTGGGGCTGATGTATACATTCGTAACCATATTGCTCATGGGTCTCGATGGCCAAGTCAGTTTTGCGGCGCTCCTCCCGATCATCGTCGGCTGGGGGGCCAGCGTCTGGATTCAGGGGGCGGCCACGGTGCGTCGATTCCACGATCTCGACCGCCCCGGTTTGCACTACTGGCTCCTCTATATTCCATTCTACAACTTATACTTAGCCTTCGTGCTGCTCCTCCAGCGCGGGACGGAGGGGTCGAACCGGTACGGCCGCGACTCGCTCGGTTCGGGCCCCTTTGCGCACCATGGCCGCGAGAGCGACGGCCGGTCCGCAAGGACAACCGCGACCGTCTTGGCCGTAGAAGACTGGAACTGCCCGCGTTGCGGAAACCGGAACAGCGTGCCCACCTGTGTCAGATGCGGGGCTGCCAGCCTGGAGACGCTGCGCCAGCGGCGCGCCGCCTAGAGGGCAACTGCATCAAGATGACCCGCACCGCGACCGATAATTTGGACCAGGTCCACACCCGGTTGGCCAGAGAGGGCCAATGCGCCCGAGCGCCGTTTCGAATGGGCTCAGGGCGGGAAGGCTTCGAGAGCGCGACGGCCCAAACATGCTGTCAGCGCCCCGGGCACAGTCAAGGACGGGGCCAACGACAGCGACCATAAAACAGGAGTAGCATCGTGCGTACTCGCGGAATTGCTGGTCTCCTCTTGGCAATGGTGAGTTGTACGACCACCGCCTGGGCGGTCAGCGACGATATCACAGCGACGGCGGATGTTCAAACGCCGCTCACCGTCACGGGATCGCAGGATCTGAACTTCGGAACGGTGTTTCCCGGGCTCAACAAGGTCGTGGAGTACACGGATGCAGCCAATGGAGGCCAGTGGGACATCACGGGTGAACCGGCGGCAGAGGTGGCGCTGAGTTTCACGGCCTTGCCCGCCAATCTCGTCAACGGCCCCAACAATCTGCCCATCACCTACGCGGCGACCGATGCCGGGCACAACACGACGGATGCACCCGGCACAGCCACGAACTTCGATCCCGCAGTCGGGACAACGGCCGAACTGCATGCGGTCGCCGGGGAGTTGTACGTGTGGATCGGTGGCACGGTCGAGCCGCCGGAAGACCTGCCCGCCGGGGTGTACACGGCCACAGTCACGCTGGATCTGAGCTACACGGGCAATTAGGGCCTGTTCCCCCCGGGGCTCGCTAACGGATGAGCGGGGCCCGGGCGTAGAGCGCCTGTCCATCGGCGAGTGGCCATCTGTCAAAGGACGGACAGAATGCGGCACAACGGCGCAATGGCTGCGTTGGCGATCCTGCTGCTCATGGGTACGCCGGCAGGAAGCCAAGCCAACTCCACCCCGCCCCGCCGGGCGGCCGTCTCCGTGACGGCCCTGCGCAATCTCGACTTCCAGGATGTGTTGCCCGGAGTGAATCAGAGCATTGGTATTGCCGAGGCCACGTCGGGGAAATGGCGGATCCAGGGCGATGCCAGCACCTCGGTCGCCTTCAGCTTCCCCGGCCTGCCCGGCACGCTGACGGATGGGGTCAACACAATCCCGATTGTGTATTCTGCCACCGATGCCGCCTATCACACGAGCGATGATCCTGCGTCCGCCACGACCTTCGATCCATCCGTGGGTGCCTCCGCCTTGCTCTCCGCGGCCGGGGAGCTATACGTGTGGATTGGAGGCACCGTACAACCGTCCGAGGTTGCCATCGCGGGATCCTACAACGCCACAATCACATTGGATTCGGACTATGACTGATCTGGACCGAAAGGGGGTCATTCTCGTGGTCAAGCGCATCGTGACTGCCTGGATCGGGTTCCTGTTGCTGTCCCTGGCACCGGCGAGTGGATCCGCACTCGTGTATCCCCATGCGCTCTTCATGGATGACCGGGAGCGTTCCTGCGTCTTCTATGTCCAGAACATGGGGAACGAGGCCACCGAGGTCGAGGTCTCCCTGGTTTTCGGATACCCAGCATCTGATTCGACGGGTGGCATTCACCTGGAGATCATCGAAGACCCCTTGCCGGAGCTTCCCTCCGCGGTGGCGTGGGTTCGGGCCCTGCCCCGCCGGATGCTCATCCATCCCGGCGACCGCCAGGCCGTCCGGGTGCTGGCGGATCCGCCCGGGGATCTTCCTCCGGGCGAATACTGGGGACGGGTGGTCGTCAGATCGCGGAAGGCCGCCCAGATCCAGCCGGTGATCGGACACAGCGGAATCAGCGTCGGTCTGAACCTGGAGACGCGGACCCTCATCTCCCTGAGCTACCGCAAGGCGGATGTCACCACCGGAGTGGAGATCGAGAGCTTCGCCGCCGCCCTGCAGGACACGAGCCTGGTGACGGAAATCCGGCTCAAACGAACCGGGAACGCCGCGTTCCTTGGCCAGCAGTTCCTCACATTGAGGAACGCAGACGGAGCCGTCGTAGGGCGCTGGGATCGCGTTGTCGCTGTATACTACGAACTTTACCGAAAGAGAGCTCTTCCGCTCGGCCCGCTTCCGGCGGGGAACTACGAACTCCACCTCGAGATCTCCACGGCGCGAACCGACATTCCGCAAGTCGACATCATCCCAGCGCCATCGGTAGGGAGGATCGCCCATTTCCGGGTTGGGTAGTGGGAGAACCGCCGATTCGCGAGAGACGGTGGCCCCCTCGAACGAGGTCAGGCAGGGATGAGTCCGAAGAAGCCATCCATCCAGATTGCGCCCATGCTGATTCTGCTGGGGGTCTGCGCGGTGGCGGTGCCGTTCCTGTCCAGGGTCACGCAGTTCCCCGCTGGGAACAGCACGGTTGAGTCCGTGGCCCGATTCCCGGACGATGCCGGCGCCCACGGGATACCCGAACTGCCTCTGCCCAGCACCGTCCTTGCCCCCGATACGGAGTCCCACCCCCGGGCCGCGCCTGCCGCCCCGTCGTCCCAACCCCGGGCCGCGCCTGTCGCCCCGTCGTCCCACCCCCGGGCCGCGCCGCCGCCGGCCGCGCCCGCCGCGAAGTCCCGCTCCGCGCTTGATCCGCCCCAGCTTCCAGTGCCGGTGGAGAGCCCCCGGGCCCCAGCAGGCGTTCCGCCCGGGGTCGTCGCCGGAGGCAGGCAACCCGCTGAGCTGGGCAGCGAACTGATCGTCGAGATGCGGATGGGTCGCTTGGCCAGAACCGCGGTGGTGGCCTACCGGGAGGATGATCTCCTCCTGCTCCCGGCCCTGGAACTGTTTCGATTGGCCGAGGTAGGGGTGGAGCCCGTCCAGGAGCGCATCCTTCAGGCGTGGCGCGAACCGGAGCACCAGAGCCTCCGCGTTGATCCTACGCAGGGCCGGGCCTGGATCGGGGAGCGAGAGCTGCCCCCCGAGAAGGCCGTATTCCGGGTGGCCGACAGCGAGCTCTATCTCGGGGCGCCGCTGATCGAGGAGTTGCTCGAAACGAACCTGTGGGTCGATCTGTCCGAGCTCACGGTGGTGCTGGAGCCGATTGATCATCTGCCCGTGTCCCGCCGCATGGAACGTGAGCGCGCCCGGGCAAGCCTCCTGGCGCGGCGGAGGGCCCCTTCGCCTGAGCGGTCCTACATGGCAAGCTCCCTGGGGATTCGGGGCGCCACCTTGGATTGGAGCTTTCTGATTCCCGATCACGCCCGACCGAGGAAGGCCCGCTACCAGGTGGCGCTGGGAGCCGGCCTGCTGGGAGGGGCGCTGGATCTTGGCTATCAGGGCAATCGGACGGCGCGAGACCACAAGCACAGCGATGCCTGGCAGGCCAATTGGACCGGAGTCTGGCCAGACAACCGGCTCTTGCGCCAGATGAGCCTCGGAACGATTCAGGGCTCGGGACCTCGGCCGCAGAACCTGCGGGGCGTCTTGATCAGCAACTCCCCGTACCTGCGCCCCAGGATCTTCGATCTCGCGCAACTGACGGGCTGGCTTCCCCCGGAATGGGATGTCGAGTTGTACCATGGAGGTACCTTGATCGATTTTGCCCGCACGGACCAGGAGGGCCACTATGAGCTCACCACGGCCCTCGAGTACGGACAGAACCCAATGGAGGTCATCGCCTACGGACCTGGCGGCGAAATCCGCAGGCTTTCGCGCTGGATGCCCATCGATGCTGCCCGCATCCCGGAAGGTCGCCTGGAGTATCAGGCCAGCGGCGGCCGCTACCCGCGCGACTATCGAGCCTGCCACGCTGCCGGCAACCTGGACATTCGCTATGGGCTCTCCCGGATGGTCACGCTGCGGGGAGGCGCGGATCACTTCCGCCGGCGCGAGGGCGGCGATCTGACCCATCCATACTGCGGCGTGAGCAGCGCGATCAGGCACGGACTGACCTTTCAGGGCGAGTACGTGCACAAGGCCGTCGCGCGGGGGCAGCTGGGGTACGAACCCTCGTCATCGGTTCGCCTGACGACTTCCCATGCCGAGTATTCCACCCGTGTAAGCCGTCCTGTTCTGGCGACTCCGGGTGTCTTGCGGCGCAGCGCGCTGGGCGCCTTCTGGCGGCCGGAAACCATTCTCCCGCGCTCTTTCATCTCTCTCAGTTCGTCCCGCATCGATGAGAGCAGTGGATGGCAGGCCAACGGGCTGTTACGTTTCACGACGCACCTGCGCAATGTACGCCTCGAGGCCCAGGTGCGAGAAACGCGCGTCAAGCGGGCGACCCACTCGTCCCAAACGACCCTCTATGGATTGAGCGGATCCACGACGATTCATGCCGTCCGGGGCTCACGTTTGAACGGTTTGTACCTCCGTGGCGCGTTCCTGATGAACGCGCAACAGAAGGGGCTAGAGCGTGTGCAGGTGGCATTGGCCAGAAGCCTCTCCAGCAAGATTCGCCTGGAGATGGGGAGCACCTGGAACAGAGGCAGCCGGCACCCCATGGTCACGGTCAGTCTGTCCACCACCTTGGATGCCTTTCGTTCTGTTCATCGATTCACACAGGCCGACGACAACGGCTACACCGGCTCGACCTATGCCGATGGGTCGGTTGTGTGGAACGAGGCGGTCGGCCGGCTGGAACCGTTTCCGCATCGCTCGACCGGACGCGGGGGGCTGAGCGGAACTGTCTTCGTGGACACGAACGGGAACGGACGGCGGGATGCGGGTGAAGAACCGGTCACGCATCTGGGCCTGCTCGCGGACGACAAGATGACCACCACCGACGAACAGGGGCGCTATTCACTCTGGAACATGGACCCCTTCTCGGTCAGCAGCTTCAAGCTGATGACTTCCTCTCTGCGCAATCCGCTTCTCGTGCCCCACTTCAAGCATGCGGCCGTTCGCATCGCCCCCAACGGATTCCGCGAGATCAATGTGCCCATGACCCCCGGAACGGAAGTCCTGGGGCGCCTGGTCGCCGAACCCGGCTCCGAGGGCATTGCCACCGGCGGACTGACCATCAGCCTGCATCATCGTGACAGCGGCAAGGACTTTCACACCAAGACCTTCCAGGATGGGGCCTTCTATTTCCTTGCCCTCCCGCCTGGCGAGTACGAGATCACGGTTCCCGCGGACGAGCTCGAGCGACTGCGAATCAACCTGGTAGAATCCACGCGGAGCGGTGTGATCCCGCCGGCTCAGTCCCTGGGCGAGGCCCACGAGATCACGGTCGGATACGTGCGGCGCGCCAGGCAGGATACCGGCAAGCTCCTCGGGCCCGACGCCGCCAGCCCCACCGGTCGCCGCGATGGCGATGGCCATGCTCGAGAAGCTCCAGGAGAACAACACCGAGCTGGCGCTGAAGTCCCTTCGTCTCGAGAAGGGGCTTCCGGGCCCTGGCCTGCTGGTGAACCTGGTGATGAGCAAGTACCAGGAGCACTGTATCCCCTCGGTGAACCCCTTGGTGAACCCATGTGGATCTGCGTCCCCGTGACCTGAGAGACTGGCCGCACCGAAGGGAGGTGCGGCATGAATTTCGAGCCAGGAGCAGAGAAACGGCGATAGGCAACCAGCAAGCGCTGGCGGGCGGTCGAGGTAAGCGAAGCGCCGCGGGACGATGTGATGCTCGGTGGGGGATCGGCGGTATGTGGTCTTCCGCTTCGCGCCCGATGGCACCGGCGAGAAGGGTCCGTGGGACTACCTGCAGGGACGAGAAGGCTACGTGCAGGCCGATGCCTCGAACGTGTTCGATCGGATCTTCAATGACGAAGGCTCCCAGGCCACGGAGGTAGGCTGCCTGGCGCATGCACGCCGGAAGCTGCATGATCTACTCGAAAGCGACGTGCGCGTGGCCTATCCGCTGAAGTTGATTGCCCAGCTCTACCAGGTCGAGGGCCTGGCCGATCGCCGGGGACTCAAGCCCACCGGAGCGGTTGGAACTGCGCCAGCAACGATCCTCGAAGATCACGGATCGCTACCACCGGTGGTTGCTCCGTACGCTCGAGGTCGAATCCCCGGCGAGTGCGCTGGCAAAGGCATGTTTCTACAGCCTCAATCACTGGGTGGCACCGACTCGCTTCCTATCCGACGGCGTGCTGCAGCTGGACAACAACTTACGCTATGCCGACCGCGGCATAGCCAGGGATGCGACATAGCCTATCCGAGCAGCAAATCCGAAGTCTGGCTCTGGGAAGACGCAACTACCTCTTCGCCGGATCCGACGAGGGGGCTCATCACGCAACCGTGCTCCACAGCCTGATGCGCACCTGTGCGCTCCACCGCGTCAAGCCACACCCCTACCTGACGGATGTGCTGCGCAAGCTGGCCTCCGGGTGGAAGAACAGCCGCCTGGATGAACTCCTGCTCGAGAACTGGTCGCCAGCGACCGTCTGACGCGGCTTGCTCACGCCTCGCTAGAGTTGTCCCTTCCGATACGAGATGTAGGAAATACACTCCTGACGCAATTCCGGACTGGCGCAAATGGCTCTCATTGGTTCTCCAGCGAACGGTATGCTGCCCCGGGTCTGTTGGTCCGAGATCCTCGACTAGCACCACGCGACCGGACGTGTCCACCACGCGAACTTCGATTGAAGAACGTCCTGACACCGAGAACTGGATCAGCGGATTATTGAGAACCGTCGAGATCAATGCGCGTATTCTGCTGATAGCAAGCAGACATGGAGTACTGTGCATCGTCCGCGGAGCAATAGTGGAGGCCCTGAATGTACTGCAGTGCATTTGGATGGTGAGCGATGAGTACAACCCGCGAGTAGACACCGATGAGTACAACTTGCGAGTAGACACCATTGTGACCAAAGACATCGTAGGAAGGCGCAATCGAGTCAGGGGACATGATGGCACTTGCCGCATGCCTAACCCACAACTCACCGTGTGGCCTGCTAGAGGGCAAAGTGACTACTGGATTGGTGTCCGCAAGAAGCATGGAGCCGTTGCGCCCACGGCGGCGAAGGCGCTCAGTGTGTGCATTCTGAAGATCATCCGAAATTCGCGTCTGCCTCACATGTGTTCAAAAACCTTACTCGCGTCTGCTTCGCACGTGTTGGCAGACCCTATGCGCGGCTGCCTCACATGTGTTCGCAAGCCTTCCTTGCGTCTGCCTCACATGTGTTCGCAAGCCTTCCTTGCGTCTGCCTCACATGTGTTCGCAAACCTTCCTTGCGTCTGCCTCACATGTGTTCGCAAACCTTCCGCGGATCGTTCAACACTTATTGTACAAGATTGTTGACTTGCGGCCCCACATTTGCTAGAAACAGATAGGTACAGTTCGCACTACGCCACTTCTGCCAGTACTCCATGCACAATTTGCTGAACGGCACCCTGAGCGGAATCCCTGATAGCACCAAGGACGGTGCCATGTTGCCCGTAGAGGCCGAATCCATGAAAAGCAGCTCTGCGTGAGTCGGCTCGATGGCGAGAGGCTCTGTGTGAGTCGGTTCGATGGCGAGCAGCTCTGCGTGAGTCGGTTCGATGGCGAGAGGCTCTGCGTGAGTCGGTTTGATGGCCAGCAGCTCTGCGTGAGTCGGCCCCGGATCTGTCGGCGCCCGTATTGACCACTGAGCGCTTTGTCACGGTGCGAAGCCCCATTCGAGGAGGTT
>CAYQJL010000155.1:0-3054 GCA_964417675.1 uncultured bacterium | reverse complement strand
GCTGAAGCCGTGAGGCGACACGGCTTGACATGGAATTGCCGGACGCTTACGTACGGCGAGGGGCGATACAGTTGATCCATGGAACTCGAGTCACCCGGTTTGCTGCCCATTGTGCGCCTCACTCCGCTGTTGAATGAGTTCCGGCAGCGCGCCTGCAGGACGGGGAGGACTCGGGAAACTGGAAGCGGCCCAGTCAGTTGGGGGATACCATCCGAAGCGAAAGTGTCGCAGTTTGCTACATGTCTTCCGATAATGAGCCCAACCTACATGCGGCCTCCGGTGATCTTGTTCAGTAGGGTGACACTTGCCTTCTCTCCCTTGGAGAAACGTCAGGGCGCTATCGCAACCCCAGGCGCCTTTTTCGATTGCGGGGCGGGTCGCGTTGTGCCGGGTCGGTTGCACTCCCGCGAAGTGGGTACGACAACGAGTGGGGGTACTCGGCACGAAAGGCCGATTTCGCCCGGCTGATGATGCGCAAGGGCGTCTGACGTTGGTTGCGATCCGGCGCGCAGCTTGGCTGCCAGTGCGGGGAGGCGTCTCCGGCAACTCTTCCAGAGGGCGTATGATACGTCACGACCGACGAGTTCGTGCTATTGACTGGCGGCCAGCGACCTCCTGAATGGGCGATGGTTTTCCTGAGCCGCAGCGGAGACCCGGCTCTACGGTGTGGCGCGTAGGCCATTGCATTTCATCGAGCTGCCTCTATTCTTCCTGGCGTGTCCCGTGAGTCGAGAGGGCTGCCGGGGATGTCTTGCTGCGTCGCAAGCATCGCAATCAGACCGATGGGCCCGGCGGTCTAGCCAGCCTGGTGGACTTGACGAGGCAAGGGGCCGCTGGAACCGGGGTAAGATGATTTCCTCTGGCAGGCTGGGAGAACGCGCTGACAGGTCACGGTAGGAGGAGAGCGGATGGACCTTGAAGATGTACTGAGGAAGATATCCGGGGCCAAAGGCGAGTTGGCGGACATGGGAATCAGGCGCTTGGCCGTATTCGGTTCGTTTGCCCGCAACGAAGCCACAGACACCAGCGATATCGATTTGCTGGTGGAGTTTTCCCGTCCCGTCGGGCTTTTCGAGTTCTCCCGAGTGCGCCGCCAGTTGTCCGAACTCTTGGGCCGGGAAGTCGACCTGATCACCTTCGCAGGACTACGCGAGGAGCTTCGGGAGCGGATTCTGAAGGAGTGTGTCGATGCAGCCTAGAGAACTCGATCTACGGCTAGCTGACATTCTTGATGCCGCCCAGAAGATAGTAGCAAATGCGGGTCAGCTCTCCGCGGATGAGTTGCGTCGCGATGCGTGGACGTTGGACGCCATTCTGCACAACTTGGCGGTGATGGGGGAATCAGCTGCCCGGCTGCCCAACGACTTCACAGCGCGCTACCCGAGCATTGCATGGGCGGAGATGAGCGATATGCGCAATATCTTGGTCCATGAGTACTTCGGAGTGGATGTGGATCTCGTCTGGAAGACCATCCAAGACGACCTGCCCAAGCTGGTTGAGGGCATATCTCGCATCCTCGATGACGATGACTAGCCGTTCTGTGGCATGGGGACCTGGAAATGCGTCCAGCACCTGGACGGGTGCTGGACCTCGGTTCGCGAGCCGAGACCGAGCATACGACAACGCGTGGGGGTGTATTCGGGAAGAATGGCCGATTCTGCCCGGCTGATGGATGCGCAAGGGCTTCTCCAGGGTTCGCTCCTGGCAAGCAGATTAGTTGGCAGGGTGGGGGGCCTCGTGCGCAAACCCGTCACGACAGCATGGGTTGCCAGGGTTGGTGATGCGCCCCTTGCTGGATTGGCTTGGGGATGTGTCGTGAGTCTCAACCGTTCCCGGGATTGCAGTCGAAGGACTTTGGGTCTAGGATTGGACTCAATCTAGATTACAGGAGGAACTGATCCATGGATTTGTTAGATCGAATCACCCATGATCCAGAGGTCATGGGTGGCCGCCCCTGCATCCGCGGGATGCGAGTCACTGTTGGCACTGTCGTAGGACTTCTCGCCGCAGGCCGCTCAGCCGAGGAAGTTCTGAGTGCCTACCCCTACCTAGAGGGCGATGACATTCGGGCTGCACTCTCCTATGCAGCTTGGCGTGCGGAGGAGATCATCCTCCCGCTGAGGGCTTCATGAAGGTTCTCATCGATGTGAACCTCTCGCCACTGTGGGTGGAGGCGCTTCGAGGTGGAGGAGTTGAGGCGGTTCATTGGAACGTCATAGGGGATCCCAGGGCCAAAGACCGCGAACTGATGGAGTGGGCACGCTCCCATGACCATGTTGTGTTCACCCATGATCTCGACTTCGGAGCCATCCTCGCTATGACAAGATCGCTGGGGCCAAGCGTGGTGCAGATCAGGACGCAAGATCTCTTGCCAGACGCAATCTGTGACAGAGTCCTTGCCGTTCTTCGTGAGCATGATGCCGTTCTTGAGCACGGTGCCGTTGTGAGCATTGATGAGGCTGCTGCGCGCCTTCGAATCCTGCCGATAAAGTCTTAGGACGCATTGCCTGGCGCTACTGCCTGGCGTCCGATGCCATCTGGGCGTCGTTTGACGCCAGCCCACTATCCTGAAGACCTCGCAAGACGTCACGTTTCTTCGCCCACGCCTCTACCATGACTGTGGGTTCCAGAAACGTCATCTGTGCGCTTCGAGCGTGAGTTGTTAGCATGAAGCGGTCTATCACGTGATCGGTGCTGTTCCTAGGATCTTGGCTACTGGACGGCGACGAGGAGCAGCTTGTCTGACGCCCTCGCCCTCACACTCGCTGGCGATCCGTTGTCGATCAAGGTCCGATCAAGGTCCATCGACAACGTCCTCCACGCGGAAGAGGGTGGCTCCCTGACGCTGGGCGGACTCGGTGCCCCCAGAACGGCCCCAGAGGGCGAGAATCGGTTCCTCAACCGGCTGCGGCACATGGCTGAGCTTGGCACGAAGCCGGGCCGACTCCTTGATCCCCAGGGGTGGCTTCTGCCACCGGACTTCGCCCCTACCACCGTCGTCCTTCTTCCCCGCAAGCCCTGCAGTGCCGGTCGACCGCGCAAGGCTCCGCCCGG
>CAYQJL010000154.1:0-10581 GCA_964417675.1 uncultured bacterium | reverse complement strand
TGCGCTGACTGGGCCATTGCGCTCACTGGGCCATTGCGCTGACTGGGCCATTGCGCTCACTACAGCTAATGCATTGTAAGACAATACGATAAAGTGTCGGAGACAGTCGGCGCGAGTTCAGCCAGGAGGAGGAGGTGGTGGAGGTGGTGGTGATGGAAGGAGGGGCGCAGCTTCCGCCCCTCCCCTTGCAGCTATCTTCGGGCCGCGGCCCGTGGACCACGCTCCGGCGGCCGGTCGTTAGAGCTTCTCACGCAGCAAGCGCCTTCGCAGCTCCACGATGGCGTTGGTCGGATTGAGCGACTTCGGGCAGGCCTCGACGCAGTTGAAGATCGTGTGGCAGCGCCATACGCCGAGCTTGCTGTCGAGGACATCGAGCCGTTCGGCCAACCCCTCGTCGCGGGTGTCGCCCACATAGCGCCAGGCCTTCAGGAGCGCCGCGGGGCCGAGAAAGCCCTCGTTGTCCCAGAAGGCCGGACAGCTGGAGGTACAGGCGCCGCACAGAATGCACTCCCAGGTGCCATCCAGGATCTTGCGGTCCTCGGGACTCTGGAGCCTCTCCTTGTCCGTCGGCGGGGGGGCATGGTTGATGAGCCATGACTTGGTCAGGCGATTCTTCTCGAAGAAATCATCCTGTTCGACGATCAGGTCGCGCTGCACCTTGAATTCCTTCAGGGGATCGACCTGAATCACGCCCTTGAAGATCGCCAGCTGGGTCTCGCAGGCCAGGTGGTTCTTGCCGTTGACCATTACGGCGCAGGAGCCGCAAATCCCGTGACGGCAGGAGCGGCGGAAGCCCAGCGAGCCATCGTGCTTCCACTTGATCTCGCTCAGGGCGTCAAGAACCGTCCACGACTCACCCACCTCAATCGTGTAGGTTTCGTAATGCGGTTCCTGATCCACCGTAGGATTGAACCGGAAGACGCGTAGTGTCCTCTCCATCTTCTTCTCCTCGTCTAGTATTTGCGCTCCTCGGGTTGGAACCGGGTGATCACGACCGGCTTGTAGGCCAGGCGGATCGTCTCGCCCTCCAACCACGCGAAGGTGTGTTTGAGCCAATTCTTATCGTCGCGTCCCGGGTGATCGGTACGCCAGTGGGCGCCGCGGCACTCGGTCCGTTCCAGAGCACAGTGGGTAATCATGTAGGAATAGTCGAGCATATGCCCGAGCTCGATGGCCTCGATCAGGTCGGTATTGCAGTAGACACCGCCATCATCGATGGAGACCTTCTTGTATTCGCCGCGCAGCTCGTGGCAGATCTCGACCTGTGTCTTGAGCTTGTCCTCCGTGCGGAAGACGGCCACGTTCTCCTGCATGGTCTCTTGCAGCCGGTCTCGCAGAGTAAAGGGCCGGACCCCGCCCTTGCTGCCCGCGGTGGAGAGCAGATGCTCGACCTCCTCGCGGGCCGCATCGGCCGCGTCCTCGGGGATGTCCACGAAGGCCGGCTCGCCGCGCAAGTATTCGACCATCTTGATCCCGCAACGCCGGCCGTAGACCGCACACTCCAGCGTGGAGTTCGTGCCCAGGCGGTTGGCGCCATGGACCGACACGCAGGCGCACTCACCGGAGGCATACAGCCCTTCCACCACGTTTTTCTTCTCATCCACCAGAACTCGGCCGTCCAGATCACAGGGAATGCCGCCCATCGAGTAGTGCGCCGTGGGCTGAATCGAGATCGGCTCGCTGATCATGTCGCGGCCCTGGAACTTCAGTGCCAGCTCGCGCACCTGCGGCAGACGGGTAAGAATCTTCTCCTTGCCCAGGTGCCGCAGATCGATGTAGACACGATCCTGGCCGCTGATTCCCCGGCCTTCGTCGATCTCGGTCTGCTCGGCACGGGAGACCACGTCGCGCGGCGCCAGTTCCATCTTGGACTTCGCGTACTTCTCCATGAAGCGCTCGCCCTTGTCGTTGATCAGATAGCCGCCCTCGCCGCGGGCCGCCTCGGACACCAGCATGCCGTGCTGCCACACGCCGGTCGGATGAAACTGGACGAACTCCATGTCCTCGAGCGGCAAGCCCTGGCGCATGACCAGCGAGAGGCCGTCCCCGGTATTGGCCATGGAGTTGGAGGTGATCTTCCAGCAACGGGCGTAGCCGCCGGTGGCCAGATGGACAGCACGGCCGTGGAAGATGTGCAGGCCGCCGTTCTTCATATCCCAGGCCACCAGGCCGATGCAGCGGTCTTCCTTCATGATCAAGGAGAGCGCGTAGAATTCATTGTAGAAGCGCACTTCATTGCGCACGCACTGCTCATAGAGCGTGTGGAGCTGCACATGGCCGGTCCGGTCGGCGGCGAAGCAGGATCGCTGCATGGGCGATGTGCCGAAGTTGCCGAAATGGCCGCCGAACGCACGCTGGTTGATCTTCCCCTCGGGCGTGCGGTCAAACGGTACACCGAGATGTTCCATTTCATACATCACGCCGGGGGCTTCCCGAACGAGCAGTTCCTGGGCGTCCTGATCCCCCAAGAAGTCGCTGCCGCGCACCGTATCGTACATGTGCCATTCCCAGGAGTCTTCCATGACATTGCCCAGGGAAGCGGCGCACCCGCCCTGGGCCGCACCGGAGTGCGACCGGGTCGGATAGACCTTGGTGATGACCGCCGTATCGAATTGCGCGCCCGTCTTCAGAGCCGAATAGAGCCCCGCGATGCCGGCGCCGACCACCAAGACGTCATGCTTGTGATAGGTCACATCGAGTTTCATGATTCTGCACCTCTATCTTCCGTCCGCTATCGTTCGACCTAGTGGATGGGCTGCCCGGCAGCGCCGATCAGCTGGGGAGCCTGGATGGAAACGACCGTCACCAGGCCGAATGCGAAGAGCACCAGGCCCGCCAGCACGACCAGGCTGAAGAGCGTGGCGCGCAGCCCGGTGGACTTCACGTAGTCCTGGAAGAGGGCGTAGATCCCATTGAGAGCGTGGTACAACGCCAACGCCAGAAATGTGATCTCGAGCACCTTCCAGTAGGGATTGGCCAGGAGGGCCGTGACATCCTGCCAGGCCAGACCGTGCTCGTGATAGCGGTGCATGGTGAACAAGTGGATCAGCAGAACCGGCGTCAGCACCAATCCGGTGAAGCGCTGGAGAAACCAGCTCATGACCCCGCCGGACCCAATTCCTCTATCCTTCATGCCTCCTCCCCTCGGCGTATCGCCCGCGGTGGGTTGGTTTCCTCAGATCGCAGTTCCATCGTGATGCGTGAGAGTGCGTCAATGAGCCGCTGCATGGGAGAGACCCAGGAAGAATGCCGCCAATTCCCAGATGCACAGAACGTAGATCACGACGCCGATCGCCATCAGGATCCAGAAGACTTTCTTGTGATGCCAGACCCCCACCTTCGTGAAGTCGACCAGCACCACCCGGATCCCGTTCATCAGGTGGTAGATGACCACGCCGATGATTCCGATCTCCATCAGTGCGAAGAACTTGCTGCCGAGGAAATCCATCACCTTCGTGTATGACTCGGGACCATGCGCCAGGTGATGAATCACCCAGATGTGCAGGACGAGGTAGAAGGTAATGAGGATCCCCGTGAGCCGGTTCAGCAGCCAGGCAACATACCCGGCATGCCAACGGTACATCATGGTGAGCCCCCCCAACCAAGTGGCCGCCGATTGCGAGAGCAGAATGGGCGACCAGACCAAAGGTATACGGACCAGGACAGCTGTTTCGACAGATAGCGCGTACAGTAGCATGCCGGCCACCGCCGGGCTACCCGCGCATTCTAATGCTGATCAGCAGATTTGGTGACCGGTGAGGGGCGATCTTAACGCAGTAGCAGCATTCGCTTAGAAACCCAGTCCCCTTGGGTGGCCGCCCCTGCCCGGGATGGGCCACCGCCCGGCAAGACACGGACCCAGTATACGCCCGCCGGCAGTGGGTCACCCGACAGGCCGCGGCCGTCCCAGGTGGCGGCCAACACACCGGACCGGCCGGCGGAGGCGAGTCGACTCGTGCGGGCCACGCAGCGGCCGTCGATGCCGTGGAGTTCCAGCGCAACCGGCCAGAGGCCTCCATCCGCCGTCTGCTCCCCGGCATCCCCCCGGTGCAGCTCGATGTGCAGCCCCCCCGTGTGGACGGCCGGGCGGAAGGGATTGGGGCGGACCACCAACCGCGGATCGGCCGCCAGAGCGCCGGATCCGGGCACCCCGGCGTATCCCTCGCTCAGGAGGACGGCCTGGTGGACATCCTTCTGCGCATTCACAGATCCCATGCGCTGCACGCAGACCGCGCAGCTCAGATGGCCCGGGATCCACTCCGGGTCGATCGGGAACGCCGCCGTAGCGATCGCGGCCTGCCCGGGCGCACTCAGCTCGACATCCACCGATCGAGCGGCGCGGGTCACGTGATCGAAGGAGAGGCCGGCGCTGTAGAGCTGGTCTTCGAGTATCATCAGATGGGCCTGCAGGTCGATCAGCGAGTCGGCGTCCAGGCACCGAAAGGAGGCGGTGACGCGCAGCGAGTCCCCATCGAACCAATAGCCACCCGTGATCGCGACCGGGCTCTGGCCGCCGGTCTCGGCCAGGCGCTGTTCGATCAGCGCGCGATACTCGGCGGCCGCGGCATAGCAGGAGCTGGCTCCGGCCTTCATATAGATGCCATCGATGCGCACATGCGGAATGCTGCCGGCCCAATAGAAGTTTGATCGTGTCACGGTCCAGGGAATCTCGAACTCGTCGTATCTGTGGTGTTCGGCGACGATGAGCTGGCCCGGGAACTCATTCAGCATGATCTCCAGCCCGCACCGGGCGTGGACGCAGGGCCCTCACCACACGGCTGTGAAATCCTCGGCCAGGATGACGCGTGCAGTCGAGGCATGGACTGAGCCCATCTGGAGCAGGACGCTCACGAGTAGCGCCGCGATGGTGATCCGTGGGAGCATTCGGACACCTCCGTTGGCCGGGGAACCCCTCTCGTCGAGGGCTCCGGGCATTCCGCTCAGGTTCGGGGTATGGTGATCGGCGGAACAGTGCTTCCGCTTCGCCTTGTAAGCATACCACAGGATCGCAACGAATGCGAAATTGTGGCGTTTTCCGACCACCGGGAAGCTCATCGGCGGCAGGATGACGAACGGAGAGGGATACCACCGGTCAGGGCGGCGGCGGCAGGATGACGAACGGAGAGGGATACCATCGGTTCTCGATGAGGTTGAAGTAGGGCTCGGTGATCGCTTCCGTGAGGGCGGTCAAGACCGCCGCGCTGGTTCCCGGGCCGCCGTCCGCACTCACCGTGATGCGAACCTTGCTCTCCCCCGGACCAGGCCACGCTTCCAACCGCAGGTACCCGGGCAGGGCGTACTCATCATCGCGATCCAGAAAGAAGACCAGCAGATTGGCCCGGCCGCGACAGCCGAGCTCCTCGAGCCGCAGCTCGACCGTGACCGGCTCGCCCTGCGGATCTCCATCGGAATCGCCACCCGGCGCACCACGCACATAGGTGAACGACGGCGCGGGCGCCAGGGTCGCGCCCGCCACGGCGGCTCCCACACAGATGAGAACGATGGCGGCCACGGCTCCCCCGGACAGTCCCCGGGGAGTGCCGGCGGTGGCCAGCTTGAGCGTCTGCCCCTGGCCGATCGGACAGCGGCGCACACATTCCCGGCACGACGTGCAGCACGCGTCGGTGACGGCGGCATGCTGGTGAACGGGAATCCCCATCAGGCAGGCCCGGCCGCACTCCCCGCAATCAATGCAGGTCTGGGTATCGCGGCGTATCCGGGTCAGGCCGATTCTGGAAAGGGGCTGAAGCACGGCCGCCAGCGGGCAGAGCCACCGGCAGAAGGGCAAGCGCACGACCACGGCGCCGGCGAGCGTGGCTCCGGCAACGACGTAGGCCCACATCGTGATGTCTTCGCCGTGCCGGCTGAGAAGAGCGTAGCAGGGATCGTACCCTCGAAAGACGAGTTCGGACGTTCGATAGGTGAAGAACAGGATGGCGCCCAGAACGAGGTACTTCCCCAGTGAGAGGATCCGATCCAGGCGGGCCGGCACGGACCGGTCCCGCAAACCCATGCGCCGGCCCGCGCGATACGCCCACTCATAGATCGTGCCCAGGGGACAGACGTGGCTGCAGAATGCCCGCCGGGCAAGAAGCGTCATCCCCAGAACGGCGGCCAGGATGTAGAAGTTGCTCACCCCCAGGGAGCACGGCAGATTGCCTTCCCGGACATAGGTGTAGAGGGCCTCGACACCGCCGAACGGGCACCACTGCTCCGCATTGGCTCCCACATAGAAGACCGCGACCACGGTCAGCACGAGGAATCCGGCTTGCAGGACGTAGCGCGTCACACTACTTACCGCTTCCGCAGGCCGTGCGACTGGGGCAAGCACCGCAGCTGGTCCCCGCGCTGCAGGAGGACTCGGAGATCTTCGAACCGGTCTGCAAGACCTTCGCGAAGTCCGCGTTGCCGGCGAAGGATTCGAAGTCGTCACAGTCCTGCACCCGCGCTCGCAAGGCCGGCTGCTGGCTCCCGGGCGTCCTCTCGAACACGGCCCGCAGAAGAGCCAACGTCTCTCCGTGCTGGCCGAGCCGGGACTGCAGACGCGCCAGCAGGAGCTGCTCGCTCGCCGGGGCCTGGGCCGACATGCCGCTGGCGGCGGCGCGGACGCGATCGTTCAAGGCCTGCCCCTGCCGGGTCTCGGCCAACCCGAGCAGGAGCATCCCGGCCGTGGACAGCTCGTCACCGGGAACATCCGCCAGCACCCGCGAGGCGTCCTGATCCATGCCATTCTCGATCAGACTCTCGGCCAGCATGATCGCGCTGCCCGTGTCCCCGATCTTCTCATGCATCTGGCGGTCCAGCCCGAGCGCCTCGGCCTGGAGCCCCTTGTCGTAGTAGTAGGCGCGCAGCGCCCGGGCGCGGGCGACCCACTGCCCGTTGTCCGTTTCGTTCGGCAGGTCCGCGCGCAGCTTGATCACGCGGCGCAGAATGGCCGCCTCGGTCGCATAGTCGCGATTGGCGGGATCGAGCTGGGCAGCCTGCGCGAATGTCGCCAGGGCCTTCTCGAAATCTCCCTGCTTGAGCTGCTGCTGCCCCTCCTCAAACGTGAAGGAGGCCCGCGCCTCCTGCGCGGCCTGGCATGGCGCCAATGTAACCAGCACCATGGCGACCGATACTCCCAACACACTCCGCGCGATGACCTTGGCAACCTTCATGAAACCTACTCCCTCTCATGACTCCGCTGGGAAGAGACGACCCAAAACCGAAGCACTCAGAACGGGCGAAACGGATGGCCTTACCAGGCATCCCGTTCCGCCCGCCACTTTCGTGTACAGGAATGGTACCACACACCCGGACCGATGGATCCGGATTTTCGGCCCGGAATGCGGGTTTGGAGAGGTCATGGCCCACCTACCCCCTCCGCAAGCAACTCTGCTGCACCAAAGACGAGCCGGCGGCCTCTCTCGCGAGATCGCCGCCGGCTCCAAGGTAGACCCCCTGACCACGGACTGCCATCCAACGTGGCATGGCGCCCTATCGGCCCGGGACCATCAGCACATGATTCTATCAGCGCATGACCACCACGCGGGCGCTCTTGGCGCCCTCGATCGTGCTTAGCCGGACGTAGTAGACGCCGGCGTCCACGGGGCGGCCGCCCTGATCGAATCCGTCCCAGGACAGGGTCTGAGGCCCGCTGGTGAAGGCCCGCTGGCTCATGTCGCGCACCAGCCGGCCGCTCACGTCCAGAAGCTGCAACGTGACCGCCCCCTGGGCCGCCGCATCGGACAGATGCAGCTGGATGCTCGCGCTGTTGGGCCCCACATGGAACGGGTTCGGCTCGATGCCCGCCACCAGGGAACCGCTGACACGAATCGCATCCTCCACGCTCTGGCTCTGGCCTTCCATCAACCAGTCGATCGAGCGCGCCAGGAGCGTGCTCAAGCGGCTCGGCTCGGTCCCGTTGACCAACCCATTGAGCGCCAGTGCGAAGGTGATCGCCCGGCCGCCGCGCGATTGCGTGCGCACCGCGATGGTCTCACTGGCCTCGTTGGTGAAGATGCCCTCGCTCGCCGCTCCCGGAACCAGCAGATCGGCCCGGTTCAGCTGCTGCTGTGGATAGCTCATGGCAAACGCCATGCCATCGGTCACCGGGTCGTTGTCGACGCCGTTCGCCGCCTGAGCGCCCACATTGTTCGTCCAGCTGTCCAGCCCGAGATAGCTCTGGGTGAACGTGTTCGGATCCGCGTAGAACAGGTAATCCTGGGTCGAGAGAATCAACCCCTTGCCCGTGTCCAGGAACGCCATCAGAGCGGCCTCTTCCGCTTCCTGGATCCGGTCGCCCATGTTCCAACCCTGGTGCCAGATGACGACGTCGTAGCCGTCCAGGTCCTCGAAGGCGGGCGCCGCGGCGCCATGATCGTTATAGACGTCGTAGTCATCGTAGAGGTAGCTGCCCGCAAGCGCGTTGAGGATGACCACCTCATCGGTCCGGTTGAAGTCATCATCGACCACCAGCACGGCCGGGCTGCCGTTGAAGACGCGAGCCCGCGCGGCGCCGGTGCGATCGGTCACACTGGAGTGGCACTCCAGGAAGCCCTGGCCCACGCGCATGCTGCCGTCGGTCGTGACCTGCATGTAGAAGTCGATGCTCTCGTCCGGATCGAGCGTCACGACCGTCGGGGTCGTGTGGAAGCTGCCCTCGCCCGCGACCTTGAACTCGGCCGCCCAACCGAAGGTGTTGTCCAGGCTCAAGGTGAGATTGTCCGTTTCATCGCCGATGTTGGTGAGCGTGCCGCTCAACTCGGCCAGCCCGTTGCCTGCCGGCACCGAAGCGATTTCCGGCGCGAAGGCAATCGCGAAGTCGGAGACCAGCGGCAGCTTGGCCGCCTGGTACACTTCATAGGGCGCGGTCATCTTCTGCACCCAGGTGACAACGCTGAGATTGGCCGTGTTCCAGCCGCCATTGGCGAACGTGTACTCGACGAGCTGGGTATCGCCCTGCCCGTTCAGCGTGCAGGTGGTCTCGTGCGCCGTGCGAGTCACCCATTCGTAGCCCTGCGCCCCGACTTCATCTTCCTGAACCACGATGAAGACCTTGGCATTGGTCAGCATGACGGGATCGACCAGCGTGAGATCCACCTGGGCGGTGATCGTCACATCGTCGTAGAGATAGACTCCGTCGATCTGTACCGGCGATTCCGGCGACTGCCCAAGCCGGCTGTTGATGATGTTGCGGTAGGCACTCGCGGCACCGGCGCAACTGCCGGCGCCGACCGAAGAGGTCAGACCGTCAAACTGAACGTGGGGGATCCCACCCACACCGTACAACCCACTGCGTTGGTTTCCAAACGTCGTGGCATAGGTGTCCGATACGTGATGCGCGCACACAACCAGTTGCTGAGGAAACTCCTCGAGCATCATGCGAAGCCCGCAGGCCGCATGTGTGCAGTAGCTTCACCACGTCGCCGTGAACGATTCGGCCAGCACCACCCGGGGTACCGAGGCCTGAGCACCGGCCGTCACCAGCATCCCGATCGCGATCAGGGCGGCGAAGGCCTGACAAAGGCGCCTCCAGCGGATCATAATGCCTCCTTCTCCTGTCGTACGTAGACCAGACAGCATCCATGCAGGCCACCGGCGACCCATCAGGGCACGCCGGCGCCGGAACATCCCGTCACTGTCCGAGATTATAGCAGATATGGACAGTTGTACGCTCATCGGTTGGATGGCTTTTTGGGGGACCGGAGGGGTGGGAACGACGCCGACGTCGGATGCGAAACAGGTGGATCGGCAAGGGCGCAACAAAGTCGCGCCGCAGAGCCGTCCAGCCGTACCGCACGGACGCCGAGCGCTGATTCCCGCTACCGGCGCCCCGGCACCGGATTCCCGACACCGGCGGCCCGACTCAGATGGGCGGCCCGGATCAGGTGGACGCCCTGGATCAGATGGGCGGCCCGGATCAGATGGGCGGCCTGGATCAGATGGGCGGCCCGGATCAGATGGGCGGCCTGGATCAGGTGGACGCCCCGACTCAGATGGGCGGCCCGGGCTTCTTCTTCTTGAAGTCGGCGAACTCCTTCTCGAGATCGTCGAGCTTCTTTTTCTTCTTCTTGTCGATCTCCCCGCCGCTGAGCATTCGCTCGAGCTGCTCCTGTTTCGTCAGCGCACGCTGGCGGAAGCTCTCGACCTCGGATTCCAGGGCCTCCTTGTTCGCCTCGGCCGGCAACTCCTCCAGCATGAGGTGCGCGGCGACCTCGAATCGGATCTCGAAGGGCGTCTCGTGCACCGTCAGGATGCCGGCGCTGGAGAGCCCGCGCAGGACGACGCGGGTTTCCTCTTCTGTCCAGCCGAGAAGGTCGGCGATATCCCTGGGTGTCGGAGGACGGCCCTCGCGATGACGCAGAACCCGGATGGCGGCAACCGCCAGATGGCCATCTTCGCGGGATGGGAGTAGATCTGCCACGCTATCCTCCATACGAAACCGCACACCTGCCCGCAGAACGACGCCCCAAGCTAGCACCCCACGCCCGGACAATAAACGGCTCTATCCGGATTCTGCAAAGCGTTTTAGGGGGAAGAAGTCGAACGGTCATAGGCCCGCCCTCCTTCTGCGTGTGACTTAAAAGGAAGCGCGTAGAA
>CAYQJL010000153.1:0-12425 GCA_964417675.1 uncultured bacterium | reverse complement strand
CTGGATGAGCTCCCGATTGGCGCACCGGTCGATGTAGACCGCGTGCAGGGCCTTGTCGGCCTCCATGGCCGCGAGCGTGTCCTCCTTGGCCAGGGCCCTTGCGATCTTCTCGTTCTCCCGCCTCATCGTTGCGATGTCGACATCGGTCAGCCAGGGCAAAGCCAGGGAGAGCGCCAGAGTCTCGAGCGCCTGGCGGATGGGAAAGAGGTTGCGGATATCATCGGAGCTGATCTCCGCCACCCGGGTCCATTGGCCCGCCTCCGTGATGACCAGGCCGTCGTCCTGCAGCCGGTTGAGGGCCTCGCGCACCGGCGTCCGGCTGACGCCGAGCGAAGCCGCCAACTTCCCGTCCCGGAGTCGTTCTCCCGGGCCGAGCACGCCCTGGCCGATCCATTCGCACAGGGTCTCGTACACCTGGACACTGAGCAGCGGTTCTTTGGAGGAGCGGCGGTTGCGGGCTGCCGGCATGCGGTCTCCTTCGTCAGGATCGGGGCGATCGACCCGCGGCGCGCCGGAGCCCCTCGAGATAGCGATAGCCCACCGGGATCGAACCCATTGCGATCTGGGGCTTCGAAGCGCCATGGAAGTCCGATCCCCCGGTCTTGGTCAGCGCGAGTGCCTCGGCCAGGTCCTCGTAGTGCTGGATCAGCACCCCGAGCTCGTGCGGCGTGATCGTCTCGGCGGTGGATCGGAAGTAGGGCTTGTTGCAGTCGTACGAATAGACGGTCTCGAGGCAATCGACACCCGCCTGGGCGCAGACTCTGATCATGTCGTCCACCTGCGGATCGATCAGCGCCCCGGTCTTCTTGTACAGCGTGTTGTAGGAACCGGGACTCGAAAGCACCGTGACGCCTCCGGCCCTTCTCACGACCGCGACACATTCCTCGAGACCGAGACTGAAGGACTTGGACACATACCATGGGCCGCCAAAGTCCGTGTTCGGGTAGAATGTCTGGGGATCGAGGTCTGGATAGTAGCGCCTCAGCACAGCAAAGATGTGCGGCCGGCGGATCGTCTCGCCCCGGGCTTCGGCGAGGATCTCATTCCTGGGAACCTGGAAGCCCTCGCGCTCCAGTACGCCGAGCTGGGCGTCGAGCTTCTCGTTCTTGGCCGCCCGCAGGCGGGACAGCACATCATTGAGCTCATCGTGGTCCGGGTCGTAGTAGTAGGCCAGTAGATCGGTCTCCACCAATCCACGGTCCGGGTCGTGGGCGATGCCGATCTCGCAGCCCGGGACGAATTCGATGCCGAACTCCTCCGCCAGCGCGAAGCCCTCGCGCGCCGCGCTCACCGTGTCGTGGTCGCAGAACCCGATGGCCTTGAGTCCCTTCTCCGCGGCGAGCTCGAAGAGCCGGCGGGGCGTTTCGCTGCCGTCGGAGGCCGTGGTGTGTAGATGCAGATCCACATTGCCCCGTGGATCGGGCGTGGTCCAAGAGGGAAACTCCGGCAGCTGTGGCATGCGCAGCCTATACCTCCACGCCGAAGGCGCCCTTCACGGCGAATCCGGCGGCCATCGATATGACGAAGAAGACGATCAACCAGTGAATGCCCATGCCAAACAGGGAGAACTCCCGCGTGGGCCACTCCTTGATCCGGATCTCGCGAATGCCGCTTGCGGCCTGCAGCGGAGGCTCGACCGGAAAGAGCAGATAGGATGTCGAGAGCGTCCGTCCGCGGGCCGGGGCCATGGGCAGCAAAGGACCGGCTTCGTCCTGAACCAGGATGCGCTTGCTCTCCTCGCCGACGGGCGTATGGATGGTGATCTGCTGTTCACCGGCGGCTGTCATGCGGACCCGCCAGTCGATCTCGCCCCGCTGTGGGATGCGCAGCGGGGGGCTGGCCACCTCGATCCCGTCCGATCCGGAGAGCTGCATGGCATCGCCCCGGGTCCAGGCCAGGTCATCGAGCCGCACTGTGACGGTGGCTTCCGAGCCCGGCGTGAACGGCCGCAGCTCATAGCGGACCCCGAGCATGATCATGATGATCAAGACCGGGATCAGGATGAAGATGAGCGGGCGAAGGCTGTGCAGGAAATAGCGGCCCGTGTTGCCGAGCACGCGCAGGATGGACAGAAGCATCTGCAGCAGGTTGTCGCGCAGCAGCCAGATCTCGGCGATGTAGGCCTTGAGGAGGCCCTTCGAGCGTCGAATGGCCTTCTGGTTCGAGGTCTTGCCGAAGATGAGCAACATGATGATGCCGGTGATGATCGAGATGACCAGAAGGCCGACCACCGGATGCATGCCCCGGAAGGGAATCATGATCACATCGAACAGCTTGGCGCACAACGACATGATCAGAGCAACGATCACTGCCATGAACCCGCTCCTTGCATTCCGCCGACCCCGTGCGGGTGGGCGCGACTTCGTCCTAGGCCAGGTAGCCCAGGCCCTTCAGCTTCTCCTTGATCTCTTCATCGGACGCCGCGTCATCGAGCTGGGCGAGCTCTTTCTCCAGCGCGTGAATCACGAACTCGTCGACGGAGGAGTAGCCGGCCAGTTCGGCGAACTTGGCGATCCGGTCGTATAGCTCCTTCTCGACTTTGATCTTCTTGCCACCAAACATGTTGCATCTCCCATGGGTCCACAGCGGCCTCGCCAGAGGCCGCCGTTCCTAGAAGATCGGCCGGCCTTCCATATCGCTCGGCGGATCAATGCCCAAGAGGGTGAGAATCGAGGGCGCCAGATCGATCAGGCTTGGATCGGAGAGCTTCACCGGACGATTGGTCAGCAAGATTCCAGGAACCTTGCGGTAGTCCTGGCAGTGATCTCCGCTCCACCGCCGGGTGTTGTTCGACAACACCGTGTCGGTGATTTCCCCCACCGCGCACTCGTCGGAAGCCCGATAGCCGACGTCATACCCGATCTGCGCGTCGGGACCGATATCGACGTACTCACCCGAGTAGATCTCATCCCGCGTGAACACCTTCGTGATCGGCTGCCGGCCGGTAACCGGATCGACGACCGCTTCGAGTTTCTCGGCGATTTCGTGCAGAAGCCGCTGCTTGGCCGGTCCAGGGGGAACCACCCCGTGCTTCTCACGTCCGAGCTGATTGATATAGAGGCCGTTGATCCCGAGTCCGTACGCGGTTGTGTTCTGCCAGTCCACGCCTTGAAGATACTGGACGCTGCTGGGGGCAACCCCGGGCTTGACGGACAGGTACCCGTTGTCGAACAGCCAGCGGTTCAGATCGAACGACCGTGTCCATGATGAGAACCCGTGATCCGACATCACGATGAAGCAGGTCTCGGCATCAACATAGTCAAGCGCCGTGCCCACTACGCGGTCGAGGTGTTCGTACAGCTCGACATACACATCCTTGAAGGGATCATCCAGCTCGGCCACATAGGCCGGGTGTTCCTCCTGGCCTTCCATGGTTCGCCACATCACATGCCCCACCTGGTCTATGACCGAGAAGTACAGGAAGATGAACCCTTCCTCGAACCGATCGAGCTCGTAGTGAGCCATGCGGATCTCTTCGTCGGCAATGATCGCGGCCTGCTTCATGAAGTCGGCATTGGCGAAGACATCCATTTCAAGGGCCTTGGTATCCTCGGGCATGCCCTGGGTGTAGTAGCAACCAATGGCCTCGGCGAGTTCCGAGGCGTACTCGGGCGGCGTACTGATCGGCAGCGCCGGATGGAGCGGACTGATCTGCACCGGACTGATGTACAATCCGAAATCCGGATGCGTCGACTTCAGATAGCAGCGAACCAGGCCCTTCACGCTGACCAGATCGTGCCACAGCCAGCGGATGAAGCCCGGGGTCGGCAGCAGGCTGAAGGTGACCTCGATCCAGTGACTGAACTCACCTTCTTTCAGGAAGACCTCCTGGCCGTCGATCTCCAGGCGCGCGACCGGGTTGTCCTCGTCCACGTAGACGGTGAAAGGAATGGACGCCTTGCGCTCCTGGTAGGGGACGCTGCGCCCGGTCTTGGCCTGGATGTTGTCATAGTCGATGAAATCATTGGGCGGTCCGTACAGCTTGCCCTTGGCCACGCCGTTGATCACATCGGTGATGAAGATCTTGCCGCCGGTCGCGGACTCATAGTTCGGCGGAGGCGCATCGGTGTAGTAGGCATAGGTTCCGCTGCTGCCCTGGATGTCGGGCGTGCCCATACCGGAGAGCGTGATGGCGCCGTCGCCCACCGGAGGAAAATTCACCGGGACGCGATGGATGACGGCCGGGATGTTCTGCTGGCCCAGGTATGACCAGAAGGGGGTTCCCTTGCGCAGGTTCTCGGTGGTGCCGCCCGCGAGGGGAATCATGTAGTCCGAGCCGGGCAAGCGAATGATGTTGGGGAGCTTCAAGCCCAGGAAGGAGATCTGGTCCTCGGCGGGCAGAACCTCGGACATCGAGGAGTAGGGAAAGTAGGTCTGCGGATCGCGATGGATGAAGTCGAAGATGCCGTGTCCGCCCGAGTTCTTCCCGGTGATGAAGTTCGACCAGGCCACCGGGCTCTGCGGCGGCATGCTGGTGCCCAGGGGCATGTAGGTGCCGCCCTTGCGCAACCGCTGCAGATTGGGAAGCCGGCCCGCGTGCATCCACTCCTCGAGCAGATTCGGGTCGACGCCGTCGATGCCCAAGACGATCACCTTCTTCAGCTGGGCCTGGGCAGGGAGATTGCCCCGCGCGGATCGCGGCAACGATGCCAGCACCAGAGCGGCGAACAGCGCCAGCGCGCCGATGAGCATCCAGGGTCCATGGCGGCCGGCCCGCGCGGAGCGCGGATCGGATCCGGGAGCGCTGGACGGAGGTATTCCATTCACTCGCATTGCGGTATTCCTACTCCTTTCGGCCCGCGTCTCGGCCGGCCTTCTGGGCATCCGCCTCAGCACGGAGAATCGAGGGAACCCCGGCCGGGAAGCAGGCCTGTGCGAAGGTCTCCCGCTTGGCGCAATCGTGATCACGGAAGAGGGAGATGCCCGCCATGTAGGCCGGCCGCTTGACGCCGAACAGGTCCAGGGTCGTGGCGCTGATGTCGAGCAGGCTGGGATGCTCCGTCTTGATCTTCCGGTTGCTGAAGAAGATGCCGGGCACGACCATCGTATCCATGCAATGATCGCCGCTCCAGCTCTTGGTGTTGTCCTCGAAGATCGTTTCGTCGGCGATGCCCACCGCGGCGTCCCAGGAGGCGCGGTAGTTCACGTTGTAGCCGACGATCAGGTCCGGCCCATTGTGCCGGTACGGTCCCCGGAAGATCTCGTCGCCGTCGTACACGCGCAGGATGCCCGTCTCACCGGTGGCCGGATCCTTCAGTCCGGAGAGCTTCTCGATGAGCTCCCGCTTGACGGTCTCATAGTCGGCGTCGTCCACGATGCCTTGGGACTCGCGGCCCTTGCGGTTGATGTAGAGCCCGGTCAGGCCGAACGTGTAGGCCTTGGTCTTCGACCAGTCCATGCCGTCGAAGTAGCGGTCGACCCGTCCGTTCTTGGCGGCCAGATACCCCTCGGCTTTCAGCCAGGAATTGAGATTGATGCCCCGCCGGAACGGCTTGAAACCATGGTCGGAGATGGCAAAGAGGACGGTCTTGTCGTCGACATACTTCATGGTGCGGCCCAACACGGAGTCGGCCTTCTTGTACAGGTCGAAGATGGCCGTGTGGAAACGCTCGGTGTCCTTGCCGGCATTGGCGGGATGGCCGTCGGCGATGTAGCGGAAGAACATATGCTGAATGCGGTCGGTGGCGTCGAACACGACCACGTTGAGCCCGCGGCGATTCTTCTTGAGGGCGTTGAACCACATCTTCTCGCGCTCCTCATGAATCAGCCAGGTGTAGTCGAGGAAGGCCTCCTCGTCCAGGATGCGCTCGTTGAGCGCCCAGGTGTCTTCCGCCAGCCCCAGGGTGGCGTAGGGGCCGATCAGACGCGCCAGATACTGGGCATAGAATCCGGGAGAGGAAATCGGCATGGCCGGCTCTTCCGGATCCAGGTTGATCGGCGTCATGTACAGGTTGAAGTGCGGCTCGAAGTCAATGATCCGGAAACGGACAATCCCCTTGACCGCCTTGCCGATGGCCGGCTTGAACGGCAGGCAGATCCAGTCGCTGAACTCCCGCAGTCCGAGCGTGAAGGTCTCCTTGCCGACCTTGAAGTGCGCCGTCTGCGTCGCCTTGTCGACCCTGACCTCGATGGGCAGTGTGAGCATCGCATGCGCCTGGGTGAGCGGGTCGGGCGGGCCCGGAATCTCGGAGCGGATGACGCCGTCCTGCGGCTCGACGGCGATGATCGAGCCCCCTTCGAAGGCCGCCGCGCGCTCCTTGTCGGTCGTGAAGAAGGTGAAGGAACCTTGCGTGCCGCGCAGATCCGGCACACACATGGCGGACAGCAGCGCCCCGTTGGGCTGCTTCTCGGGCGGGAAGGTGATCGGTACGCGGATCACGTGACAGGACACATAGTGCTCGCCCAGGATTCGCCAGAACGGCTTGCTCTTGCGCATCAGCCGCACCATCGGCTTGCTGATCGGGATTTCGAACTTACCGAGTTTGAGCACCCGCAGCGGGGGCCGGATGTCGGTCGAGGAGAGGATGGGCAGGTAGCTCTTCAGGTCACGCCCCAGGAAGTCATAGATGTTGTGCTTCGAGGCATCCACGCCGGTGGCGAAGGAGGACCAGGCCACGGGGGAGATGGGCGGTACCGAGGAGGCCAGCTTGTGGAACGAGCCCTCGGCCGCCAGCTTCTGGAAGTTCGGCAGGTGGCCTTCCTCCATCCACTTCTCGAGCAGTTGCGGATCCAGCCCATCCAGGCCGAGGATCAGGACCTGCTTCGTGTCGCTGCGCGCCCGGATGCGGCGAGATCGGATCGTCCGCCACACCGCCCGGAAGGGCCAGGTGAGCAGGGCGAACAGCGCCAGGAAGAAGGTTACGAACAGGATCCCCAGCGAACCCACGACCGCGAAGCCGGCGCCCGGACCGACATAGGCCTGCGCGCTGGCGGGAAGCAGGAGGCAGAGGGCGAGCAGCCCGGCCAGCCGGCTCCAGGTCCGGCCGCGGCGATGGTAACTCACTGTCGGCGAGGTCATGCCGTTACCCCATGTGCAAGTACGTGTTGCGTGGACCGGCGTACATCAGGCCGCCGCGGAAACGCGCGATGTGCCACGCGTGCCCGCCGCGCGCTCCTCATGACACTCCGGGCCGCCTCCCAGCGGAGGGTCCGGCTACGACAGGTAGCCGAGCTCCTTGAGGCGCTCCTTGATCTTCTCTTCTTCCTCTTCGGAGATCGAGGCGGCGTCCGGATCCGGCGGGATGTAGCCCATCAGCTCCAACGTGCGCAGGATCTTGCCGAGGCTCTCCTCCAGCGATTCGGTTCCGGAGTTGATCGTGACCTCGGGATTGACCGGTGCCTCGTAGGGATCGTCGATGCCCGTGAAGCCCTTGATCTCTCCCGCGATGGCCTTCTTGTAGAGGCCCTTCACATCCCGCTCGATGAGCGTGTCGAGCGCGCAGTCGCAATACACTTCCACGAAATTCTTGATCAACGCACGGTTCTCGTCACGGATGGCCTGGTACGGTGAAATGGCGGCGGCAATGGCCACGGCGTCATTGCGGGTGAGAAGATTGCAGACAAAACCGATGCGCCGGATGTTGATGTCGCGGTCTTCCTTCGAGAAGCCGAGGCCCTTGCTGAGATTGGTGCGCACGACGTCACCGTCGAGGATCTCCACGTTGCAGCCCCGCTTGCGCAGCTCGGGCGCCAGCGCCTCGGCCAGCGTCGACTTACCAGACCCCGACATTCCGGTGAACCAAACGGTGAACCCCTTCATCCTCACTCCCTTTCTCAGAAAACATTATATACCGTCTAAAGTTTCAACCCCAAGCGGCTCCGCGGGCTCCGATCCGGATCCCGGGGCTAGGCCCGCTGGGTATGCTCGAGAAGCACGGCCGCCACCTCCGGGCGGGTGAACTCGACCGGTAAGTCCTTGCCCTCTTTCAACATGTCGCGCACCTTGGTCCCGCTGAGAAAGACGTGATCGTCCTTCCCGTGCGGACAGGTCTTGATCGAGCCCATGTTGCCGCAGCGCCTGCAGAAGAAGGTGTGGTCGAAGAACATCGGTGTGATTTCGAGCTCGTCCGCTGCGAACTCACCGAAGATGAAGTGGGCGTCATAGGTGCCGTAGTAGCTGCCCACGCCGGCATGATCGCGCCCGACGATCAAATGGGTGCAGCCGTAGTTCTTGCGGATGATCGCGTGCCAGATCGCCTCCCGCGGTCCCGCGTAGCGCATCGCGGCCGGGAAGATCGAGAGGGCCACCCGGTCGGCCGGGTAGTAGTTCTCGAGCAGCGCCTGGTAGCAGGCCATGCGCACCGGACCGGGGATGTCGTCGGACTTCGTCGCTCCCATCAACGGATGGATGAGCAGGCCGTCGACCATTTCCATCGCACATTTCTGCAGATACTCATGGGCCCGGTGGATGGGGTTGCGGGTCTGGAACGCGGTCACGGTCTTCCACCCCTTGGCCTTGAAGAGCACCCGGGTCTCGATCGGGTCGAGACGGTAATTGTTGAAATCCTCATGGGTGGGCTTGCGGATGGCCCGGATCGGGCCGCCCAGGTACCAGTTGCCGGTGTTGTTCAGGTACTGCACACCGGGATGGGCCTCGTCGGTGGTTCGCAGAACCTGCTCGGCCTCGCGCTTCTTGTCGGGCTGGTACTTCGACTGCACCGTCATCACACCCAGATAGCCGCCGCCTCCGTCGCACAGGGCGACGTCGGCGCCTTCCTCGATGGCGCCGGCCTGCTCATCGGTCACCGCCAATGTGATCGGGATGGTCCAGGCGGGCCCGGTCGACAGGTGCATCCTCTCGACGACCCCGTCGTAGTCGGCCTGGGTCATGAATCCCTCGAGCGGGCTGAGGGCGCCCGTCGTGAGCATTTCGAAGTCCGCGATCTCGCGCTCGTTGAGCGAGACGCGCGGCAAGCCGGCGGCCTTCTGCTCGAGTGCGAGCGCCTCGGTGGCCGGCGCCAGCAAATTGATCAGGCGGCCGCCGTGAGGAGTGATCTGCTTCATGGTACATCTGCCTCCGGATCCATGGTCATCCAGCCTCCGGAACGCGTCGGATCCGTTCTCACGACCCATCCCGGCCTGCGACACTCGCATCGCAGCAAGACCGATAAGCATACAATTTTCCACCTGTCTCCGGAAAGGAAGCAATCTCCTGCGGCGGTCGAAGCCTACCAGAGTACAGTGGGTCCTCCTCCCCGCGGGCACCACCCAATCAACCTATCGGCCCTGGCATCGATTATATAAACTCAACTTCCCCAATAGGTTGACACCAAGGGCCGGCACGGAGCAACGGTGGCCGATCCCAGCCACTGCCCTTCTACCGCCTGCCCTTCTACCGCCTGCCCTTCTGCCGCCTGCCCGGCCGTGGCCGCCCTTGGTTCCCCGCGGAGGCGGCATCCCGGCGCTGGTTTCTCCCGCTCCCGGCGTTAGGGGGGGTAACGGAGGACTCGAATGCAACGGCGCGCGCCCATCGAACGGGCAGCGGCCGCGACGGAAAACCCACAGATGGAGCCCAATGGGTTCGCAACCAGGAGGTGGACGATGAAACGCAAAGCGACTTGGGCAACAATGTTGCTCTTGGGGGGCTTGTTGGCGGCCGGCAACGTGATGGCACAGGAAGGCGGGACCCCCGCCGAAGGGCGCCGCGCGCTACGCATGGAGCGCCTCGCCGACCGCCTGGATCTGAGTGACGAGCAGTCCGCGAAGATCGACCGGGTTCGTGAGGAGGGCCGCGCGGCCGCCACCGAGCTGCGCAAGGAAATGATGCGCTTGCGCAATGAGATGGACGGCGCGATGCTGGCGGATGAGCCCGACGCGGCCGCCATCCGGCGCCTGGCGAACAAGATCGGAGAGGTTCGCACGAAACTGGACATCCACCGGCTCGAGACGCGGCTCGCGGTGCGCAAGGTGCTCACCCCCGAACAGCGCGATCAGATGATCCTGAGGCAGGGCCGCCAGCATCGTCCGGGGTTGGGAGGCTCAGACGCGGGATGGGGAGGCCCAGGCGGCCCGGCGATGCGCGGTATGGATGCCCGCGGCGGATCCAAGGCCCGGCCGGGCGCGTTTCACGGGAAGCGCCACCATCCGGGCGCCTGGTGTGCCCCCGGGGAGCGCCCGACGGACCGAGAGGATGACAACCCGCCGCGCCGGCAGCGGGATGGCGGGCGCCGCGGCCCGCGCGGTTGATCACCCACCCGAACCATGGAATCTCGTGCGAAGTGGACGATGACCGGCTCATGGAATGCACGGCGGATGGGGACGAGGAGGCCTTCGCCCTCCTCGTCCGGCGCTGGGAGCAACCCGTGCATGCCTTTCTGCAGCGCATGGTGGGCGACCGCGAGGATGCCCGCGACCTCGGCCAGGAGCTGTTTCTCCGGGTGTTTTCGCAGGCGAAGCGCTATCGCGCCCAGGGGCAATTCCGAAGCTGGCTGTTCCGCATTGCCGGCAACCTGTCGCGCAGCCACCTGAGGCGCAAGCGGATCCTGCGATGGCTGAGCTTCGATGCCCGGACGCAGGATCCGCCCTCGCGCGCACCGGGGCCGGCCTCGAACCTGGAACGGCAGGAACTGCAGGCGGCCGTACAGGAAGCCATCCTCGCGCTCCCTGCCCGGCAGAGGCAGGCATTGCTTCTGCGTCGCTATGAACAGATGAGCTACGAAGAGATCGCCGGGGTCATGGAAGTGAGTCTCCCGGCCGTGGAGTCGCTGCTGCAGAGGTCGATGAAGAGCTTGCGGCGGCGGTTGAGCCAAAGGGGGGTGTTGTCATGACCGGCAAGCAAGGCGGCCCAGCGGTTGTTCCGCCGCAAGGGTGCCCGTCGGAGAATGTCCTGGTGGACTGCCTCGAGGGGCGGCTGGAGCCGTCGCAGGCGGTCCTGATCCGGGAGCACTGCACAGCCTGCGCCGCGTGCGCCGCGGCCGTGCAGGAGTACGAGCGCCTGGCATCGGTGCTGGACCGGCACGCGATCGAGGAGGCCGATTCACTGTGGCCGCTTCTGCAGGCCCGCCTGATCCCCCGCCGGTCACCATGGGCCCGCCTGGCCTACCCGCTGGGATCTGTGGCCGCCGTGGCCGTGGGGCTCCTGATCGGATTCATGATGGCGCCCGGGCAGGACAGCGCCCCGCCGGCCGGCTGGCAGGAAGAAACGTGGGTGGAAATGGGTTCCCTCCTGGCCGACCCCACCCGCTTCGGAAGTCTGGATGACCTGTACTGGGAATTCGCATCCAACGAGAGGGAGGGTTCCCGATGATGAAGCGCGTATGGATCCTCCTGCTGGCGGTCTCGCTCGGCCTGAACGTGGCTCTGCTCTATGTCTCGATCACCGGGCATCGGCCGGGAGAACCGGCACCGGGACCGGCGCAACGTCCGGCGCCCCGGGAGATGGTGCACCGGTTCATGGAGGAACGCGCCGCGCGCCGTTCTCACCGGGTCCCGGGAGAGGGTCCCGGCGCCGGTTCCGGTGCCCGGCCCGGCGCGGGGTATGGTCCCCGTGCAGGGTCTGTCACGGATCCGGGCGCCCCGGGCCCCGGGCCCTCGGTCTTCTCCGACAGCTTGCGTCAGATGCGTCTGAACCTCATGAGCCGGGAGCTGGGCTTGCGGGCCGAGCAGCGCGCTCGGCTCGAACGGACTCTCGATGAAACGATGCCGGAGATCCTCGAGGCCCGGGCGATTCTGGCCGAGATCCGGCGCTCGGTGTTCGCGCAAGTCCAGGAGCCGGAGATCGATGCGTCCCGGGTCAGGGATCTGGTACGAGAACTCGGCCGCGCCCAGACCCGCCTCGATTCCCTCGTGGCCGAGACGATTCTGCGGGAGGCCATGCATCTGGATCGGGATCAGCGCGATGCCTACTTCCGCGCCATGCCCTGGCATGATCCGGTCCCGCGGCACAAGCTCCGCGGCCGCAGGGATCACCCACGGTAGGACGCATGTCCGGAGTATGGGAGCAGGCCCGCAGCCCCGGGAGGGGTGGTGGGCCTGCAACCTTTTCCCCGGCGACGAAAAGGTCGTCGCCCTGGTGTGCGACAACCAGCTCTTCGTCAAGATCACGCCGCCCGGGAGAGCCCTGGTCGGTGAGCGCTATGTGGAGGGCACGGCGTGCCCGGGCGCCAAGCCGTCGATGCTGATCGGCGTCGAAGAGATCGATGACAACGAGCGGCTGCGCGAGCTCATCCGGCTCACGGCCGACGCCCTGCCGAAACCCAAGCCAAAGAAGCCCAGGGTGACAAAGAAGGGGCGGCGCCACCTGACCCGCCTGGGTCGCTACATCGCCCGGGTGCCGATGCCCCAGAAGGACGTGCGCCTGACCGAGGCGGGCGCAGGACGGCAGCGATCTAGACGGAAACTCGCGCGACGGGCAGGCTATACATCCCTGTCCATGACCGCCATGTTTGAGACTTTGTCTCATCTATCGTGCCCCGGGGCACGATAGA
>CAYQJL010000152.1:0-4758 GCA_964417675.1 uncultured bacterium | reverse complement strand
TGAGGCGGTCGGGCATGGATCCGACCACGGCCACGAACACGGGGACGACTGCGATCACGATCACGGCGATGAGGTGGTCGGGCATGGATCCGGCCACGGCCACGAACACGGGGGCGAAGGCGATCACGATCACGGCGATGAAGTGGTCGGGCATGGATCCGACCACGGCCACGAACACGGGGACGACTGCGATCACGATCACGGCGATGAAACGGCCCGGCATGATCATGCTCATGCTCATGAGGGGGCCTTGGTACTCGATGATGTGGCGGCGCGGAATCTGGGCATCCAGTCACAGCCGGTTGAGGCGCGCTTCTACTACGACCGGATCAAGATTCCCGGCGTGACGACGGTGGATCCGGATCGGCGGTATGAACTGTCGGCGCCCGCGGCGGTGCGCATCGTGGAGTTGAATGCGCGCGTGCCGGCCAGTGTTCGGCCGGGTGAACGCCTGGCGGTTCTCGAACTCGTCGACGGCGTGGTTCGCGAGCTGCAGATGCAGGCGGTGAACGTGCGGGCACAGCATCTGGCGGATGCCACCGAGCAGGGGCGGCTGACCCGCTACCTGGAGAGCCTGACGGCCGCCGCGCAGCCGGCGGCCGCGGAAGTCGAACGGGTGCGCGCGGATCTGAAGGTCATCGAGGCGCGTCTGGCCGCCCAGCGCAGCACCCTGGATGCCCTGCTGGCCTCCTTGCAAACGGCCGGGCTGTCCGAATCCCAACTCGAGGCCTTGGCCGAAAAGGGCACGGTATCGATGCGGCTGGAGGTGCGTGTTCCCGACCAGCCCGGGATTCGCAGCTTTGAAGTGGTCGAGCGGCCGGTGCACGCCGGCCAGACCGTGGCGGCTGGCGCGGTGCTTTTCCGTCTCGTGTGCCTCGAGGAGCTGTGGGTGATGGGTGAGGCGTTCGAGTCGGATCTGACTGCCGTCCAGCGCGCCACGCGCGAGAATCTACCTGTCTCGATCGTGTTTCCGGCCGAAGGACGCCAGGCGGAGAATCTGCAGATTGTGGCGATCGAGGGCGAACAGGACGGCGCCAACCGGGTCACGCACTTCTTTGTGCAGCTACCGAACCAGTTGCTCGATGAGCGCACGCTCGATCAGCAGTGGTATCAGCAGTGGGCCTTCCGGGCTGGTTCGCGCGTTCAGATCATGGTGGCCACGCAGCCGGTGGGCCGACGCTATGTGATCCCGGCCCGGGCCCTGGTCCGGCAAGGGGGGCAGAGCTTCGTCTTCCTGCGTGAGGGGCAGGAGTATCTGCGCACCCCCGTGGCGGTCGAGACGATCACCGCCCGGGAGGCGGTGCTGCCGATCGACTGCGGGCTGCATCCCGGGGACGAGATCGTGGTCACCGGAGGACTGCAACTGAACCTGATTCTCGATCAGCAAGCCGGACCGCAGGCCGTCGATCCGCATGCGGGTCACAGTCACTAGACGGGGGAAGTTATGCTGGATGCCTTGATTCGATTCTCCTTGAACAACCGGCTGCTCGTCCTTGTGGCGGCCGGCGTCTTGGTCGTCCTGGGAGCGGGGCAGCTATCCCGGTTGCCGGTGGACATCTTCCCGGACCTGAATCAGCCCATCGTCACGGTTCTGGCGGAGGCGCACGGGCTGGCGCCCGAGGAAGTCGAGACCCTGGTGACCCTGCCGCTGGAATCGGCCCTGGGGGGCATGCCGGGGATCGAGCAGGTGCGCTCGACCTCGGGCGATGGACTGGCCATCGTGCGCGTGGAGTTTGCCTGGGACATGGATCTCTATCTGGCCCGGCAGCTCGTCCAGGAGCGATTGCAGCTCGCCCGCACGGATCTGCCCGCGGGGGTGGTGCCGGAGATGGCCCCGATTGCCTCCATCACGGGGGAGATCCTGAACGTGGGCCTGACCAGTCCGGACGGATCGCTCTCGGCGATGGAACTGCAAACGCTGGCCGAGTGGTCGGTGCGGCGCCAGCTCCTGTCGGTGCCGGGCGTGGGGCAGGTCGTGATCATCGGTGGGGACAAGAAGCAGTACCAGGTTCTGGCCGATCCGGACCTGTTGCTGCGCCATGAGATCGGCCTCGAGCAATTGGCGGAGGCCGTCGGCGCGGCCACGCAGAACAGCAGCGGTGGCTATCTGGTTCGGGACAACCGGGAGCTCCTGGTGCGGCATCTGGGGCGGCTCCATTCCATCGAGGAATTGGCCGATGTGGTGATCGCCGGCGATCGGGACCGCCCCGTGCGGGTCCGTGACGTGGCCCGGGTGGTGGAAGGGCCGCAGTACCGGCGTGGGTCGGCCGCGGTGAATGCCGCTCCGGGTGTCATTCTGGTCGTGTTCAAGCAGCCGGGAACCAACACGCTGGCGCTCACCAAGGCGATCGACAGGGAGTTGATCAAGATCCAGGCGACTCTGCCCGCCGGCGCCGAGCTGCACGGCAACCTGTTCCGTCAGGCGACGTTCCTGCAGCGTGGGGTCGACAATGTCGTGGAGGCGTTGCGTGACGGCGCGATCCTGGTCGTTGTCGTGTTGCTCATCTTCCTGGCCAATCTCAGGGCGTCGCTGATCACGCTTCTGGCGTTGCCGCTCTCGTTTGCCACGGTAGGGCTCTCCTTCCACCTGTTGGGGCTGAGCATCAACACCATGACACTGGGAGGCCTGGCGATCGCCATCGGCGAGCTTGTCGATGACGCCATCGTGGGCGTCGAGAATGTTCTGCGGCGCCTGCGCCAACGCGAGATCGGGGGGGCGGCGCTGAAGGAGCGGGTGGCGGCAGCCTCGAGTGAGGTGCGGGGGCCGATCTTCACGGGAACGCTGATCGTGATCCTGGTTTTCGCGCCCCTGTTCGCATTGTCCGGGATCGAGGGACGGCTGTTCACGCCGCTTGCGATCGCCTATGTCACGGCCCTGCTCGCCTCGATGGTCGTGTCGCTGACGGTGACGCCCGTGCTGGCGCTGCTGCTCTTTCGCAATCTGGTCGGTCGGGAGGGTTTCGAGCGCGCCCGCCAGCCGTTTGTCCTGCGACACCTGCAGCGGGCGGTGTCGCCGCTGGTGCGCTTCTCCATCCGACGCCGGGGCTGGGTGATCGCCGGCTTCGCGGCCCTGACCGCCCTGGCCGTGGTCGCCGCCCTGACGTTGGGCAACGAGTTCCTGCCGCCCTTTGATGAGGGGACCGTGCTGGTCATGAGCTTCCTTCCGCCCGGCACGGCGCTGGCCGAATCCGACCGGATCGCGCAGGAGATGGAATTGAGGCTGCAAACGATCCCGGGCGTCCTCTCGGTGGGGCGCTACACGGGCCGCGGCGAGCACGATGAGCACGCGCCGCCGCCCACGATCTCGCACTTCCTGCTGGCGATCGATCCTCAAGGGGGCGTCCCGCGCGCCGAGATGCTCGACCGCGTCCGCGCCAACCTCGCGGACCTGGCGGGGGTGACCGTGAACATCGGGCAGCCGCTGGCCCACCGGATCGATCACATCCTCAGCGGCGTGCAGGCCCAGATCGCGATCAAGGCGATGGGCACGGACCTGGCCGTCTTGCGTCGTGTCGTCAGCGAGGTGGCGGAGGTGGCCTCCGGCGTGGCGGGCGTCACCGATCTGTATGTGGAACCGCAGGTGCTCGTGCCGCAGATTCAGATCGATTTCGATCGGGAACGGCTCGCCGAGGTCGGATTGACCCCCGGCGAGATGGCCCATGATCTGGAGCTGGCCGTTGGCGGTCGGGTGGTCGGCGAGATTCTCGAGGGGGAACGGTCCTTCGACCTCTTCGTGCGCCTGGAGGAGGATGCGCGAGGTTCACTGATCGATCTGGAGCGGCTGCCGATCGCCCTACCGGCCGGCGGGTGGGCGCGCCTGGGCGAATTGGCCGATGTGCGTGAGGCCGCCGGGCCGAACAGCATCTCGCGTGACAATCTGCTGCGGCGCATCGCGGTCAGCTGCAATGTCAGCGGGCGATCGTTGGGGGAGGTGGTGGGCGATCTGCGCGCGGCGCTGACCCCGATCGAGCAGGCGTTGCCCGAAGGGACCTTCCTGCGATTCGAGGGGCAATTCACGTCGCAGATGCGGGCCACGCGCTTGATCCTGCTTCTCTCGCTCGGGTCGCTGTTGGCCATGGTGCTCGTGCTCTACGGCCAGTTCCGTTCCCTGAATCTGGCGCTGCAGGTGCTGATCTGTGTGCCGGCCGCCTTTCTCGGGGGGGTGGCCCTGCTGCGCTTGACCGGTCAGCAGTTCAATGTGGCCGCGCTGGTGGGCTTCGTGTCGCTGGCGGGGATCGCGTCACGCAACGGCATCCTCCTGGTCGCCCACTATCTGCACCTGATGCGGGTCGAAGGGCAGCCGCTCGACCTGGAACTGCTCGTGCGCGCTGGACAGGAGCGCGCCGCGCCGGTCGTGATGACCGCCCTGACGACCGGGGTGGGATTGCTGCCGTTGCTGTTGTCGGCCGGTGAAACCGGACGTGAGATTCTTTACCCGGTGGCGACGGTGGTGACCGGCGGTCTGATCACCTCGACCTTCTTCGAGTTCGTCCTGCGCCCGGCGGTCTTCTGGATGCTCGGGCGCGGCGCGGCGACGCGGCTTGTGCGCAAGGACCGGTCTCGGGCGGGGCAAAGCCAGAACAGTCCGGCCTGAACGGCCGGGGCATACCCCAACCCGGCGCCCATACCGGTGCGGGCGCCGGTGTGTGCCATGAGATCGGCGTCGAGGAAGAAGCGGGATCTATTTCTTCGCCTTCTTCTCGGCGCGTTTCTCCTTGATCGATTTCGATGGCTTCTTCTTGGGTTCCTTCTTCTGTT
>CAYQJL010000151.1:0-61314 GCA_964417675.1 uncultured bacterium | reverse complement strand
AAGAACTCGTCCCAGATGCAGGCAATGGGACCCTGTGCGTAGTGACCGCTGCGGCAATGGCGCTGCACGTGGACCCCGGGGTCCAGACTAACATAATGCTTTTCAATGTTTTACAGGCTTCAACCGTGACGAAATGGGAGGGGGCATCACACACGCCCTGTCGGCGGGAGCGGGGAAGCTGACGACCGGCCTGGGAGAACGGAGGCAGGCGACCGGCCTGGGAGAACGGAGGCAGGCGACCGGCCTGGGAGAACGGAGGCAGGCGACCGGCCCTGGAAGAACGGAGGCTGACGACCGGCCCTGGAGAACGGAGGCTGGCGACCGGCCAGGGACAGCTGCGGCCGGCGGCCCGCCCGCCACGGCGCTTGCAGGCCGGTAGCGGCACCTCACCAACGGCCCCTCACCAACGGTTGCGGAGAACACGCGCCCGGTCACTTGCCACGCGCCCAGGGCAGCAACCCGTTCCATCCGCCGCGGGTCGGCCGAACGGGCGGTGGGAAGCTGCCCAGGACGCGCTTCATCGCAGCATGACCAGGTGCCGGGAGACGATCTGTTCTCCAATCTGCAGGCGATAGAAGTAGACGCCTTCCTGTACAGCCCGGCCTTCCTCATCGGCGCCGTCCCAGGACACGTGATGGTCACCGGCGCCCGCCGTGTGCACCGGCAGGGTGCGCACCCGGCGTCCGGTGGCGTCATAAATGTCCACCCGGCCGGAGGCCGCGCTCCCCTCACGCAGGACGTAGTGGATCTCCACTCCCCCGCGGGCCGGGTTCGGCAATGCATAGGTTCGCACAGTGCCAGGCTGTGGCCAGCCCTCCTCCAGACCCTGGGTGCCGCACCCGACGCTTCCCGATCCGATCAACCCACAGCTGGGGTTGTTCGCGGGCGTACAGGGGGAGGTCTCCTGCAGCGAGCAGTCGTAGCTGTCCGCATCGCAGAAGAGCGGGTCACTCGAGAAGTTGCCATTGACCCCGTACTGGGCTGCGATCTCGCCCAACCAATCGCCGCCCTGGTTTCCATAGAGATCGCAGCAGGCCAGGGAGGCCTGTCCGCCGTTTGCCAGGTGGATCGCCTCACCGATCAACGAGAAGGCGATGATGCAGTTCTCGAGGACCGGGTGGCTGCTGTCGGTGACATAGAGCGCGCCGCCGTACTCGCCTTCATTGGCATAGAAGGTGCAATTGTGCAGGGACGGGTCGGAGTTCTCATAGCAGCGCAGCGCCCCGCCGCCCAGGGAGGAGACATTCCCAGCGAAGAGACAGCCGTCGAAGCTGGCATGCGAGTTCCACCCCAGGTAGACGGCCCCACCGGTCGACGGGCCGCTGTTGTCCAGAAAGTCGCAATCGATGAAGCCGGGCTCCGAGCCGGTGTAGCACAGCACCGCCCCGCCGAAGGCGGCCGATCCGTTGCCCATGAAGGTGCAGCGCTCGACCGTCGGGTCCGAGTTCTGGCCGATCAGGAGCGCTCCGCCGTTTTGTCCGCTGCAGCTGTTTCCGGAGAAGCGGCAGTCGCGGATCACCGGGCCGGCCCCGTTGAACACCCAGATCGCGCCGCCCCCATGGGCGCTGTTCTGCTCGAAGGTGCAGCCGGAAATGACCGGGGAGGAGCCATCCACATAGATGGCGCCGCCGCCCGGGCTGGCGTAGCCGTTGCGGATCGTGACGTCGGCCAGGACAGAGCTGGCGCTCTCGCCGGAGGTGAATGAGAAGCCACGCTGGGGCGCGGCGGGGCTTCCCTGGCAATCGATGATGCAGGCGCTCGCATCACCGGCCACCGACCGGACGGTGATCGCCTTGCCCTCGAAGCTCAGGTCTCGATTCCCCGCGCCGGTGAAGACGCCACTGCCAAGCTCGATGATGTCACCATGCGACGCGGCTTGGATCGCATCCTGGATCGTTGCGTAACCGCCGCTCCCGTTGGGGTACACCAGCAAGGTCGCGGCTGACGCCGGGATCGCTGCCGTCATGAGCAGCAGGAGTCCGAGTGTGTATGGGCGGATCATGCCAACCCCCTCTTCCCAAGGTGTCCTGTCCGAATTGCCGGGGGGCAAAGGAAACGTGATTAAGTATACCACGTTCTAGACATAACTTGAACTATAGCGTGTATTTACAGCAATAGATGCAGATAGGTCCCCATGGCGCAAATGAACCATGGAGACCTCATGCGGCGGCCGATGGCCCCCCCGGTCATGGAGGGGCCTCCCGCAGGGGCCGGGGATGCCATCCGGGGGCCGGGGATGCCCGCCGGTGGCTAGTAGGATTTGCCCCACAGAACGCGCCGCCGCGATGGCGACCCGCAGTAGATGCAGGCTCCGGCCTCCGGCGGGGGCGCCCCGACGGTGGCGATGCCGGAGGTTTCGTCAAAGGGCATCAGGCGGATGGTCGCCTTCGTCTCTTCGGAAACGCTGGCCTCGCAGTCGGGGCTGCCGCACCAGTGGGCCCAGATGAAGCCCGGATCCTCGACCAGGCTGCTCTTGAACTGGTCATACTGGTCGAGTTGCTTCTCGTGGGCGGCACGGTTCGCGAGCGCGGCCTGGAAGAGGTCCTCCTGCAGCTGCGCGAGCGTGTCCTTGACGGTCGCAACCAGCAGATCGAGCCCCACCGACTGCTTGGCCCGGTTGTCACGGCGCACGAGCATGGCGCTGCGCTTCCCGACATCGCGGGGACCGACCTCGAGGCGCAGCGGCACGCCCTTGAGCTCCCATTCCGAGTACTTCCAGCCCGGCTTGAAGTGATCGCGATCGTCGACGTGGAAACGTACCTGGCCGCGCAGTTGCGCGCTGATTTCGGCGATGAATGCCATGACGGCCGTCTTCTCCTCGTCGGTGCGCCAGATCGGAACGATGACGGCTTCCGTGGGGGCCAAACGCGGCGGAATGATGAGCCCGTTGTCATCCGAGTGGGCCATGATCAGCGCCCCGATCAGGCGCGTCGATACACCCCAGGAGGTCTGCCAGCAGTACTGCCATTGCTGGTTCTCATCCTGGTACTTGACCTCGAACGGCTTCGAAAAATTCTGGCCCAGATTGTGGGATGTACCGGCCTGCAGCGCCTTGCCGTCCTGCATCATGGCCTCGATGCAGTAGGTACGCACGGCCCCCTTGAATTTCTCGGCCTCGGTCTTCTGGCCGATGTAGACCGGCACCGCGATGTGCTCCTGGGCGAAACGCTGGTAGACCAGCAACATCTTGCGGGTCTCTTCCTCGGCTTCCTCGGCCGAGGCGTGGGCGGTGTGGCCCTCCTGCCAGAGAAACTCGGTGGTGCGCAGGAACAGACGCGTGCGCATCTCCCAGCGGACAACATTGGCCCATTGATTGAGCAGCAGCGGCAGATCGCGGTAGCTCTTGATCCACTTCGCATACATGTAATACATGATGGTCTCGGATGTGGGCCGGACCATGAGCGGTTCTTCCAACCGGCTGCCGCCCCCATGCGTGACCACCGCGCACTCGGGCGCGAAGCCCTCCACATGCTCGGCCTCCTTCTTCAGGAAGCTCTCCGGAATGAAGAGGGGAAAGTAGGCATTCTGATGCCCGGTCTCCTTGATCATCGCATCCAGGGTCCGTTGCATGTTCTCCCAGATGGCATACCCGTTCGGCCGGATCACCATGCAGCCGCGCACCGGCGAGTAGTCGGCCAACTCGGCGCGCTGGACGATGTCCAGGTACCACTGCGAAAAGTCCTTCTCCCGGGGGGTGATGCCATACTCGGACATCGGGTCCTCCTCTTGCGTAAGGCGCCGGATTCCCGCGGACGCCTCGTCCCACTGGCTTTCGGCGGCCAGGCCGAGTGGAACATGACGCCTGTTCTTGGGTACAAACCAGGCGAGTTTTTCACAGGGCCGCGCCTCAAGTCAATCTCTCGGCTGCCGCGGTCATTGCCGCTTGCTGGCCCGGCGCGCCTCTCCTAGACTCCCCATTCATGTAGGAAACGTCGGCCGGAGGAGCGCGTGGCATTGCTCGAAAGCGACATTCTGCTGGATGTCCGGGGACTGGGGAAGGAATTCGGCCCGGTGCAGGCCGTCTCAGACCTCTCCTTCCAGGTCAAGCGCGGTGAGATCGTCGGGCTGCTGGGGCCCAACGGCGCCGGCAAGACGACCGCCATGCGCATGCTGGTCGGCTACCTGGTGCCCAGCGGGGGCACGATCCGGCTGGCCGGGGGGGACATCTTCACCCTGGGGCCGCGCCTGAAGCATCATCTCGGGTATCTTCCCGAGAACGTGCCACTCTATGCGGAAATGACGGTCCGCGAGTATCTGGGGATGATCGCCCAGCTCAAGGGGCTCACCGGAGGCGGCGGCCAGGCGGAGCTGGCCAGGGTCAGGGAATTGCTGGGTCTGGGCGCAATGTGGCTGCGTCCCACCGGCCAACTCTCGCGGGGCTTCCGCCAGCGGGTGGGACTGGCCCAATGCCTGCTGACCGACCCCGAGCTTCTGATCCTGGACGAACCGACCACCGGACTGGACCCCAATCAGATCTCCGAGCTGCGCAAGCTGTTGATCTCCTGGCGCCGGGAGAAGGGGATCCTGCTCTCGACGCACATCCTCGCGGAAGCGCTGATGCTCTGCGATCGCATTCTCATCATCAGCCGTGGGAAGCTGGTGGCGGCCGGCACGCCGCAGGGGCTGGCCGGGGCCGGGGATCAGGCCGCGGCCACCCAGGTGACGGTGCGGGGTCCGGCGGAGGCCGAGCGGCCCGTGCCCCCGAACGGCTCGATCCACGCGGTCCGTGAGGAGCCCAGCGGCGAGGATCAGGCCGGTGTGCTCTGGCGTCTCGAGGGCCAACTCGATGCCGGCGGCCGCCGGGGGCTGATGCGGCGCTTGGTCGACAGCGGCTACGAGGTGCTCGAGTGGAGCAGCGGCCTGAGCGCGCTGGAGCAGACCTTCCGGCGTCTCACGATCGAAGAGGGGCAGGATGAGCGGCACGAGTAAGATGCTGACGATCGCGGCCCGCGAGGCCCGTGGCTTCCTGCGAATGCCCCTCGGGTATGCCATGCTGGCCGTCTATGCCCTGGTAAGCGGCATCATCGTCGTGACGTTGCTGTTCATGTTCAGTGATCAGCTTCTGCAGGTGGCACAACAGACGCACCTGGCGGCCGCTGCCCGGCCGGTCGTACAGGTCCAGGTCTCGGTGGTCACCCCGTACCTGCTCAATTGCGCGGCGCTGATGGTCTTCGTCGTGCCGTTTCTCACGATGCGGGCCTTCGCGGAGGAGAAGCGCTCGCGGAGCCTGGAACTGCTGGTGTCCTATCCGCTCAGCGCCTGGCAGATCGTCGCCGGCAAGTTTCTCGGTGTGCTGGGGTTCGCCGGCCTGTTGCTGGCGATCAATGTCCTGCACCTGGCACTGATCGCCGCGGTAACCACCGCCCATCTGCTTCCCATGGTAGGCGGACTGCTGGGACTGCTCTTGTTGACCGCCGCGCTGGTGGCCATCGGCCTCTTCGTCTCCTCGCTGAGCATGGGCCAGGTCGAGGCCGCCGTTCTGACGCTGGGGCTGTTTCTGGTACTGGTCATGTCCGGCCAGATCGCCCGCGGCGGGCATGGCCTGCTCGAGAAGGTTCTGGGCGCGGTCTCGCCCCTGTACCAGTTCGAGGACTTCGGCCGGGGTGTTCTGGCGGTGGAGAACATGCTCTTCTTCGGTGCCGTCCTGTGTCTCTTCCTGGCCCTGACCTTGCGGGGTGTTGACCTGCTGAAGTGGAGGGGCTAGCGCCATGTCCAGTGGATCGCGGCCGCTGCCGCTGTTTCTGTCGGGGCTCCTGCTCCTGCTCCTGGGTGCGGCCTGGGCCTCGATCGAGACCGAGGGGTACCTCCCGAGACTGGCCATGGCCAGCGGAGCCCTGCTGCTGGTGCTCTTCGTCATCCGGCACGCCCGCGACATTCGTTTCCTGCTGCTGCAGGTTCGCTCGCATTCCGAGCCGGGGCCGACGACCAGCCTTCTGCTCCTGGCGCTGGTGCTGGCTCTCGGCGCGCTGGCGGCCACCCGGCTCCTGCCGTTCGTCGACCTGACCGCAGCCCGACTCAACTCCCTGGCCCCGGAGTCGCGCGCCGCGCTGCGCGCGACCAAGGAGGCGCTGCATCTGGATGCCTTCTTCATGGAGAACTCCCCATCCTGGGAGCTGGCCGGGCGCTATCTGACGCTCTACTCCGAGACGGCCAAGCATGTCGTCAGTTCCCTCCAGGATCCCGACCGGCAGCCGGCGCGAGCCCGGGAGCTGGGCGTCGTGCGCGGGGATGTGATCGTGATCCGGCATGGCGCGGCCAGAACCACCGTCCACGAATTGACGGAGGAGGCCATCACGCAGGGGATCTTGCGCGTGTTGGAGGGCCGCCCACGCCGGGTGGGACTGCTGAGCGGCCATGGCGAACCGGCGCGCGACGCCGGGGGAGACACGGGCATCACGGGCCTGATCGAGCTGCTGCGGCGCACCAACATCGAGTCGCGCGAGATCAGCCTCCTCTCGGACGGCGCCGTGCCGGAGGACATCGACGCGTTGTTGATCATTCATCCACGCAGTCCGCTCTATCCCTCCGAGCAGACTGCCATCCGCGCCTACCTGGAGCAGTCCGGCGGGGGGCTCGGCTTGTGGCTTGAGCCGGGGGATTCGACCGGATTGGAGCCCTATCTGCGCATGCATGCGGTGGGGTTCCCCGACGGCGTGATCCGAGATCCGGGACAGATCACCAACCGCCTTGAGTTGGGCAGCTGGGCGCCGGCCCTGGCGGTCAATCCGGCGCATGAAATCGGCGCCGAGCTGCGCAACAGCTTCGTCGCGGCCCCACAGGTTCGTCCGCTCGAGGTGATCAGCCCGCATCCGATGGAGCTCAACATCCTGCCGCTGCTCAAGACGCCGCCCACGGCCGAGGTCCTCCCGCGGGTCGCCCAGGATCCCGGCCCCCCGCTGGCCTCGGGCGTCCAGACCGCCGGCATCGTCCTGGAGTGGGAGACGACGGTGGGCGAGGCCTGGGTTCGCGGACCGGACGAGCAGGGCCTGCCGCCCCGCCGGCCGACCGCCCGGGTCATCGTCATGGGAGATGCCTCCATGATCAGCAATCGCTACATCGGCATCGGGGCCAATCGCGCCCTGGCCCAGAACTCGATCGACTGGCTGACCCGCAAGGCCCACTTCCTGAACTTCGGACAGCATGCGCGGGTCAGCAGCGCGCTGAAGCTGGATCGCCGGCACCTGCGCTGGCTGGTCTACCTGGTCGAGTTCGGCCTGCCGCTGCTCCTGGTGACCTCCGGTTTGGTCGTCTGGATGCGCCGGCGGGCGCGTTCGTAGGGAGAAGAGCGCGCGATGAGGGGCCAACGGATCGTTCACCTGCTCCTGGGCCTGGCGGTCGTGCTGTTGCTGGTCATCATCCTCTACCCATCCGAGCGGGAGCCGCAGGTTCCCGCGGCCATCGGCGCCCCCCTGGCCCGGGGAGCCGGCGCCGCGGTGATTGCCATCGAGCGCGTGAGCGCCCGGGATACGCTGCGTCTGGTGCGCGACGGCGGCCAGTGGTACCTGCGCGCCCCGCTGGAGGACCTGGGAAGTCTGCGAATGGCGCGCGAGCTCCTGAGGGCGCTCGAGGAGCTCACGATTCTGCGCTTCATCCCCACCGATAGCCTGGCCGCCTACGGTCTGGCTCCCCCGCGGACCCGCCTGCGGCTGCTTTCCCATGGCGGCGAGACCCTCGAGGTGTCGGTCGGCGGCTATGCCCCCGCCAGCGGGGCGGGGTATCTGACCTGGGATGGGGTTCCGGGGGTGGTTCTGACGACACCGCGCTTCATGGCGCGCTTTCTGGAGGTCGACCTCTTCGAGTGGCGGGAGCGGGAGATTCTTCCGCCGACCCGGGCGGCGATCGACAGCGTGTGGATCGAGTGGCCGGCCGAGACAGCCCGCCTGCGGCGCCTGGATCGCGAGGAGTGGGTCTTCCTGGAACCGGCCGGGGTCGATGCCGATGGGCTGTCGTGTGAGCGCACGGTGGCCGCCTTCTGGCGCTTCTCGTTCACACGCTTCCTTGACGATCCGGTCGAGGCCCGCGCTGCCGGCCTCGACCCTCCGCAGGCGACATGGAAGATCTACCGCGCCGGGCGCTGTGACACGCTGCGCATGGGAACCCGGCACGGCGACGGCGAAATGGTCATGCAGCTGGCCGGACGCGTGCCGGGACTGGTGCGGGACGATCTCTACACGAATCTCACCGGGGGGATCCAGGCTCTCGAGGCCCGGCGCCTGCTGTGGGTCGCGCCGCATGCGGTCCGGACCCTGGTCCTCATGGGAGAAGGCGTGGGCGCCTGCCTTGTACAACGCGGCGCCAACTGGTACGCGCGCGCACTCACGGCCGCAGAGCAGGAGGCGGTCTTGGCCGGCGGGCCTCTCGATGCGGCCGCCGACAGCCTGGCCATCCATCGCGACGCATCCTTGGCCGGAGACCTCATCAATCTGCTGTCCCTGCAGGCACCGCGCTGGCTGGACCCCCTCGCGACCCCGGCGACGGCCGCTGATTTCCCACTGCAGATCCACATCTGGGATCCGGCCGGGCGCCACCACTGGGCGGGCCTCGCACGACCGGGCGAGGGAACCGCCGCCGCGGCCGTGGGTGCGCGACACCCGCGGCGGCCCCTCGAATTGCCCCGCGAGCTGTACACGCGCTGGGCCGCGCGCCGCGACCGGATCGCCGACCGCTAGACAGGCGGGACCTTTAGCGAAAAACGCTCAAGCCCGCGCCATCTTGACCGATCATCATCGTGAGACCAAAAACCCAAACCAAGGGGGGTTAATTCGATGAAGCCGAAGAAGATCACGATGGTCAACACGGGGCAGATCGCGAAGCGTGGGTGGAAGGGCCTGAAGACTCCGCAGGCGGTGCAGAACTTTGCCACCAAGCACAAGGTTCCGCACACGTACTGGAAGCAGCCGGGCACGACCCAGAAGTACTTCCTGGTCGAGTATGATGAGTTCTGCGACACCTGGCGCGAGTGGAAGAAGACCAGCGCCAAGGCGGTAACCCGCAAGCCGGTCACACGCAAGCCCATCAACAAGACGACGGCCCAGCGCACGCAGGGGTCGAGCACGGCCAAGAGCAGCTATCGCGCCAAGGCGACCTACCAGACCAAGACGGCCCGCAAGCCGGTCACGCGTACGGCGCCCAAGAAGCGTACGACGAACTACAACGCCAAGACGCGCATCACGCGTCGCTAGGGTCGCCTGCGACCGTCCCCCCGCTTGCGGCCGGGACGGGAAAGAAGCAAAGGGGCAGCCTCCGGGCTGCCTCTTTTCGTAGGCCACGGGAAAGTTCTGGGCGAGAACGGTTGACCCCAACCCGCCCGACCTCTAGCATTCAGCGGTTGTGAGCGCGGGGTCGCCCCGCGCCTGCACCCGTATCCCGGTTTCTCGTCCGTGTCGGCTTCAATGTCTTGGACCAAGGGAGGTGCTCACGGTGGCACGTCGCAGCGGCATTGTCACACTCACCACGGATTTCGGCACCCGCGATGCCTACGTGGGGGCCATGAAAGGCGTGATCTGCAGTATCTTTCCGGGTGTCCGCCTTGTGGACATCACCCATGAGATTCGGCCGCAGAAGGTTCTCGAAGCCGCCCTGCTCCTGGAAGCGGCCTATCCCTGGTTCCCGGCCGGCACGGTCCACCTCGTGGTCGTGGATCCGGGCGTTGGAAGCCGGCGGCGCCCGATGGCGGTCGCGGCGGATGGCCAGATCTTCGTGGGACCCGATAACGGCGTCTTGAGCGCGGCCCTGGGCGGACGCGCGGTGCAGGCGCACGAGATCGTCGAGTCCGCCTACGAACTGCCCACCCGGAGCGACACCTTCCACGGGCGGGACGTGTTCGCACCCGCCGCGGGACATCTCGCCGCCGGACTGACGGTGGATTTCCTCGGTCCGGTGATCAACGATCCAGTTCTTCTCGAACTGCCCAAGCCGGTCATCGAAGGCAACCAGGTGGTGGGCGAGATCCTGCGCATCGATCGATTCGGGAATGCCCTGTCGAGTGTTCCCCGGGTGGTGCTTCAAGATGTGGGTGCCGGGCCCTACGAGGTTCTCGTGGCGGACAAGAGCTATGGTCGCCTGCGCCGGCGCTACGATGAGGTGGACGAGGGTGAGCCGATTGCCCTGACGGGGGGCAACGGCCGCCTGCAGATCGCCGTCAATGGCGGCGCCGCGGGCGAGAGCTTGGGGATCCAGCCGGGCGACAAGATGATCGTCCGTCCGCTTCCGAAGAAAAACGCCTAGCGCCGGGAGCCGGGATACCCGTCAGCAGGGCGCGTGCGCAACGGAGAGGAGCTGCGGCATGACCCCACTCGACATTCTCCTGCTGGTCATCATCGGTGTCTCCGGCATCCTCAGTCTGCGCATCGGCCTGATCCGGGAAGCCTTCGCCCTGGCGGCCCTGCTGATCGGCCTGCTGGCGGCCATCGTGCTGGGCCGCTCCTATGGACATCAGGTGCCCGACTGGATCGGCAACCCGGTCGCCACGCAGGTGCTCTTCTTCCTGGTCTGTTTCCTCCTGTTCTACCTCGTGGTGGTCCTGATCGGCGCCACCCTCGCGCGGCTGATCAAGGCCATCAAGCTGCGCTGGATGGACCATCTACTGGGGTTCGTCTTCGGCACGCTGCGCGGTGCGATCGTGGTCTTGCTGCTCCTGGCGGGACTGACCCTGGTACTTCCGAAAGGCAGTCCCATCCTGGCCGAGAGCCGCCTGTACGGCGGTGCGCGAGAACCGATCAGGATGCTTGCCAAGATGCTGCCCGAGAAGGTCGAGGAAGCTCTGCGCCAGCGGCACGAGATCTACGAACGGGTAGCCCCACGGCGCGACGAGCGTGAGGGCCGAGAGAAGAGGTCGATCTTCGATGGCAAGGGGATCCCACTCTAGCCGTCGGCGGCCTCTGGCAGCGAATCGCCGCCGGGCGCCTGCGGTTTCAGTCCCCATAGCCTCCACAGACCCCGCGCCAACCCGACGACCGGTGCGGCCAGCAGCACGCCCAGCACTCCCCAGAACACCGAGAGACCTAGCATCGTCAGCAGCAACACGACCGGCTTGACCCCCAACTGCCGGCCGACGATGCGTGGCGACAAAAGGTGGGTCTCCAGCGATTGGATGACCAGGATCACGCCAGCCGTCTTCAGCAGCATCATGAAGGGATCCGGCGCGAAGAACGCCACGGCCGCCGCAAGGAGGGCCGTGATCCAGAAGCCCAACACCGGCACCAGATTCAGGACCGCGGCCAGGCATCCCAAGAGCAAGGCGTAGGGCAGGCCGATCAGGAAGAATCCCCCCACGGTGAGCAGGCCTATGATCAGGGCCACCAGAAGCTGCCCCTTGAGCCAGGCGCCCACCGACTCTTGAAAGGTATGTCCCAACTGACCCACGGGGATCCGCCAGCCGGGTGGGATGTACGGATGCAGCGCGCGCCGGAGACGATCGAAGTCAACGAGCATGTAGTAGGTCAGAATCGGGGTCAGCAGCAGGAACGAAAAGAAGGCCACGGTCGACGCCACGCCGCGGCCGACCTGCTGGAAGCCGGACAGCAATCCCCGTACGACGGCCTCCGCATTGGGTATCATCGAGCTGAGATCCTTCGGCAGCAGATCGACGCCCTGGGCCCGCAGGTAGCCTCCCGCAACATCCTCCAGCCAGAGCACGACCGCCTCGTAGGCCTTGGGCAACTGCTCGATCAGGGTTCCGAGCTGTTCGACCAGGGCCGGCACCAGGAACAGGGCCGCGAGCAGAATGAAGGCCAGCACCGGGGTCATCAGCATCAACGCCGCCAGAGGCCGGCGAATGCGCCGCCGGCTCAGATGACCGACGGCCGGATCGAGCAGAAAGGCAAGTGCCAGCGCGGCCAGGGCGGGATAGACGATCGCCCTGGCCTGCGCTAAGATCCACACCGTCAGGATCAGGCCGGTCGCGATCAGTATGCGACGGATCGCCTCGATCTGGCGGTAGGGCCAAAGGACGAAGAGAAGCAGAGCCGTGGAGAGAAACGGACCCAAGACCGATTTCAGCGACCAGAGCGTGGCGCCGAGCAGCAGGACTGCCAGGGGCAGCATGATCCAGGCCGACTTGCGATCCATGGGGCCGACGATAGCACGCAACCGTGGGGAGGGGAAGCCGAAGGGAGGCAGCGACGATGTTCAACATTTTCAATACCAAGGTCGTGGTCGCGAAGGCAGACCCTCTAAAGGCCGAGGCCGATGCGCTCGCGATCGCGGCCAACGACCACCTGTGGATGGGCGGTGGGCTGAGCGGCACGATCAAGAAGCACGCAGGCGAGGAGATCGAAGCCGAGGCGGTGCGCCAGGGACCGGCCGACCTGGGACAGACGGTCACGACCGGGGCCGGTGCGCTTCCCTACCGGCGGATCTTCCACGTGGTGGTGGCCGCGCAGGATCTGAAGACCCAGGCCGACCGGATCGCACCGGCGATCAAGACGCTTCTGGCGGCCGTGCGGCGGGAGAGAGTCGGGCGCTTGGCCATCGCGTCCCTGGAGAGCGAGGAGAACCTCAAGGCGTTTGCCGATGTGGCCCAGGTCGCCGTGCGGGCGCTGCTCGCCAATCTGGGCGACGAGCAGGATCCGCGCGAGATCACCTTCCTGGCCACCAGCGAAGATGCCCGCAGCGCCTACCGCCAAGCGCTCCTTGACGCCATGCGCGGCCCGGCCCCGCGCAAGCCGCAGGGGGAAGCGCGACATTCGGGCAATCGACGCTAGAAGCTGGCTCCGAACGGCGAGGCTTTGAGACCGATCTTGACCAACGTGAAGACCAGCCACAGCGGAAGCACGAGGGCGGCGGCCCGCGCGGTGGAAATCATCCCGACCCTTGCCAGGCCCATGATGAGGAGGGCCAGGATCCAGAGATCGAACAGATCCAGCTGTGCCAGCGCATAGCGGCCCACACCGTCCGTGCCGGCCAGGACGGCTGGGCTGAAGGTGACCTCCAGGCTGCCCTTGGCCTTCTGAAGCGGTGTACGGGCCAGCTCGCGCACGGCCGCGGGCAGGGCGGAGTAGGCCAGGACGGCCAGAACGGCCGGATAGCCGGCGCGGCTATCCATCACGAAACGCAGGCCCAGCAGAAACAGCGCTCCGGGAAGCAGGAAGCGCAGGACCACGGTACTGACCACGCCGATCCCGGTCATCGTGAGAATCCGCCCGGTCCCGGTCGTCTCCTGCCGCTCGATGATCCGTGCACGCGCTTCCTGGGCGCCCTCGGCCACCAGCAATCCCCGATCCTCCAGATCATCGAGGGCGCGCATCTGCTTCTCGAAATGCAGGTCTGAGACGAAGTGCGGGGCGGCCGACAGAACCAGCCCGACGACCAGCGCGGGCCACACCCACGCCCAGCGATCACCGCGCAACCCCAGAAACGCCACCGCCGGCCGCATGAAGATCAGGATGAAACGTTGGGCCACAGTGAGCCGCGGCTCGGGAGGCTCCCCGTTGGCTTCCAAGGTTTTCGACGCGATGCCGGAACCGGCGTCGGACATACTGTGCCTCCCGTGCCTAGTGATCCCGAGAGGCCCGCTGCGCCTCAATCCGCCGCGACTCCTCCAGCAGATCCCGAGCCTGGGGGATGTACTGCATGGCCCTGGCAATGGCCGGGTCGTCTTCGATCAGGATCCGGTAGCGCTCGTTGTCGCCCCAGAAGTGGTTGGCGAATTCCGCGCGCAGCCCGCGGCGGATCTCGTCGGCATGCACCGCGAAGGTGTCCGGCTCGAAGCTGAAGGAATCGGCCTCCAGATACGCCTGGAGCCCTTCGAGCAGGTCATCACCGATGAGAAACTGCTCGACGAAATCCTCGAAGGAGCCTTCCCAGCTCGCCTTGCCCTCCCCGATGGCCCGGGTGGCATACTCGAAATACTTCCGATCGAAGGTCAACTGGCCGTTGAGCCGGCTGGTGCGATACAGCTCGTCGATTTCCACATCCGGCACGATGCCGCCTCCACCGGTCACATTCCGGTTCTGCAGCAGGGTCGTGTAGACCGGGGGCGCCGGCGACGGGGCTTCCTGTCCGCTTGCCGAAGCTTCGTCGAACGCCCCCTCCTGAGCCTCTCCCGCATCCTCCTCATCGCCGAGGTCTGGATGATTGAGTCGACCCGCCTGTCGGTAGTAGTCATCCCGCCCACCGGCTTCGTAGGGGCGCTGTATGAGGCGGCCGCAGGGGGTGTAGTAGCGGGCCACCGTGAGCAGCAGTGCACCGCCGTTGGGCAAGGGGTATTGACGCTGCACGAGTCCCTTCCCGAAACTCGTACTGCCGACGACCAGGCCGCGGTCCCAGTCCTGGATCGCGCCGGAGACGATTTCCGATGCGCTGGCGCTGCCGGCATTGATCAGGACCACGATCGGAATGTCAGGATGAGTGGCATCATTGGTAGCAAAATACTCTTCGCTGGATCCGAAGATACGACCCTGCGTGTAGACGATCTTCTTGCCGCCGCCGATGAACTTGTCGCTGACCTCGATCGCCTGGGTCAGATAGCCGCCGGAGTTTCCGCGCAGGTCCAGGATCAGAGATTCCATGCCCTGGGACTCCAGGGCCACCAGGGCGCGCTCGAGTTCCTCGCTGGTGGTCGCCGAGAAGCGCCCCATGCGGATGTAGCCGATACCCGGCTCGAGCATGAATGCATAGGGAACGCTCTCGATCAACACATCATCGCGCACGATGGTGTAGGGGATCGGCTCGGGCTCGCCGCTGCGCCGGACCGTGACCTTCACCTCGGTGCCCTTCGGACCGCGCAGCTTGTCGAAGACCTCCTGTTCCTTGATGCCGTAGGCGGATTCCCCCTCGATATGGGTGATCACGTCGCCGGCCCGGATGCCCAGCTTGATCGACGGACCGCCCTCCATGGCGGAGATGACCGTCAACCAATCGTTCATGATGGCAAAAGAAATCCCGATCCCGGAATAGGATCCGCGGTTGCGCTCCTCCATCCGATCGAACCGATCCGGCTCGATGTAGTTGCTGTGCGGGTCGAGCTCATCGAGCATACCCTCGATCGCGCCCTGGATCAGGCTGTCGGCCTGCATCTCCTCGACATAGTAGGTCGTGATCAGATTCAGCACCCGATTGAAGAGCGTGAGCTCGGTATAGATGTTCTTGTCCGCTGCCAGGACATCTTTCATGAAGACCGAGCCCAAACCCAGTGTCAGGATGCATAGCAGGAGGGGAACTGCTACCCAGAGCCGCCTGCGATTCATGCTGCCTCCCGATTGAAAACGGTCTAAGACCAGTGAGTGGCTACACTTTTCCTTCTCGGACAGATCTACATCCAAACCTAGCAAAGGGTTTCATTTCCGGCAAATTCAATCGCCCGGCCGGCCGAAATCGGCCGGTTGGGGTGCCCGGACGGCTGGCCGGATCCCGGACCCCGATGGAACCGCGGGGGGGAAGAGTGGCCCATACCGGCAATTGCGTAATCCGCCTTCAGCGGATATTGTTACGGCCGATCTTGTGAAGGGGGAAAAGGAGGTCTTACCGTGACAACCGAGAAGCCTGTCGGTCTGGCGGGCGGCGAGCTCTCCGCCGCGGCCATCGCCTTGGAGGAGAAGATCGCGTCGCGTACCGTCCGCCCGGCCGTCATCGGCCTGGGCTATGTCGGTCTGCCGCTGCTCGCCGAGTTCGCCCGCGTGGGCTTGCGAGGCATCGGCATCGACATCAACGCGGAGAAGATCGCGAGCTTGAAGGCCGGGCGTTCCTATGTGGCCGATGTCCCGGACGATGCCATCGCCCCGGCCATCGCCAGCGGTCAGGTGACCCTGACGACCGACTTCGACATCCTGGCCGAGGCCGACACCGTGGATATCTGTGTCCCGACGCCGCTGCGCAAGACCCGCGATCCGGACGTCTCCTATATCGTCGCGGCCGCCGAGGAGGTCACGCCACGCCTGCACACCGGGCAGATGATCATCCTCGAGAGCACAACCTACCCGGGAACGACCGAGGAGCTGTTGCTGCCCATGTTCAGCGAGACGGGCCTGCAGGTGGGGCAGGAGTTCTTCCTGGCCTTCTCCCCCGAACGCGTCGATCCGGGCAACCCGAAGTACACCACCCGCAACATCCCCAAGGTGGTCGGCGGCGTCACACCGGCCTGCACGCACCTGGCGTCGAAGCTCTTCGGGATGACCCTGGAAACGGTGGTGCCGGTCTCCTCCACCCGGGTGGCCGAGATGGTCAAGCTGCTGGAGAACACCTTCCGCAGCGTCAATATCGGGTTGGTCAACGAGATCGCCCTGCTGTCGGACCGCATGGGAATCAACGTCTGGGAGGTGATCGACGCCGCGGCCACGAAGCCGTTCGGCTTCATGCCGTTCTACCCGGGCCCGGGGTTGGGCGGCCACTGCATTCCGATCGATCCTTTCTATCTGTCCTGGAAGGCGCGTATGGCTGGATTGGAGGCCCGCTTCATCGAGCTGGCCGGCCAGATCAATGGATCGATGCCGGCGCACGTCCTCGGTCGCATCCGGCATGCGCTCAATACGCGCAAGCATTCGGTCAATGGCGCCAAGATCCTCGTGCTCGGGGTGGCGTACAAGGCCGACATCGACGATTTGCGGGAATCCCCGGCCTTGGATCTGATCCGATTGCTGAAGGCCGAGGGCGGCGCGATCACATACCATGATCCGTTCGTGCCCGCTTTCTGCCAGGACGACGTCGAGTACGCGTCCCGGCCGCTGACCCTGGATTCGATCCGGGAGCAGGATCTGGTGGTGATCGTCACCGCTCACAGACAGATCGACTATGGAATGGTCGCCCGTGAAGCAGCGCTGGTGGTGGATACCCGCAATGCGCTCAAGGGCTACTCGGGGGAGAACATCTTCCCGCTCTAGGGAGGCAGGAGTGCCTGACAGGTATCTGGTCACCGGCGCCGCCGGGTTCATCGGTTCGCACATCGCCGAGCGCTTGCTATCGGAGGGACACGAGGTTCGCATCCTGGACAATCTCTCGACCGGGCAGCGCTCGAATGTCACGCCTTTGCTCGACGCCCATCCTGGACGCTGTGAGTTCCTGGAAGGGGACGTGACCGTGGCCGCGGACTGTCGCTCGGCCGTCGCGGGCACGCGCTATGTGATCCATGAGGCAGCCCTGGCCTCGGTGCCCCGCAGCCTGGACGACCCTCTGGGGACCCACGCGGCCAATGGAACCGGCACGCTCAACTTGCTCATCGCGGCCCGGGACGCCGGGGTGAAGCGCTTTGTCTTTGCGGGAAGTTCCTCGGTCTACGGGGAGTCGAAGAAGCTGCCCAAGGACGAGTCGATCTATCCGAGCCCCCTGTCGCCCTATGCGCTCAGCAAACTGATGGGTGAGGAGTATCTCAAGCTCTTTCGAATGCACTACGGGCTCGAGACGGTGACGCTGCGCTATTTCAACGTGTTTGGTCCCCGTCAGGATCCGGACTCGCCGTACGCCGCGGTGATCCCGCTGTTCGTGTCATGCCTCCTGGCCGGCCAGGCACCGACGGTGCATGGGGACGGCCTGCAGTCGCGCGATTTCACCTACGTGGCCAACGTGGTGGACGCCAACCTGGCGGCCTGCCGGGCTCCCGGGGCTGCGGGCATCTACAACATCGCCTGCGGGGCGCGCACCACCTTGCTCGAACTGCTCGATCGCATTCAGGCGTTGCTGGGAACCAGCATTGCTCCCCATCATACGGAACCGCGGGCCGGTGACATTCGCCACTCGGAAGCCGACATCTCCCGAGCGGTGCGGGATCTGCAATTCAAGCCGCGGGTGAGCCTGGCCGAAGGCCTGGAACCGACCGTGGCCTACTTCCGGGCCGGTTTCGACGCTGCAAGGTGACCGGCCTGGATTGCAGGGCGCAATCCCGAATCGCGCCGGCGCCAGAGGGCGTCGAGCACGGCCGTTGCATGACACGCAGTGGACAAAGGTACGGCTTCTAACCACTTATTAGAAAACGCCTTGCGCGGCCAGGCCGGATAAGGCGCATCCCAGCCCGCATCCCCCTGTGTGGAATGCTCTCTGCAACCCCAGAGGGCATGAATCCGCCGCGTCTGAAGCACGTCCTGACTCTTGCCGTCATCTTCCTGGCTGCCACGGCCGCCTGCCGTGGGCCGGCCCGCGCCGAAGGGACCGGCGGCCTGCATGCCTGCGATTTCGCCCAGTTGGCCGCCGAACCGTACGGCCGTTCGCTGGGGGGCGCCCACGTCGCGGTGGCCGGCGGCCCGGCGGCGCTGGCCTGGAATCCGGCCGGCCTGGCGGCCCCGTCGAGTGCGGGCGCGATGATCGCGCACGCCTCCTGGATGGCGGGCACGGCCTGGCAGTACGGGGCCGTCTCGCTGGAGATGCCGGGGCAGGCTGGCACGCTGGGACTCTCGGCCGGGATGCTACGCATCGGGAGCCTCCCGAGCTACGATGCCGGTGGCGGGGCGACCGGGGAGTTCAGCCCGTTTGCCGCCGTCGGCAGCCTGGGATATGCCCGCCTCTTCGGAGAGCATTGGCAGATTGGGGTCTGCGCGGAGTTCTTCCTGGAAGGAGATGGTGCCGAGAGTCCACGCCAGGCGCAGGCCGGGGGGGTCGGCATCCAGTACTTGCACCCGTTCGACTTCGGACGTTTCGCCGTGGGCGCTTCGGCGCTGCACATGGGAGCGAGCCTGGAGGCGGGCGATGAGACCTACCGGCTACCCGAAACCTATCGCGTCGGGCTTTCGCTCGAGAGCCACCGCGGCATCGACCTGCATCTGGCCTGGGAAGCCGTCCGTGATGCCCACCCCGGATTCTCCTGCGGCCTGTCCTGGCGCCCCACGGCCGGCCTGGCGGCCCTGGGCGGCCTGGTGCACGAGCAGGGGTATGATGAATCTCTGCTGACACCATCCCTGGGCCTGGCCCTGGACGTGGGGCCGACCCAGGTGGTCTACAGCTATCAGCCCACGGTTCTCGACGCTGGATCCCACCAGGTCGCCCTCTACGTTCCGTTCTTCCGCCGCTAGACGGCGTCTCTCATCATCGGGCCGCGCGGCCTCGCCGGGCGGCGCGGCCTCGCCAGGCGGTGCGGCCTCGCCAGGCGGTGCGGCCTCGTCATCCGGTGCGGCCTCGTCATCCGGCCATCCGCCGCGGCGCGTCCTTGTCCGCGCCGTTTCGGACTGCTACTCTCCCAGTCTTGACCCATGGGAAAGGCTTGTGCGCCGCAAGGTGCACCGGGAGAGGGGAGCAGGGCGATGCCCAGGATGCTGATCACCGGCGGAGCCGGCTTCATTGGATCCCACGCGGCGGAGTACTTTGCCGGACGCGGGTATCATGTCACTGTCCTGGACAACCTCTCGCGCGGTGTGTTGCTCAGACGGCCCGACCCGAATGCCGAGTTCAACTGGAATCACCTGCGGGGCCTGGGCGGCATCGATCTGGTGCGCGCCGACGTCCGCGATCCCGAGCCGCTGGGCGCCTTGGTGGCGGAGGCCGACGTCATCCTGCACGCGGCCGCCCAGACGGCCGTGACCACCGCCACGATCGATCCGGAAACCGACTTTCTCTGCAACGCGCTCGGGACCTTCCGGGTCCTGGAGGCGGCGCGGCGCGGCGGCCGTCGTCCGGTGATCCTGTTCTGCTCGACGAACAAGGTCTACGGTGAGAATGTCAATGGTCTGGAGGTCATCGAGGAGGCGCAGCGCTACCGCTTCTCCGACGAGTGGGCCGGGGGGATCCCCGAGAGCTTCTCGATCGACCGCTGTGAGCACACTCCCTATGGCTGTTCGAAATTGACCGGCGACATATACATGCAGGATTTCGGCCACCTCTATGGCATGCGGATCGGGGTGTTTCGGATGTCTTGCATCTACGGCACGCACCAGTTCGGGATGGAGGATCAGGGCTGGGTGGCCTGGTTCGTCATCGCGGCGTTGACCGGCAAACCGATCACGATCTTCGGCGACGGCAAGCAGGTGCGCGACGTACTGTGGGTCGCGGATCTCGTCCGGGCCTATGAGGCGTTCATCGAGACGGGATCGGGCGTGGAGGTGTTCAACATGGGCGGAGGCCCCGAGCACACCCTCTCGCTTCACGAGCTGCTGGCGCTCATCCGGGAACAGACCGGCATCACGCCCGACCTGAGCTACGCCGATTGGCGTCCCAGCGACCAGAAGGTCTACATCTCGGACATTCGGCGGGCCCAGGCGATCCTGAAATGGAAACCGCAATGCCGGCCGGCCGAGGGCGTCCGGCAGCTGATCGAATGGACCCGGGAGCACGCCGCCCTGTTCGGCGTCCAGGGGTAGCCGGTGCCGGCCGCCCGCGCAAGCCTGAGGATGCGATCATGAGCCTCGTCCATACCTGTCACCGGGCGTACCGTGCACTGGTCTGTCTGGCCATGACCGGCTGCGCCTACTCCTTCTCGGGCAGCTCCCTGCCCGGGCACATTCGGACGATCGCGATTCCGACCTTCGCGAATGAGACGCTGGATGGGCTCATCGCCGATGAGGTCACGCAGGGCATCATTCAGGGATTCCTGGATGATAACCGCCTCAAGATCGCCCGGGAGGGGCAAGCGGACTGTGTGCTCGAGGGCGCCGTCACACTCTACGAACGCAAGGTCTACAGCTACACGCCGGCCGAGGAGCCCGACCAGTACATCGTCGCGATCGCCCTGTCGCTGGTTCTGAAGGATCGCGTCAAGAACAGCGATCTCTGGAGCAATGAGAACCTGCGCGCCACGGCCACCTATGCGGCCATGGCCAGCAGCAATGCGGAGCTGATCGACTCCGAGACCGAGGCACGCGGCGTGGCGATCGAGAAGCTGAGCCAGGACATCCTTGCAAGGACACTGGAACAATGGTAACGCGCAGCCGGAGTCGGTCGCTGAAGTGGAATGAACTGCGTACGCACTTGGCCAAGCAACCCCCGGCGGGATGGTTCGCCTTCTGCGGCCCGGAGTCCTTCTTGAAGGGCGAGGCCCTCGAGATGGTCAAGGCCGCCTTGCGCGGCCAGGGCTCTCGGCAGCAGGCCCGCTATGCCGTCGATACGTTTGTGGCCGGGGAGGCGCCCGTACAGGAGATCTCCACGGCGGCCTGCCAGGCCGGCCTCTTCGGTGGCGAGCGTCTGTTGCTGATCGAAGGCATCGACCGCCTTTCGCGGGCGGGCAAGCGGGACAAACAGACCTGGTTGGATCTCACCGGCCGGCCCGCGGCCCATCCGGTAATCCTGTTGACCCACAAGACCTCGCGCGAGTTGACACAGAAGGCGCGTTTTTTCGCGGATCTGCTGGGGCCCGTGGTGGTCGTCGATTTCTGGCCTCTGTACCCGCGCGATGCGCAGCGCTGGGCAACCCAGCGTGCCGCGCAGAGGGGGCTGCGGCTCTCGGCGGGGGTGGCCGCCTTTCTCGTGGAGCGCGTGGGCACCGATCTGCAGATGCTTTCCCAAGAGCTCGAGAAGATCAGCTTGATGCATCCGGACGGAGAACTCGATCTGCCGGCTCTGCGCAAGATGCTCCATTCGGGACTGCTGGGCTCGTCGTGGCAATGTGTCGAGGCCATCGTGCGCGGGACACTGGCCGAATCGCTCGAGCGACTGCAGAGCGTTCGTCGCGAGGAGTCTTCCTTCAGCTTCATGTGGAAGCTGAGCTATTCGGCGTCACACGCGGTCGATAGGAGTGATGGCGCCGGCGGAGGCTGGAGTGGGGGCGCAGGAGGCCAACCGCAGCCGGCGCCGCCTTTGTCGCCGGCGCAGAAGCACAGGCTTGCCAATCTGATCGAAGGATGCTACGAATGGGAACGCACACTCAAGGGCGGTGGCTGGATCGGATCGCATGACTATGTGGCGCTCGAACGGTTGATCATTGATCACGCGCGGTCGCAGCCGGGCGGCCGGCAAAGCTAACGGAATTCTAACGCTCGCGAACTCCGCATGGAGTCCAAAATAGAATCCAGACTCTTGTGCCATTCGGCCGACATCTTCAACAGGAGGGGCTATGACGGCGGTGCACGATGTTAGCGACGCTTCTTTTGAACAAGACGTTCTCCAATCCGGTCTGCCGGTTGTCGTGGACCTCTGGGCCGAGTGGTGTGAACCCTGCCTCAAGCTCAACCCGGTCGTGGAGAAGCTCGCGGCCGAGTACGCCGGGCGACTCAAAGTCTGCAAGATGGATGTCGCCGCCAATCCGCGCACGGCGTCCCAGTATCACATCATGAGCATTCCGACCTTGCTCTTCATACGCAACGGACAGGTGGTTGGGCAGCATACCGGTGGAGCCCCCGCCGCGGAGCTCAGCCGCAAGATCGAGGGCCACCTCGGACTGGCGTTGTGCTAGTTCCAGCCGGCGCGTCCGCCGGGCCCCTGAAGCAGCGCATCGATCCTTCCGGTGGCGGCGCCTAAACGAGGCCAGGGGTGGGCCTCACCAGGGAGGCGCACCCCTTCAACCTTTCGAGCCCTGGGCCGTGGCCGGGAGCCCGCGACGGGTGTCCAGCACCCACCGCATCGTGTGCTCAGGAGGCTTCGCCGCGATCACCGTGCCGCAAGCACCGATGGTGGTCACCACATGAATATTTCTGGGCCCTCGGACCTACGGACGACTCACGAGTGCCGCAGACTCTGCCTCCTTCAAACCGAGCGCGGCCGCGAAGTTTCTGCCTTGGATCCGACATCAATGGGCCCGCTCTTGGCGACCGTAGATGCAAGCTCAATGCCAACTCGGCAGCCGCAGAAAAAATGTGTTGGCGACAGGTTCGTCGTTGCCGCCTAGCCGGCGCAGGCCAAGCCTGTCCATCCCGTCAACATATTGCGTGGAAAGGTATTATGAGATTGTGCGCTGCGAGTTCACGCGGTTGGTGGGGGGCGGCAACCGGGCCGGAGATCTTTCTGGGACCCGGCAGGTCCCCGCGATGGCATTGCCGTTCGCAACGAGACGGGGGGACCGGTGCTGCAAACTGCGCTGCGCTGGGCCGCTGCGGGCGAATCCGCGCTCCGGCCTGCCGTCCCGGCCCGGCACCGCGATCCCCGAGCCACAATAGCTAGGTTTACATAATGAATCTTATGCGACATTACGATCTGGCCATCGATTGCCCTTCCCCGAACGCTGGTACTTTGCGCAACGATCCCCTAGGCTGACCTGCGTGGTGCCGCCCTAGGCCGCCGGGCGCTCGGGCGGGCAACGGATTGCTCATCTCGACTGCATGGGAGGATCTCTGCTGTATGGATCGGATTGCATCCCGGCCAGGCGCCGCACGTTTCTCGGCTCTTCGCAGCACGCCAGCGCGCCGCGGCGGCGCGCTGGCTCTGCCGGCTGTTTTGGCTCTGCCGGCAGTGCTGGCTCTGCTGACGCTTCTTCAGGTCGCCGCTCTGGCCGATCCGGCCCCGGCCGGCGACGACAAGATCCAGAGCCGCAGAGTCTTGCTCTCCAATGGCATCGAAGCCCTCCTGATGCCGGATGCGACCAGCCGCGTCATCACGGTCATCTCGGTCATCGGCGCCGGTTCAAGCTTCGAGAACGAACGCCTCTCGGGCGCCGGGCATTTTCTCGAGCACATGCTCTTCAACGGCACGGCCCGCCGCACCCAGGCGCAGCTCTACGAGGCCGCCGACGCCGCTGGAGGATTCAACAATGCCTTCACCCGGCGCACCCATGCGGCCTTCATGATGACCATGCCATCCAGCGAGCTGTCTCTGGCGCTTGATCTTCAGTCCGACATGCTCTTTCACTCGCGCATCCCGGCGCAGAAGTTCGAGAAAGAACGCGGGATCATCCTGGAGGAGTTCGCTCAGAGCCAGGAGTCGGGCTCGGCACGGCTGGCCGAGCTGCTCGAACGCGAGACCTATCCGGGCAGCCCGTATGGACTCCCGATCCTGGGCAGTGAGGCGTCCATCCGGAAACTGGAACGTGACGAGGTCTGGGCCTACTACCGGCGTCTCTATGTGCCCGAGAACGTACAGATCGTCCTCATGGGCGGCTTCGATCCATCAGAGGCTCTTGCAAGGCTCGAAGATACCTACGGATCTGTGCGGCCTTCGGGAAGCAAGCCGCAGCCTCCGGCTGCCCCGGCCGCCATCGCGTCCTCGCGGGTCATCCGGCACCGCCTGGAGGTTCCCGCGGGCCACTTGCGTCTGCTGTTCAATGCGCCGGCCCTGGCGCGCCATGACGGGCTTGCGCGCGAGGCCGCTGTAGCTCTGCTCACAAACGGTGTGAACTCCCCACTGTATACAACTCTAGAACAATCGTTTCCGGGGGCTATTCTATCGTGTGCGGGGGCATGGACCGGTGGCCCGGATTTCGGGCGCCTGCAGATCGATCTGTCCTGTTCGAGCGAGCTCGACCCGGAGCAGCTCCTGGCCGCCACCCGGCGGGCCCTCGACTCCCTGACGGTTCCCGATGCGGCTCGATTGCGAACCTGGCAGACCAGCGAGCGCGCCTCCCAGACCTTCGCGCGCCAGCGCTCCTACATGTATGCCCCGCTCTATTCGGAGGAGATCGCCCTGCGTGGTCTATGGGGTCTGGAGAGCCGCCCGGAGCGGATTGAGGCCGTCACGCAGGCTGACCTTCGGCAGGCGGCGGAGGGCCTGTTTGCGGGGCCTTCCTGGGCCATTCTGATCACCCCCGAGCCGGCGCACGCCTCCCCTGAGCTTGCGCCCGCCTCCCCCACCCCATCCACCGCCTCCGACTCCCTGGGTCGCGCACGGAAGGACACGCTGCCGGCAGGAGCCGGCGGCCGTGAGCTGCCCCTGACGGTCGATCGCGTCGCGCTGGAGAACGGATCGCACCTGTTGCTGCTGGGCGCGCCGGCCGACGGCTCCTTCTCGCTATACGTCCTGATCGACGGCCGCAACTTCCTGGAGCCGGCCGGCCAGGAGGGCATCACCGAGCTGCTTCACCGGGTCATGAGCGCAGGACCCCAGGGGCAATCGGAGGCCGCCTTCCAAGATGCCCTCGAGGGACTCGGAGCCGAGATGCAGACCGCGGATCGCAGCTTCATCCCCTTCGACGACTATTACACGCAGCCGGATTTCTCCTTCGTCCGTTTCCAGTGCCTCGACGAATTCGCAGCGCAGGCCTTTGCCCTGCTTGGCCAGATGCTGGCGCGTCCGGCCCTGGCGCCGGAGGTCCTCGATCGCGAAAAGGCCCACCTGCAAGGGCGCCTGGCGCGCGAAGCCCGGAGCGCGCGCGCGCTCGGCTCCGCGTGGCTGGCCGACCTGCTCTATGGGCCGGATCATCCCCTGGGACGGTCGCCCTATGGGACGCCCGCGGGCATCGCGGGAATCACCCGGGACGATCTGGTCGCCTACCATGAACGTTGGTTGGACCCGCGGCGCGTCTGGATCGGCGTACTCTCGGGACAGCCCCGCGAGGATCTCATTCGCATGGCGGCCGCACTGATCCCCGGCGAGGGCGGCGGGGATCCGCGGCTGGGGATGACGCCCCGGCAGTTCGAGCAGTGGCAGGCCCGGGAGCAGGCCGGCGCCTGGCTGGAAGAACGTCTCGGGGCCCTGGCGGCTCACCCCGCCGCCCACGCTCTGGCCGCCTATGACGCGCGGGAGGCGATCCCCAGGGACGCGGCACCGCTGAATCGGGTCCTCCAGTCCGATCTGCAGACCGGCACGGGGGGGCGCACCTATGTGCTCGAAACCCTCCTGATCACCCCGCCGGACGGCACGCGGGCGGGAAGCGTGGCATGGTCCGAGTTGGAGGGCGCTCTGCGGGTGGCCACCGGCGTTCTCTCCGCCCGCCTGGCCTTCGACCTGCGGGAGCGGCGCGGCATGGCCTACGGGATCGGCGCCAGTCTGACTCAAGTTGGGGATCATTGGCTCTATCGCGCCGGAGCGGAAACCCGCGCCGAGAACACGGACGCCCTGGCGGCCGGATTCGTGCGCATCCGGCGAGAAGCCCTCATGGGAAGCAATTCGGCGGAATGGACGCGTACCGCGCAGAAGCAATTCGGCCGAACGCTCCGGCAGCAGGAAATGAGGCTCAACCAGGCCATGTACACTGTCTGGGATGCGCGGCAGGGCAAGGCCCCTCTGTCATGGTGGAGCGCAGCCGAGGCACGGCGGCACATCTCCCCCGCGGCTGTGGAACAGGCATTGCGGATGCTGGCCCACGCGGAACCGGCTATTCTATTGATGGCCCGCTAGGGCCAGGAGCACGGGCGGGGCCACCGCAGAGGAATGAGGAGGGGGCCACCGCGGAGGAATGAGGAGGGGGCCGCCGCGCAGGAGCACAGGCGGGGCCACCCATGATGTCTCGATCAGGAGGAATGCAGGTGAAGGCTGGAAGATTCCCACGGGTGAGCGGTGAGACGATCTGGAAGCCGGGGCCGCGCACCCTGGCTGCGGCGCTGCTGGCCGCCATGGCGCTGGCCGGTTTCGGCTGCGACGAGGATGTCGCCGCCCCCGACAGCCGGCCGCCGGCTTTCATCCATGATCTATCGGCCTTCGCCGCGACGAGAACCAGCGTCACGCTGGCCTGGACCGCGCCGGGTGATGATTGGCGCACCGGCCTGGCCGCTGCCTACGATGTCCGCTATGCGGAAACCGAGGACTCGCTGACCTTTCGCTTCAGCCGTGCCCGGTGGGCACCGACGCCCTTTGCGCCCAGCGCACCCGGAAGCGCGGAGACCCTGCTGGTGGAGAACCTGTCTCCCGGAACGCGCTACTACTTCGCTGTGAAGACCGCCGATGAGGTGCCCAACTGGTCGGAGATCTCGACAGTGGTCCATGTGACCACCCTGGCGCCCCCTGACACGACCGCCCCGGCGGCGATCGATGACCTGTATGTCGATCATCACGGCGCCACCTCCCTGACGTTGCGGTGGCGCGCGCCGGGCGACGACGGCATGGACGGGTACGCGCGAGCCTACGATCTGAGGTACAGCACCGTGGAGAGCAGCGCTCCCAACTGGTGGGAGGAATGGACCGAGATCGTCAGCGACATGCCCTTGCCCTCGATGGCCGGCACCCTGGAGCAGTATTCGCTCAGCGGGCTGCTGCCGGAGACCACCTACTACATCGCCCTGACCGCCACCGATGAAGCCGGCAACACCTCCGATCTCTCCAACATCGTCACGGCCACAACCCGCCGGGAGAGCATGGCCACCTTCCGGCTCAAGCCGGACGGGAGCGGTGATTTCGCCACGATCCAGGAAGCGCTGACCGCGGCCGTCAGCGGAGATGTCATTGAGTTGGCAGCGGGCACCTATCGTGGCGACGGCAACCGCGACCTCGATTTCGGCGGAAAGGCCCTCGTCTTGATGACAGAGCCGGGAGAATCCGAGCCGGCCGTCCTCGACTGCGAGGGATCGAGCGCCGATCCCCACCGGGTCGTGATCTTCGCCGCCTACGAGGGATTCGACACGCTCCTGGAGAACCTCGTTCTACGGGGAGGCTATGCTCCGCCCGCGGGCCTGCCCGATACCCGCTACGGCGGAGCCGTTCAGTGCCTGGCCGGCACCACGCCCACCTTCCGCAACTGCCGCTTCACCCAGAATGTCGCCTTCCATGGCGGCGCGCTCTTCGCCAGCGGTGCGGCCCCCAGATTCGAAGCGTGTGTCTTCATCGAGAATGAGGCCGAGAGCGGGGGCGGCGCGGTGTATGTTTCCGGAGAGATCGCGGCTGCCTCCCTGGCCGCCGAGTTTTACGCTTGCGCGTTTCAGCACAATCTGGCCGCCGTCAGCGGCGGTGCCCTGATGTTCGCCAACGGCGGCTCACCGGCACTCTCCGACTGCACCTTTGAGCAGAACGCCTCGCCGCTGGGGGGCGCGCTCAAGATCCAATCCTCCGCGGCCGTTGCCTTCGACGACTGCCGCTTCGCGAGCAACCTGGCGACCGGTGGTGATTATCCCTGTGGCGGCGCCGTGCACGTGCATGGCGACGCCGACGCCGAGTTCTACAATTGCACCTTCGAAGCCAATGGCGCCCTGGATCTGGCCGGGGCCGTCTACTGCACCGAGCGCGGCGCGGCCCTGTTCGAGGATTGCCTCTTCCTTGGCAATGTGGCCGGCCAAGGTGCGGCCCTCTACTGCTATCAGGCCTCCGGCCCGACCCTGCGCGGCTGCACCTTCTACGACAACACCGCGGCGGCCAGCAGCGCGGCGATTGTCTGCCGCGAGAACTCTTCGCCGGTTCTCACTCGGCTCCTGGTAGCCTTCACCGCCCAGGCCGCGGCGATCGAGCTCGACGACACCTCCGACACGATCGATCCGCTGTGCTGTGATCTCTATGGAAACGACGCTGGGAATTGGACCGGTGCTCTGGCCGGCCATCTTGGACAGGCCGGCAACATCTCGCAGGATCCCCAGTTCTGCAACGCTCCAGCCGGTGACCTGCGCTTGGCCGGCGGATCCCCGTGCAGCGAGAGCGTCTCCGGATGCGGCCGCATCGGGGCCCTGGGGGTCGGGTGCCGCTGACGGCGCCCCCGCGGACCCATGAGCAGGGCCGTCATCCAAGAGGATGGCGGCCCTGCTGTTCACGTTGATCCGTGGGGGTCAGCGCGCTTCCGCCTTGGCCTGGGCCCGGTAGAACGCCGCCTTGCTCTTCAACTCCCGCCTGGCATCCCCGTCGTCGATGGGCTGCAGCAGCAGTTCGGCGCGGGCTGCGTCCCCGGCCCGCAAGGCGCTGCGACCAGCGGCCAGCAGGTCGTCATTCTGGAAGGCGGTTGGGATGCCGGACGCCTTCTCGTAGGCGATGGATGCGGCCGGATAGCGATCCAGACTCTCCAAGGAGGTGCCGAGACCCCGATAAGCCGCCGCCTGCAGGAGGGGTTCCCGGGTCTTCTGGGCAGCCTCTTCGTAGTAGCGAACAGCCTCCTCGGCGCGCCCCTGGGCATACAGCGCATCGCCCATGGCGATCCGCCCAGCGATCGCCGAATGGCTCCCGGCATACGACTCAAGCAGCATGCGCAGCTCGGATTCGGCACCCACGTAGTTGCCCTGGTACAGATAGGTCTGCCCGGCCCGCAGGAACTGCTCGGCTTCAGCTTCGGACCGCTTGTTCGACTTGTCCAACATGATCGAACCCACGATCACCACCACGACGATCACCGCGCCGAGCGCGATCCAGCGCGCATTGTGCTCCGCGAAATTCACGAACCACTGGATCCGTTCCAGGACTGGATCCTCGCGCAATTCTTCTTTGGTCATCTGCGACACAGACTGGTCCTCCTCACGCCTATTGCTTCACGGCCACCAGTACCGACGGATCCAGGGACGTCACGCCCCACACGGACAGGAACGACTCCAGGCTGGGGGCGAATCCCCGCCGGGCGCCTTGCTCCAGCTTGCTCATGATCGATTCATCCCGCCACCACTCGGCGCCGTTCTTCTCCCGCAGCCGATCGCGGATCTGCAGCGCAACGACCCAGCCCAACAAGCGGCCGCCGCTGGCATAGTCGTCATTGCTGAGCATGTAGGCATCCGCGTCATTGCGAATGTGCTTCCACCCCACAGCCCGTTCCATGATCTGATTGTAGATCGCCGAATCGATCTGCAGATTGGCATGCAACTGCACCTGGAAGAGATAATGGCCGGCCGCCTCCCGCACCTGATAGAGTCGCCGCAGCCACATCGCCTCGCTGACCTCCGCCGCGGATACGTCGGCAAGCTTCAGATTCTCCTCGATCCAGGCCGGTTCCTCCATCAGAAGCTGAAAGAGCGCCCCATAGGCCGAGGGGTACACGTTGTTTCCGAAGTAGGCATCCTCATACGGCGTGTCGGCTGCGATCAGGTAGTGAAACTCTGCCTCTCCGATGGCGCCCAGGGCATCCTGCAGGTCACTGATCATCTCCGACGGAATCATGACCACGCGGCCCTTGCCGGCTTGCAAGGGGTAGGCCGTTGCGGTGGGCTCCCGGCCGGTCCTGTCCCTGGCCTCGGTGCGCAGGCTGCGCTGCTTGTCCAGGCGCAGTCCCATCGGCTCCAAGGCATCCGTGAGCAGGTCAAACGGTTTGTGCTTCTTGACCTCAGCAGACAGCTCGGGAAAGAAGAAGAGCCGCATGGCGTCGTAGGTACGCAGCTTCCCGGTGTCCAGATCCAGTTCGCGCTGGGCCCAACGTTCCAGGAGCGTCTCGTATTGCGCCTGGGTTCCCTCCAGCACGCTCTCAGCCACCTGCGACATCAACGCCACGTCCCAGCCCTGCACCTCTTGCAGGAACCGGTAGTATCCCTCGTAGCCCAGCTGCACGGCCCGGTTGTCCAGATCCATCATCAGGCTGCGGCGGTAGACATTGATGGCGGTGTACAGCTGGCTGGCAGCCAGATAAGCACCGCGCCGCTTGTCCCGGCTCTCATCCAGGCCGATGGCGTGGCTCAGTCCCCGCAAGCGCAGTGTGCGCCCATCGACCGTCACCGTGTTGTCACGCATGCTGTTGCGGCAATTGTCCATCACCGGTGCCACCATGGCATGGATGGCGTGGTACCGGATGACCGCGGCGCTCTTCTCGCGCAGCGCCCGTTCGGCCGGATCAGTCGCCTCATTGACCAGCTCGGCCAACCGCTCCAGCTTGCTCGGGGTCAGCAGGTAGCCATAGCCCCCGTAGGTCTTCTCGAGCTGGGAGTTCTTGCCATCGGCGAAGGTCTCCATGTGCGTGCCGTTCACCGAAATCGCCATTTCCGCAGCCTTCTCGCGAATCCGCTCGAACTCGCTGGCCGCGTTGGCCGGCTGGGTGAGGTCGCTTGTCGCGGTCAAGCATCCAACGCATACCAGGCCGAGACCAAGCAACCGCATAGGACCCATCCAGAACCGCCACACTGCCCGTGCGATCCCAGGGCTGTTGCTCGTACCGTTCATCCGCACCTCCTCTACTCGTTTTCACTCCGCACTGCGCGTCGATCCCCGCGGGCCGGCAGCTGACGTTCCATCGCGTGCGCTGCACATACCAGATCGGCACCGATCAGATCGACAGACCTGCGCAACTTGCGCCCGCATAGCGGGCAGCGGGGCGTCAGAAAAGCCCCGCTCTCATACTCGGCCACCTGGCATAGCGGCCCTTGGCCCCGCCCGCCACGGCGCCCCCCCTGAAACCGCAATCGGCTGGCCCAGCAGGGCACCATCCACGCCGCCACCGCCGAGAGGCGCACGTGCGCGCCCGCCTCCCAGAACTGGGCCACTTCCTGCACGCGCCGCTTCCAGTCCAGTTGGAGCGCATGCACCCGTTGCTCTTCACTCTCCGGGGACAGACGGGACCGCCCGACCGGGTTCCTGACCTCATCGATGAGTTGCCGGTAGTATGCCTCGATGTTGGCCGTCTCGCGCGCGATCTCCAAATTGGCCGCGTCTCTCACCTTGCGTGTCCGGCGCTGGAGACGCTTGTCCAGAAGGGACAGGGATCGACAAATCGCACCCGGGGTCGGGCGGGATGACAGTGCCAGCCAACCCTCCGGCGGCCCGGGCATCCCCCGCTCGAGCCCCGCCAGAACCTCTTCGCAGGAAGCCAACCATTCCCCCCGAGCGGGATCGTAGGCGATCAACTCCAGGTCATCCGGAACGTCGATTGTACGATACTCCGCTACATAGACAAACAGAAACAGGGGTCGATAGGCCCGCTGCGGCGACCGCCAGGTGGCGTCCGGAACGCGTAAGGTCTCCGGTGCGGCCGGGGCCTTGGCCTCCTCGGCCGGCAACGCCGCATAGCTGACCACGTGGCGCCCACGCCGGGTGGCATCGCCGACCAGCTGGTCGAGCAGCGCCGACCCCACCCCCACGAACTCGGCCTCGGCGTGGGCCCGGTGGGTCCTCTGCCCGAACGCCAGCAGCCGCGTCTTCCGGGGAGTCGCGCCACCCGGCAGGATACGCAACAGGTCGGGAGCCTCCTGTTCGACCGCGACCCCTTGATGGCGCAGGAAGTCGAGGACGAAATCGCGTATCTCGGAACGCTTCATCCCACTCACCCCCTAGCTCTGATTGCCCTCGGCAACGGCGAACACCTCCCGGTCATAGGCCTTCACGTGCTCATAGCGCTCGCGGGCCCGTTGCAATTCTGTACCCATCTCGCCGAAGGATTTCTCCAACTCATCGGGTACCTTGCTCCGGGTCCAGGCGCTAAATACTTTCGATTCAAATGATTCGGTCCAATCGAGATTCCCCAGAATCTGCTCCATCTCACCGATGACCAGATGAAACATGTTGATCTTCTGTTGAAGGATCTCCAGGACGTAGGCCTCCAGCGTTCCGCGGGCCGCGAAGTTGAAGATACGTACATCCCGCACCTGCCCGATTCGGTGGACCCTGCCGATGCGCTGCTCGACGCGCATCGGGTTCCATGGCAGATCGTAGTTCACGACGGTCCGACAGAACTGCAGATTGCGCCCCTCCCCGCCTGCCTCGGTACTCGCGAGCACATCGAGACCGTCCCGAAACGCTTGCACGACCGCATCCTTGGCGGTGCGGGTCATGCTCCCGTGGAAGAGACCGACCCGGATGCCGCGTGCACGCAACTGCTCGCCCAGGAACTCGACCGTGCGCCGGAACTGGGAGAACAGCAGTACCCTTTCCTTCTCTTGCCGGCAGCGTTCGATGATCTCCACCAGAGCATCGAGCTTCGCGTGCTGGTCCACCGCGGCGCCGAGCTCGATCAGGCTCTTCAGATCCCGGCTGGCGCCGCCCAGCCGGCCCCGGGTGGCGCGGCGCAGGGTGCCGAGCGCCGCGGCCGTGGAGGAGCCGATCTCCTTCTGGAGGACCATGAGCAGGAGCGGCCAGGGAATCTGGCGGCGCAGGCGCTCCTCCCCCTGCGAGGCCCGGCGGATGAACTCCGAGACCTCCGCGTAGAAACGACCCTCGGCCGGGGACAGATCCAGGGCGCAGATCTGGACATCCCGGCGCGGAAACTGAATGGACGTGCTGCTGCGAGTCGTACGAATCATGACGTCGGCCAGGATCTGCGAAAGAATCCGCGTGTTCTTCGGCAGCCGCCGGTCTCCCCGCACCACGAAATCCTTGCGGAAGGAACGATAGGTGCCCAGGACCCCCGGGCGGAGCAGTGTGACCAGGTTGTAGAGCTCTCGCAGGTCGTTCTGCACGGGGGTGGCGGTGAGCAACAGCAGGTACTTCAGACTGAGAGCGTCAATGAACTTCCAGGCCTGCGTCAGGTGATTGCGCAGCCGGTGGGCCTCATCGACAATCAGCATGTCGAAGCCCACATCCCCGATCGCGCGGCGATTCTTGAGGGATTTGGCCGTATCGATCGAGGCAATCAGAATCGGTGCGCTGTCCCAGGGATCGCCGCGCGAATAGAGGTGCGCATCAATTCCGAACTTGTGCTGCAACTCCTCGCGCCACTGCGTGACCAGAGAGGCCGGCGTGAGAATCAGAACGTTCTTGACCAGGGTGCGCAACAGGTATTCCTTGAGGATCAATCCGGCTTCGATCGTCTTGCCGAGCCCGACCTCATCGGCCAGCAGCGCTCGCCCTTTCATCTCCCGCATCACGCGCAAGCAGGCGCGAATCTGATGCTCGAGACGCTGAACGTCACGCGCGTGGGAAAGGGCCAGCAATTGCTCGAAACCGCGCTGCCGGGCCACGCGCAGTGCCTGCAAGTGAAAGAGCAGCTCGTTGGGGCTGCCCGTTTCGAGCTGTTTTGGCTTCAGAAACGGCTGGAGTGAGGAGCGATCCACTTGGAGAATCGGGGAGCGCTCGAACTGAAACCCCAGGGGATCGAGCTGCGCCGCGAGCTGCGCAGCCGTGGCAACCTTCCTGGGAGCACGGGCCGGGCGCTTCTGTTGCGGCGGCAGATCGAGGACATCTTCCTCGGCCGCACTCATCGCGGCCGGTTCGCCCCGGGGCCCGGGCGCCGGGCCGGCATCGGCAGCCGCACACAACTGGGGATGGATGGAGGTGACCTTGCGAACCCCATCCGAGAAGGCGATCTCGAGAATGTCGAAGAAATCGCGGTTGCGCACCTCGACCACCAGGCCGTCACCGAAGACCTGATGGATGACCTTGTCACCCACTGCGTATGATCGCACCGTCACGACGCCCTGCCCTCTACATGCCAATCCACCGGCGTAGCGGGCCCACACGGCCCGTGGCCACCGCTGTCCACGCGCGTTTCGCAGACGCGGCCGCCCGCCGGGACCCGTCTCTACCAAGACGGGACAAATCGTGACCTGCGATCCTAGCACGAGCGACGGCTAATTGCCTACATATAGATGGATGCCGAGGGCCACCTGGCCGCTGTAGGTTTGCCCGGAACTCCCGGAACGTGATACCAGGTAAAGAGATGCGCTGCCATCCACGGCGACGGTCCGGTTGATGAAGTACTCCATGCCGGCCCCCACGCGTCCCATGAAGGCATCGCTGGGATACTCGACCTCCTCGTACTCGTTTCCCTGCTCGTCCTGGTACTTGTAGACCAACTGGGGGTGGTAGAACCCGGCGCTGAACACCAGGTACGGGCACTGCTTGTGAAGCCGCCGGAAGTAGAGGTAGTAGTCCCCCATGATCACCTGATACTGAAGCTCATCTGCATCGGTCCAGTTCGCCAGGCCTTTCGGCCAATTGGCACTGCGTTGGAACTTCTGCACCTCGAAGGTCAAGCCCCACGCGCGGGTGCGGGCCGCATACTGACGCACGCTGATGACCCCGCCGAAGTCCCGGGCAAAGACATCGCCCCACTCCGAATCGCCCCGCAGCTCTCCATACTGGAGTTGGCCTCCCACACTCACCGTGCCCCGGCGATGCTCGTATCCGGACGCATCCTCGACCCAACCCCAAGACAGTCCCGACAGAGCGCACAACGTGCCAACCGCCAGAGGCGTCCAACCCCGTCCCCTGACGCGTCCTGATCGCCATCGCCGCATCATCGGCTCCCCCCTTGATCCGGGAAACATCCTGCGCCTCGCTCGCCTCTCTCAAGTCCATGCATCATACCCGACTAGCCGCGTGGATGAAACTGCCGGTGTATCTCCTGCAAGTACGGCTCATCCACGCTCGTATAGATCTGCGTGGTGGCCAGGCGCGCATGGCCGAGCAATTCCTGCACGATGCGCAGCGAGGCCCCACCCCGCAGCAGATGGGTCGCATAGGTATGACGGAGCAGGTGCGGATGGATCCCTTCTTCCAGACCCGCCGCCGCCGCCCGCTTGCGCAGAATCTTCCAGAATCCCATGCGACTGAGCCGTCCACCCCGGGCATTGAGCAGCAGCTGCGGCGGCGGCCCACCGGCCGGCCGGCGCGTCTCGAGGAACCGGGGACGCCCGTAGAGAGTGTAGGCACGAACTGCCGCCATGGCAGGCACTCCCAGCGGAACAAGCCGCATGCGCGCCCCCTTGCCCGTCAGGCGCACCAGTTTCTCCTCCCAGAGACAGTCCTCCAGGCACAGGTCGAGCAGCTCCGAAACCCGGGCTCCCGTCCCGTACCCGAGCTCGAGCAGCGCCCGATCGCGCAGATCCAGCGGCCGCTCTCCGACCACGGATTCCACCAGACGGATCGCCTCCTCTTCCGTGAGCGCCCGCGGGATCCGCTGCCATCCGCGCGGCGCTTCCAGATCCCGGGAAGGATCCATGCCGAGAATGCCCTCTCGATGGAGAAATGCGAAGAAGGATCGGATCGAGGACCTTGCCCGGGCGACCGTGGCCGGCTGCCGGCCCTCCTCGTGCAGCACCATGATGTACTCTTTCAGATCGCGCTCAGCGACCTTCGCCGGCCCCGCGCACCCCCGCTGGGCCAGGCGGCGGATCATCATCACCAGATCCCGACCATAGGCCTCGACCGTGCGCGGCGACATGGCCCGGACCATCGCCAGGTGAAACAGGTACTCCTCGAGGACGCCGCGAAACGCCGCCGGAAGATCCGACCCGGCCCCTGGCGAGAGCCCGCCGGCAGGTTCACGAGGCATCGCCCGCGCTCCCTTCGAGATGCCTGGCGATGACCGCCGCCAGCCGCGGCCCGATTCCGGGCGTCCTGGCCATCTCGGCGGCGTCGGCCTCGAGCAGCCGCGCCAGACCGCCGAACTGGTCGAGCAAGGCCTGGCGCTTCTTCGGGCCGAGTCCCGGGATGCCCGCCAGGGGATCGGTCCGCATCTTCTTCACGCGCAGCTGCCGGTGATAGGCGACCGCGAAGCGATGGGCCTCGTCGCGCACGCGTTGCAGCAGCTGGAGCCCGGCCGTGGCGCGGCCCAAGAGCAGCGGCTGGCTGCGCCCGGGGAGAAAGATCTCCTCTTCGCGCTTGGCCAGCCCGATCAGCGGGATCTTGCCCAAGCCGGCCTCCCGCAGAACGAGCGCGGCCCGATTCACCTGCCCGCGGCCGCCGTCGATGAGAATCAGATCGGGCGTCGCCTCGCGCCGCTTGCGCGCCTCCCGATCGCGCCGCGCCCGGCGCTGCCGTGCACTGCCGGTCGCATCCTCCGGGATCCTCTCGGGCAGCAACTGCTGCGCTCGCCGCACGAGCATTTCGGCCAGCATCGCGACATCATCCGGCCCGCCGGCCAGGCGGATCCGATAGCGGCGGTAGGCCGACTTGTACGGCACCCCATTGCGAAAGACGACCTGGGATCCCACGGCCAGATCACCCTGGAGATGGCTGATGTCATAGCCCTCGATTCGCACCGGGGGGGCGGGCAACCCCAGGGCTTCCTGCAACTCGTACGCCGAGGCCGCCAGCCGCTGCTGCCGGCCCTCCTCGATCAGTTCGATCTCCTCGAGGGCCAGCGCGGCGTTCTCGACCGCCGCGCGCAGCAGTTGCGCGCGCGCTCCACGGCGCGGCGTGCCGAAGCGCACGCTCCGGCCGGCCTTCTTCGAAAGCCATCCGGCCAAGACGGCCTGGTCGGCCGGCCTGTGGTTGCAGACGACCCACGGCGGAATGCGCTCACGGCCCTGATAATGCTCCGCCAGGAAGGTGCGCAGGATCTGTTCCTCGGTCGCCTGTTCGGCGTGATCGGCCACGAGCCGCCAGGCACCGACCACCCGCCCCTCGAGATGTGAGAAGAGCGCGGCCACCGCCCGCCGGCCGCGGGTGACCAGGCCGATCACATCCAGATCCGGACGCTCCAGGTCGGTCATGCGCTGCGGCTGATGAAGCATCCGGACCCGTTGGATATCGTCCCGCAGCCGCGCGCACTCTTCGAAGCGCAGCTGCGCCGCCAGCGTCCTGATCTGCGCCTCCCACTGCGCGAGCACCTCGGCGTCCCTGCCCTCCAGGAAGGCCAGCAGGCCCGCGACCGTCTCCCGGTAGGCCCCCTTCTCGACATACCCCGCACAGGGCGCCGGGCACAGGCCGATGGCATGGTCCAGACAGGGCCGGCCGCCCTGCTTCAAGCGCCGGTCCGAGCAGCTGCGCAGTGGAAACAGCCGGCGCAGGGAACGCAAGACCAAGCGCATCTCCTTGACGCGCACAAAGGGCCCGAAGTAACGCGAACCGTCGGCGTAGACCTTGCGCGTCACCCGCATGCGCGGGAACTCCTGGTGGAGCGTGACCTTGATGAACGGGTAGCTCTTGTCGTCCTTCAGATCGATGTTGTAGCGCGGCCGGTGGCTGCGCACCAGATTGGCCTCGAGAATCAGCGCCTCGGCCTCCGAAGCCGTCACGATGTAGTCGAGATCGCGAATGCGTTCACGGAGCTGGTGCAGCCGCGGATCGGCCGTGTCCCCACGGAAGTAGGAGCGCACGCGGCCCGGCAGGCGCTTGGCCTTCCCGACATACAGGATCTGACCCGATCCCCCCTTCAGCAGATAGACGCCCGGGCGATCGGGCAGGAGCTTCAGCTTCTGCTCGATGCGCTCGCGCCATGGTTTGCTTCGCGCTGTCATGTCGATGATACCCGGCCCCGCAGCAGATCCCGGAAGAATGTCAGTTCGCCACTGCCCAGCAGGCGCAGCGTCAGCAGGTAGGTTGCTCCCGCGGCGATCAGGCTCCCGGCCAGAAGAATCACACCGCCGAGCACCGCGCCGGCCGTGGGAGGCACAAGGCGTCCCACAACGACGGTGCTGCCCCAGGCGCTCCCGGCTGCCAACAGGGCTCCGCTTGCGGAGATCGCCGCCGAGCGCGCGACGAGCGAGTCCAGACATACCCCGTATTGACGCTTGAGTGCCCGCACCAGCAGCAGAACATTGAGTGTACTCGCCAGGGCCGTGGCCAGTGCCAGGCCACCCAGCGCCAGATAGCGCATCAGCACGATGTTGAGCACGATGTTGGCCAGCATGGCGATCGCGGCCGTGCGCACCGGGGTCCGCGTGTTCTGGCGGGCATAGAAGACCGGCACGATCACCTTGACCAGACCGTAGGAACACAAGCCCAGGCTGTAGAAGACAAACGCGCGCGAGACCAGCTCGAGCGAGTCCCCGCCCGCGAAGGCGCCGCGCTGGAAGAGCAGGCCGAGCAGGCTGCGGTGCACGATCAGGAAGTAGCCGGTCACCGGCAGCAGGAGAAAGAGCGCCAGCCGCACCGCCAGGCTGAACTGCTTGGCGAGCTCCTGCTCTTGGCCGCGCGCGGCCAGCCGCGCGATCGTGGGCAGCACCGCCGTGCCCAGGGCCACGGCGAAGACGCCCAGCGGCAGCTGCATCACGCGATGGCCGTACTCCAGGGCCGAGACGCTTCCGGCCGCCAGCAACGAGGCCAGGAAGGTGTCCACGAAGGCGTTGATCTCGGCAACCCCCATGCCGAGGACACCCGGAATCATCAGGCGGCCCATCCTGCGTACCCGCGTGTCATGCAATGCAAGCCGCAGAGAACGCCACAGCCGGTGCTTCCACAACGGGGGCACCTGGATCAGCAACTGGAGGAGGCCGCCGCCGAGTACGCCCCAGGCAAGGCCGTAGATCATTCTCTCGGGGGCCTCCCCGAGGCGCGGGCTCACCAGCAGCATGCCCCCAATCATGCCCAGGTTCATCACCACGGCCGACAGGGCCGGCGCGGTGAAGTGGCGCAGTGCGTGCAGCGTGCCCATCGCCAGGGTGGCCAGGCCGATCAGGAAGATGTAGGGGAAGAGCCAGCGAGTGAGGTCAACGGTCAGCTCGATCTTGCCGGGCACCTCGGCGTAGCCGGGCACGATCAGGGGAATCAGATAGGGGGCCACCAGGACGCCGGCCAGGCTGACCAGCAGCAGCGCCAGCGAGAGCAGTGCGGCCACATTCGCGACGAAGCGGCGCCACTCCCCCTGCGCCCCCTTCTCCATGGCCTCGGTCAGCACCGGTACGAAGGCCGCGCTCAGCGCGCCCTCGGCAAACAGGGCCCGCAACATGTTCGGCAGGCGAAAGGCGATGGTGAAGGCATCGGCCGCCATCCCGGTGCCGAAGTAGTAGGCGCGCAGAATGTCGCGCACCACCCCGAGCAGGCGGCTCAGGATCGTTCCCAGGCTGAGCTTGCCCGCCGAGAGCACCCAATGGCGCGGCCGCGCCGTCTGGGCCGCGACGGCCGTCACGCCGGGCGCGGGCTCCCCTGTGGGACAGCCCGAGCCGGGCTGGATCTTGCCGTCCTGGCGCATCTCCACGTCCAATCCCCTCCGCCTGCCTGCCACGCCGCGGCATAGTACCAGTGTGGGGGGCAAGGGAAAAGGCAGTTCCCGGCAAGCGGCGGGCGGCGGTGCGAGTGCGCGCATGCGCGGTCTGTGCCCCCGGCAGGACTCGAACCTGCGGCCTACGGTTTAGGAAACCGTTGCTCTATCCACCTGAGCTACGAGGGCGAACGATATGCGGTCGTGCGTGATGAGCACGGCCGCATCAGGGAGGCTAGCTTGGCGTTTCCTGGGTTCTCTTGTCAACCACGCAGAAGGCCGGCCGAGCCGCTGGCCGGGCGCCCGCCGCGCCCGGCTGGCACGCAGGTCGCCCCCCGACGCCTCCGAATCGCCCCGGACCGCTAACTGATTCCCATGATATGCCTTCCGGAACCGGAACTCCGAACGCGCGTATAGGGAAGTGGTGCCGCCCCCGAGCCGATGGCCAGCCGGTCTTGAACCCGGGACTCCGGGGATGACAGGGGATGATCTGCGCACGATAGCAACAGAGCGATACCGAACCGGACCTGGGATCTGGGGCGTGGCCGGTCTTCTGACCGTGCTGCTGCACGGCGGCCTGCTGCTGTTGCTGAGCGCGGCGGGGCTCTTCGAGGTCCCCGACCATGAGTCCGAGCCGCGCGATCTGATCCAGGTCCTGTTCGCCCCTGCTTCCGACGCCGCCGCGGCGCCGCAGCTCTTCAGCGAACAGGCCCCCGATCGGGCCGAGGAGCGGCCCCCCGACGAACCCATCGCCCTGAGCAATGTCCAGAGCCGGGCGCGCGATGAGATCCCCGGCGGAATCGATCAGCACCTGCCGCGCATGCTGGGCTCCTCCGATCTGCCGCAGGTTCGGATGGAGACACCCGAACCGCAGGGATCTGCGCGCTCATCCGCCGCCCCGGTTCCACTCGATCCACCGCGGGCCCAGGAGCACGGTGCCCAGCCGCACTCCCCCACACCCGCGCAGTCCGGGCAATCGGCGGATCGTTCCGTGGGCGCCGGTGGTCTTCGGCAGGATGCCATGTCCCATCCGCACGGGAACGCGGCCCTCCCGGGCGACATCACGCTCAGTACCACGGCCTGGGAATACGCCCCCTGGCTGCAGCACTTCCGGCGGGCTGTCATGCAACGCTGGGTGGCTCCCATGGGATTCCACCTGGGCCTGATCCATGGCTGGACGCTCGTCGAGTTGGAGATCGACCGGCAGGGTGTTCTGTTGCGCGCCGAGACAACCGATCAGCAGGGCCATCGCGCCCTGCATGACGCAAGTCTCCATGCGATTCAGGTGGCAGCGCCCTATGACCCGCTCCCCGAAACCTTTCCCGACAACACCCTGGTCATCCGTATCCGGATGGCCTATCCGGAGCCCTGAGTTTGATCCAGGCCCGGAAGGAGGCAGCTGCCCATGCTCGAGTTCCTACAGAAGGCCGGCTTGCTTGTCTACCCCTTGGGACTGTGCAGCATCCTGGCCTCGGTCATCACGATCGAGCGTATCTTCGCGCTGCAGCGCCGCCGCATCTTCCCGCCGGAGATCACCGGGGTCGTGGATGCCGCGCGGCCCGGCCGCGACCTGCGTCTGGCCATCGATGTGTGCCGCCGCCACCCGGGGGTCTTCGCGGACGTGATCCGCGTGGGACTGGAACAGGCCGCCGCGCCCTGGGCGGTGATGCGCGATGCACTCAATGACATCGGCCGTCAGCGGGCGACCGTCCTCGAGCGCCATCTGGTGTGGCTGGGCACCATCGCCCAGGTGGCCCCGCTGCTGGGCCTGCTCGGCACCGTGATCGGCATGATCAAGATGTTCGCGTCGATCTCGGTTGCCGGTCTGGGTGACCCGCAGGCCCTGTCGGGGGGCATCAGTGAGGCCATCGTCACCACGGCCATCGGGCTGGGCATCGGCATTCCCACGCTCGTGGCGCACAACCTTCTGGCCGCCAAGGCAGAAACGCTCATCGCCGAGATCGAGGGCCAGGCCAGCCGCCTGGTGGCCCGACTGCGGGTCGCTCCGCCCGGAGACGAAGATCCGCACGGCGGCCACCCGAGCGCCCCGGAACGGGAGGTGCGAACATGAGCTCCCTCGCATTCCGCGTATCCGACGAGCGCCGGCGCGTCAGTCTCAGCGTGACGCCGCTGATCGATGTGCTCTTCCTGCTGATCATCTTCTTCGCGATCACCGGTACATTCAAGCGCGTTGGCGAACTCGAACTGCGCCTGCCCGAATCCACCACGGCCCAACCTGCCCGGCGCGAAGCGCCCACCCCGCACGTGGAGTTGATCATGATCGAGGGGGGCCGGCTGCGTCTGAATGGCGAGCCGATCGACCTGTCCGCGGTCAAGGGTCGGCTGGAGCAGATCCGGATGGCAGACCCGGGCAGCCAGATCACGATCAAGGCCGAAACGGCGGTGCCGCATGGCCAGGTGGTCTGGTTGCTCGATATCGTGCGCAGCGCGGGCTACAAGGGTGTCGGCATCGGCACGCACCTGGCGCAGCCGCCGCCAGAGCGTCGCTAGCCACCCGCCTCCATCCGCGCGGTGCTACTCGTAGCGCACCATGCTCAGAATGCGCTCAGGCGGCACCCCGGCCCGGATCAAGGCCTCCCGGCCACCCAGGCCACCTAGCTCGACCAGGAAAGCGATCCCGGCCACCTCGCCCCCGGCCTCTCTGACCAGGTAACTGGCCGCCGCCGCCGTTCCGCCCGTGGCGAGCAGGTCGTCGACGATCAGGATCCGCGCACTGGGCGCGAAGGCGTCCCGGTGGATCTCCATCACGGCCTCGCCGTACTCGAGGTCGTAGGCCATCCGGTAGGTCAAACCGGGCAGCTTGCCCGCCTTGCGGAACGGAAAGAAGGGCTTTTTCGTTTCGTGGGCCAGCAACGCGCCCCAGATGAAGCCGCGGGCCTCGATACCCCCGACGGCATCGAAGCCCGCGCTCGGGAAACGCTCGGTCATCGCCGCGACACACCCCGCCTGCAGGGAGGGGTTCTGCAGCACGGGCGTGAGGTCACGAAACTCGATGCCCGGCGTCGGAAAGTCCGGAATCGTCCGGATCGTCTGGCGCAGAAGCTGCGCGAATTCGTTCACAACCACCTCCCGTAGGGATCCACACCGAGCCGCAGTGTACAAGGAAGCCGCGTCCGGCTCGACCCCCAAACGAGAGTGGCGGCCTGGCGCGCTAGGCCAGGTGACTCCCTCCGGATTTGGCCAGGACCTCGGCGCCCCGGCGTTCCTCCTCCGCCATCCACTCCCGGATCCGCATGAGCGCCCGCCGTTCGATCTGACGGACGCGCTCGCGGCTCACGCCCAGGAAGGTGCCCGTGCGATTCAGACTGCGCGGGGCACCGTCCATGAATCCGTAGCGGATCCGCAGCACGAGCTTCTCGCGCTCGGATAGTCTCTGCATCAGTCTGTCCAGATGCTTGCTCTCCATCTGACGATGCAGGACGTCCTCGAGGGACGGGGCATCCGGGATTCGTTCCAGCAGGCTGAGGCCGCGCCCGGCCTCTTGCGTGGCCGTCTCATCCAACGACTTGATCCCGCGCACGAGCTGGCTGACGCTGCGTGAGCGCCGGGCACCGAAACCGGCCTCCCGGCAGATCTCATCCGGCGTGGGAAAGCGCCCCCACTCCAGTGACAGCCGCCGCTCGGTCTCGATGTACTTGTGCAGGGAGCGCATGACGTGCAACGGGATCTTGAGTGTGCGCGACTGCTCGGCCAGTCCCTTGGCGATCGCCAGCCGGATCCACCATGCGGCATAGGTCGAAAAGCGGAAGCCCTTCTCGGGATCGAACCGCTGCACGGCGGTGATCAAGCCGAGGTTGCCCTCTTCGATCAGATCCTCGAGATCCATGCCCTTGCCCGCGAAGCGCCGCGCCATATTGGCCACCAGGCGCAGATTGCTCAGCACCATGAGATTGGCAGCCTTGCGGTCGCCCTTGCGCACCCGCCTGGCCAAGGCCTTCTCCTGCTCAGCCGTGAGCAGCGGATAGCGCGACACATCCCGGAAGTAGACCGGAAGCGTGTCGATCCTGGCCGGACGGGGAATGGCCGTTTCACGGATCTTGATGCCTAACGTACGCGTCAGATCGAGGAACAGAGCGAACTCGGACGCCTCGGGTACTTCGTGCAGAATCGACGCTTCGACCTGCTCCGAATCCAGGACGCCGTTGCGCTGCCCCTCCTCGAGGAGCGCAGTCAGCCCGGGAGCACGTGGGGGCGTGCTCACCGCCGCAGGCACATGAGGGTGTTTGCGTGCCCGCTCTTCTGCACGGCGAACCGTGCACTTCTTCGTACTCATGGTCTCCCCTCCTTTCATGGAGGGGAACCACCCAGGGATAGGGTTGATCCAAAGTGGTCGGGGCGAGAGGATTTGAACCTCCGACCCCCTAGTCCCGAACCAGGTGCGCTACCGGACTGCGCTACGCCCCGACACTTCTAAAACCTAGTGTACCCTAGATTTTCGATCGGTCAAGCTACTTTCTGTCTCCCGCCGGTTATCGAGGCGACCTCCGGTCTGGGCGAGTGACCCGCGCCCGCGGGGCGAATCCCCCGCGTCATGGATCTATAACGAATTGTTTAGCAACGTGTTACGAAACTTGCCGGCTCGTGCGCGCAGGTAGGCCGCGAAGCCAAGCCGAGAATCGCCCGCCGACACCTTCCTGCTCACCCTTCGTCCCATCCCTCCTCACCGACCAGCGGCACGAAGGTGCACGGCACGCATTGCTCCTGTTCATAGGCGTCGCCCACGCGGACCAGAACCGTGAGCTTCTGACTGTGGCGCGACCCGGTCGGGACCACCAGGCGCCCTCCGTCGGTCAGCTGTCTGACGAGCGGATAGGGCACACGGGGAGCCCCGGCGGTCACCATGATGCCGTCATAGGGAGCGTACGCCTTCCAGCCCACGGAACCGTCGCTGACGAGCTGCAAAACGTTGGTGATCTTCAGGTCGGCCAAGGCGGCCTGCGCCCGCTCGGCCAACGCCGCAATCCGCTCGATGGTGAAGACGCTGCGGACCAGCTTGCTCAGAATGGCGGCCTGGTAGCCCGAGCCGGTGCCGATCTCGAGGACCCGCTGGCCTTGCTCGGGAGCCAGCAACTCGGTCATGACCGCCACCATGTACGGCTGCGAGATCGTCTGGCCGTGTCCGATCGGAAGGGCGCGATCGGAGTAGGCCTCCCCGGCCAGCGCGGCATCCACGAATCGGTGGCGCGGCACGCTCTCGAAGGCCGACAGGATGGGTTCACTCCGAATGTCGCGGGCGCGCAGCTGGCGCGCCACCATGCGCTGGCGGGCCTGGCGGTAGTCACTGTGCACGATGCTCGTCGCTCCTTTGCTCCCGGCGCCGTCCGCACGCGCAGACGCCGCCGGCGGGAGGGCTTTCACGGGTGTGTGGCCGACCCTTCCAGCCGCCGCAGCTCCCGGAGGCCTTCCCTGTCCGTCCAGTCCTTCTGCAGGGGCGTGACCGACACATAGCCGCTGGAAACGGCTCCGAAGTCGCTGTCGTCATCCTGTTCCCAGACCGGAGGGTCCCCCCCGATCCAGAAATAAGCCCGGCCCCGCGGGTCCACCTGCGAGATGATCTCATCGCGATAGACGCGCAGCCCCAGCTTGGTGGCCTTCCAACCCCGGATCTCCTCGAACTCCAGATCGGGCACATTCACGTTCAGGAGCAGATCCGGCGGCAGCCCGTCGCCGGCCAGCCGCAGGACGAGTTCACGCGCCCAGCGCGCGGAAGCATCCAGATGCTTCGGGTGCCAATGGACGTTCGAGAAGGCGATCGCCGGTACGCCGAGCAGGCGACCTTCAAGCGCCGCGGCCACCGTGCCGCTGTAGGTCACATCATCGCCCATATTGGGCCCGTGATTGATGCCGGAGAGGATCAGGTCCGGTCGGGGCTCGAGCACGCCCTCGATCCCGCGCACCGCCATCAGGACGCAGTCGGTCGGCGTCCCCGACACGGAGAAGACGCGTTCATCGATCCGTTCGAGCCGCAGCGGGTCCCGCAGCGTGAGCGCGTGGCTGGCCGCGCTCTGCTCCCGATCGGGAGCTACGATCCAGACCTCGCCCACGTCCTGCAAGGCCACTCGCAGGGCTTGCAATCCGCGGGCATTGACGCCGTCATCATTGGTCAACAGAATCCGCATGCCGCTCCTTTGGCCCGCGGGCGGGATGCCCGCCGAGCGTGAAGTAGAATGTACTGCCCTCACCCAGCGCCGATTCGAGCCAGATGCGGCCGCCGAGGCGTTCCACGATACGCTTGCACACCGGCAAACCGATCCCCGTTCCCGGATAGTCATCTTCCGGATGAAGCCGTTTGAAGAGCGAGAAGATCCGCTCGTGATAGGCCGGATCGATACCGATGCCATTATCCCGCACGGCGAAGACCGGGTCATCCCCTTCCTTCTCCACGGTGACGCGAATCCGCGGAGCTTGCCGGCCACGGAACTTGATTGCGTTGGCGATCAGATTCTGGAACAGACGGACCAGCTGCGCATGGTTGGCCGTCACCGGCGGCAAGGAATCGGCGCTGATCTGGGCCCCGGAGGATTCGATCAAGGCCTGCAGATTCTGTTCGGCTTCGTCCAGGGCCGCCTGGGCCGCAATGGGCTCGACGGCCAGCTCGCCGGAGGTCACGCGCGAGTAGGTCAGAAGATCCTGGATCAATAGGTGCATGCGGCGTGCGCCCTGGAGGATGAAATCGATGTACGCCTCGGCATCCTCGCCCATCCGGTCCCGGTAGCGCCGCGCCAGCAACTCGGCGAAACTCACGATCGAACGCAGCGGTTCCTGCAGGTCATGGGAGGCGATGTAGGCAAATTGGGCAAGCTCGCGGTTCGAAACCCGCAGCTCTTCCAGCGCCGCCCGCAGCCTCTCCTCTGCCGTTCGCCGCCGGGAGGCCTCTGCTTCCAAACGGTCCCGTGAAATCGTCGTCCGCTCCAGATCCGCCAGCATCCGGTTGATCGCGCGGCCCAGATCCCCGATCTCATCGCGCGACGTCGCACAGACCCGGCGCCCGAGATCCCCCTTGCCCACCTCCACCGCGGCGCCACGCAGGCGCAGCACCGGACCGATCACGCTGCGCTGTAGGGTCGCCGCCAAGACGGCCACGACCCCGAACATCAGAACCCCGGTTGTCCATGCCAGCCACACGGTGTGCCGCTGCTGGCGGCGGACGACCTCGTAGGTCCGCATCATCCAGTCCTCGATCAGCCGCAGATTGGCCACGAGGTAAATATGGATTCGCCCCAGAAGGTGTGCCCGCTGCAGATCGGTAGAACTGCCTTGCGCCCGCTGTTCCTCCTGAACCGTGCACAGCTGCTCGAAGAGCTTGCCGATCGTCTCGTGATTCTCGGTGAGCTCCCGCCAGACCTCCGGCGGGGTGGACAGCACGCCTTGGTTGGCCGTCAGAAGGACGGAGAAATCCTGGTGGCGTTGCAGCCATTGAATGCGCGCCCGCTCCAATCCATGGAGTCCATAATCGCTCAGTGTGGTTCGTAGATCGAAGATGGTCCGCACCGCCGTGTCCATGGTCTGAACACGTTGCAGGCTGCGGCGCTGTTGCGCGGCATTCAGGAGAATCAACCCGCTGCCGGTTGCCGCCAGGGCCAGGCTGACCACCGCCGAGTACGCCAATCGCCGGGAAAGTCTCATGCCGGTCTACTGCCTCAACGTCACGGCCTCGGGTTTCAGCTCGCCCAGGAAACGGCTCTCCATCAAATTCAGGTAGTTCGGAATCGGCGCTTCGGGAATCCATCCGCCGGAAAGCGCCCAGCGGGCCTGGTCCTCCAGGGTCAAGATCAGGGATGGGTCGAGCTCCAGGCGGAAGTGGTAGTGACTCCAGTCCTCCACGAGTTCGGCCTCACGGTTGGGGCCCAACGCTGCCAGGGTCACCGCCCTGGCCTCCTCGGGGCGGGCGGCCAGAATCGCCTCCGCGGCCAGAAGCGCCCGGAGCACCCCGCGGACGTGCTCGCGATTCGACTCGAGGTAGGATCGGTCTGCTACCAGATTGAATGTCATCCGGTACAGGAGCGGATCCTCGATCTCCACCAGGTCCGCGCCGAGGGCCTCCCGAGCCCTGATCATGTACGGGTTCCTCATCGAGATCGCATCCACCCGGCCTGCAACGAGGGCCGGCACCAGTTCGGCGGGATTCATGAGCAGAATCTCCACCTCATCGGCCTGGATCCGGTTGGCGAGCAACAGCATGCCAAGGAAGAAGTGCACGGCCGAATTGCCCTGCGTGCCGATGCGCTTGCCGCGCAGATCCGCGACGCCGGCGATGCCATGGTCCCGGCGGGCGGCCACCCAGGCACCCCGATCGGTGGTGCAGATGGAGGTCAGTACGGCGATGTCCTGGCCGCGGAACCCGTGCCGCATGATCGGCATGTCCGCGACCGTCACGATCTCCACCTCGCCCCGCCCGAGGGCCTGCAGGGCCGCCTTGCCGCTGGGATACCTCAGGATGTCACATTCGACCCCGGCCGTTCGAAAGGCGCCGGTCGCATCCGCAATGAACAGGAGCGTACTGACGGCATTGTCCTGGATGCCGATGCGCATCCGGCCGGGCAGCAGGGCGGCATCCTCGGAGGAGGAGCACCCGTGCAGCAGAAGCGCGCCCAGAAAGGATGTCATCACGAGAGCGGCGATCAGAAGAACAATGACACGAGACAAACCGGCCGCGCCGTGGATCCGCATGGTCCTCACCTCCCGGCGGGAACCTAAACCAGTAACGGGACGGACACAAGCGGCAGGAGAAGAAAGGGAATGGTCGGGGCGACTGGATTCGAACCAGCGACCACTTGCCCCCCATGCAAGTGCGCTACCGGACTGCGCTACGCCCCGACCTCGAGTCCCCAAGACTGTAACGTCATCCTACCAATCCATCTGTCGACCGATCAAGTCCAATCCTTGAGATCCAGGCCCATCCCCTCTGCATTGCACGCTGGAAGCGGGCCGGGCCGGGACCTCCGGGCGATCAGCCGCGGCGCAACGGGGCCGCCGCCAGGCGGTTCTTCAGGTCGAGCAACTCACGGCGGATCTCCTTGAGAAGCGCCTGTGGCTCGGGAATGGTGGCCGGGTCTTGCCCGACCCCCTCCGCGGCCGCCTCGACCGCGCCGGCCCGGCGCCGGTCCGCCAGAAGCTTCTTGCGGGCGCCGGCGATCGTGAATCCACGCCCGTACAGCAGCCCCTTGATCTCCTCGATCAGTTCCACATCCTTCGGGCGGTACATGCGCACGCCCCCACGACTCTTGCGTGGGCGCAGCATCGAGAACTGCGATTCCCAGTAGCGGAGAACATGGGCCTTGACCCCGGTCTCGACACTCACTTCACTGATCGAATAGTAGAGTTTCTCAGCCGTGTCCGTCATCGGCTTCCCCCTAAACCTCCTCCCGCAGCGGGCGGCTCATCAGATCGAGCAGCGCTTGCCGGGGATTCCTGTCCTCGAAGAGGACGGCGTGCACCTGCTCGGTGATAGGCATCTCGATCCCGAGCTTGCGGGCCAACTCCCAGGTCGACCGCGTCGTGCGCACACCCTCGGCCACCATGACCATGCGATCCAGAATGTGCTCCAGGCGCTCGCCCTTCGCAAGGGCCAATCCGACCTGGTGATTCCGGCTCAGCCGACTCGAGCAGGTTGTCACCAGATCGCCGATGCCGCCCAGGCCCAGAAACGTCTCCCGGCGGGCACCCAGGCGAATCCCGAGGCGGGAGATCTCCGCCAGGCCTCGGGTGAGCAACGCCCCCAGCGCATTGTGTCCCAGTTCCAGCCCCGCGACGATTCCGGCCGCGATGGCGATGATGTTCTTGAGAGAAACCCCGATCTCGACCCCGAGCCGGTCGCCGCTGGTGTAGATGCGCAGCTGCGTGCTGGCCAGGGCCTCCTGCACCCGGAGCGCGGCCCCCTCGGCGTCGGATGCCGCCAAGAGCGCCGCCGGCTTTCCCGCCAGCACCTCCGCGGCCAGGCTGGGACCCAGTAGAACCGCAAGGTGGTCGCTGGCCAGTCCGGCCCGCTTCATGAGAACCTGCGTGGGCGTCCGACCGGTGCCCTCCTCGATGCCCTTGGTCGCCGACACCCACAGAAGATCCGGCGGCAGCAGACTCCTTTCCCGAAGGGCCCCGATCGCAGCACTGACCGAGGCCAGGGCATGGGAGGGAACCACGACCAGGGCCTGTTGTGCTCCGGCGAGGGCCTCGCGAAGGTCGGCGGTCACGAGGATCTCGTCGGCCAGAATGTGCCCGGGCACGAACGGGGCGCTGATCCTGCTGCGCGCCACTTGTGCGGCACGGCGCGGATCGAACTCCCACAGCCGCACTCGGTGGCCGCGGCGGGCCGCGTAGATCGCCAGGACGGTGCCCCAGCTTCCGGCCCCCAGGACCGCAACCGATTCCGCTGCTCTCACACCGGTCCCCTCCATCGAAAGCGCGACTCGGTCCCACGCGCGACGCGCACCCAATTGGCCCGGTGCCGCCAGGCGATCAATGCGCTGAGCAGGATCCCGATCCCGAGGACATAGCCGCGCAACGGCCAGGGCGGTCCCCACATGGCCGTGCCCAGGGTGAAGGCCAGGATCATGACCTGAGACCCGACCGAAACATAGCGACAGAGCCATACGACGGCCACGAACGCCAGCACGCCGATCAGTGCGGCCCAGGGCGACAGGGCCAGAAACGCGCCCAGTGTGGTGGCGACCCCCTTCCCGCCCCGAAACCGGGTCCAGGGAGAGAACAGGTGCCCCAGGACGGCGGCCAGCGTGGCAACCAGCGGCCAGAGGCTGCCGCCCGCGACCGTCCCCAGGCCCAGCCAGCCCGGCATCCAGGCCACCGCCAGGAAGCCCTTTCCAATGTCCAGCAGCAACGTAGCGATCCCCCACCCTTTACCCAGCACGCGCAGGGCGTTGGTGGCGCCCAGGTTTCCACTGCCATGCGCGCGCAGATCGATCCGGTGCAGGCGCCCCATCCACAGCGCGAAGGGCAGCGATCCGGCCGCATAGGCCAGGAGCAGGAGCGCCAGAATCGACAGCGGCGTGGGCGCGGCACTCGTCATGACGACGCGCGCTTTCTGCTCTTGCCACGCTTGGGAGTAGCCCCCGGATTGCGCCGTACGCGAAATCGGATCGGCGACCCGCTGAATCCGAAGGCCTCACGGAACTGGCGGCCAAGGTAGCGGATGTACGAGGAGGCCAGCGCCTCGGGATGACGGCAGAAGAGCGCGAAGGTCGGCGGCGTTGCCAGAATCTGCGCGCCGTAGAGAATCTTGGGCGCCTGGCGTCCGCGCTTGCCACGCGGCGGCTGTTGCTCGATCGCCTTGCTGAGAACCCGGTTGACCTCCGGCGTCGGCACCTTCCGGCGCGCTTCTTCATACACGTCCAGGATCTGTTGGCCGATCTGCCCCACGCGCTGCCCGGACAGCGCGGAGATGAACACACGGGGCGCGTAGTCGAGGAAACTGAGTGACTCGGAAATCGCCTCCTCTCGTTCGCGCATCGTGTTCGAGTCCTTCTCGATGGCATCCCACTTGTTCACGAGCAGGATCACCGGCTTTCCGCTGTCGGCCACGATCGAGGCCACCCGCTGGTCTTGCCGCGAGATCGGCTCGCTGGCGTCCAGCAGCAGCAGGGCAACATCGGCTCGCTCCAGGGCCCGGACACTGCGCAGCGAGGCGTAGAACTCAAACCCCGGCAGATGCTCCCACTGATACTGGATGCCGGCCGTGTCGATCAACCACAAGGTCCGCTTCTGCCAACGCCAGGGAATGTCGACGGCATCCCGCGTGGTGCCCGGCTGGTTGTCGACGATCATGCGCTCTTCGCCGAGCAGCCGGTTCGCCAGACTCGACTTGCCCACATTGGGCCGCCCCAGGATCGCCACGCGAATCCCCTCCTCGGGCTCTTTCTGGCTTCCACCGACCGGCAGCAGCGCCAGGAGCTGATCCAACGCGTCGCCGACGCCCCGTCCCTCGGCCGCCGAGACGGCCGCCGCATGCTCCCATCCCAGGGCGGCGAACTCCGCCGCATGTGCCTCCCAGCGATCTGCATCGACCTTGTTGACCAGCAGCAACACCGGCATCTCGCCGGGCAGCTGATGCAACGCCCGCGAAATCTCCGCGTCCGGGGGCTGAAGCCCCTCGCGCGCATCCGTCACGAACAGGACGGCGTCGCAGCTTTGCAGTGCTTGGAGCACCTGATCAGCGATGCGGGCGTCCATGCCTCGGGTCGCCCCCGGCGCCCAGCCCCCGGTGTCGATCAGATAGAAGCTGCGGCCGCTCCAGTCGGCCAGCCCGGCATTGCGATCGCGGGTAACGCCGGGCGTGTCATCGACCACCGCCTGGCGACGGTGCAGGATGCGATTGAACAGTGTTGATTTGCCCACATTGGGGCGTCCCACGATGGCCACTACCGGAATTCGCATCGCCTACCGCCTCGCTCCCCTTCTGATGCACCGGACCTAGGCCGGGATGACCTCTCCCGCCCATCCGAGTTGAACCGGGCAGGCCAGTTGCCTGGCCAATTCCACAGGACGTTGATGATCCAATGTGAATCCATCGCTGTTGAACATTTCGCACGGCAGAACCACCCGATCATACTGCTCGCGCCGCCCCAGTTCACCGACGATATCGGCCCCGGAGAGCAGCCCCGCCACGGTGACCTGCGTTCCAAACAGCTCATTGACCGCCGCGACCACCTCGACTCGATACGCCGCGCTCTCTCCCGTGCGCACCAGGGCCGTGGCGAGTCGCTCGGCCAGCAAGGGGCCGAAGAGGGTGCCGGTCACCACCGCCACACGCAGAGGCTTCCCTGCCGGCGCCCGCCGATGCGGGCCGCGTCGATCGTGCGCCCCCCCGCCGTGCGGCCCAAACAGGCGAGCGCGCCGCCGCAGATCCTCGTCAAACGCCCGCACCATCCCGACGCCGTTCTCGACCTGGGGAAACCCCTCATAGGCAGCGACGGCCGGCAGCGGCGCACCCGCAAGCAGGTAGATCTCGTCGGCCAGGAAGTGAATCCGGCTGCCGTGGAGGCGCAGGCAACGTTCCTGCCGGAGAGCAACATGACCGATCACTCCCTGCGCTTGGGCGGCACTCAGTTCCCGCAACGGGGTCAGGTGGGCGCGATGCTTCGTCAGGCCCACCGGTACGATGGCGACGGATGCCACGTCCGGGAACAACCCCTCCAGATCCTCCAGGGTCGCCGCGAGAACCTCGCCGTCATTGTACCCCGGCACGAGCACGATCTGGGCGTGCATTCGGATGCCGCCCGCGCCCAGCCGGCGCATCAGGCCGGCAATGTTCGCGCGGCTCCGCGACCGGATCAGGCGCCGTCGCACAGCCGGATCGGTGGCGTGAACCGACACGTACAGCGGGCTCAGATGCTGCGCGATGATCCGCTCGATCTCCCATTCCCGGAGATTGGTCAGGGTCACGTAGTTCCCATAGAGCACCGAGAGCCGGTAGTCTTCATCCTTCACGTAGAGCGTGGGCCGCAGGCCGCGCGGGTTCTGATCGATGAAGCAGAATAGGCAGTCATTTCCGCAACAGCGCACAGGATCCTCGGGCAGCTCGATCCCCCAGCCTTCGCCGGGGGTCCGCTCGAGTTCGCAGGCGAGCTCGGCGTCCGCGCCGCGGCGCACCTGCACCAGGATCGCGTCGTCGGCGCCCAGATAGGTGAATTCGAGCGCATCACGCACAGGCAGCCCATCGATGGCGATGATCTCGTCCCCGGCCCGCAGGCCCGCGTCCCAGGCCGGTGAGCCCTCTGTGACCCGCGTGATCCGCATCCGCGCTCTCTCCGAAACGATACAAGAACGGGGATCCGGAACGCTCCCCGGATCCCCATCCGCAAACCTCTGAGCGGGCGACGGGATTTGAACCCGCGACTCTCAGCTTGGGAAGCTGATACTCTACCACTGAGTTACGCCCGCAACTGTCGTAGCGTGACTGAACGTAGCGAAGGCCGGCCGGCAGTGTCAAGCCGTAGTTGCGGAGGCCAGGAGGGCCGCGACACGCTCGGCGGTCTCGGCGCAGGACTCCCCCGCCTCGATCTCGACCACACCGGTCCCGCGGTAGCGATTCCGGAACCAGGTGATCTGCCGTTTCGCATAGCGCCGCGTCCGGCGGATGAAATCCTCGGTGGCCGCCGCCAGGGTCAGATCACCGCGCAGCACATGCACGAACTGCAGGTAGCCAATCGACTCGAACGCCGGGCAATCGGCCGGGACGCCGGCGGCCAGCAGACCTTCGATCTCGGCCAGCAGGCCGCCGGCCAGCATGTCATGGGCGCGCCGCTCGATGCGCTCGTACAGGTCGGACCGCTCCCGCAGAAGCAGAACCATGGGTGGGCCGGCCGAAAGATCCATCGCCGCCGAACGGGTCTGGAAGGAGCCGATCGAACGCCCGGTGAGCTCGAACACCTCGAGGGCCCGGCTCACACGCCGCGTATCGTTCGGCGATAGCCGCCCGGCTGAACCCGGATCCTTCCGGGCCAACCGGTCATGAAGTCCGGCCGGCCCTTCGAGACGGCAGATTTGCTGATGCGCCCGGCGGATCTCCGGCGAGCGCGGCGGCATGCGGTCGAGGCGACCCAGGCACGCATCCACATACAAGCCGCTGCCGCCCACGGCCAGCGCTGCCCGGCCGCGCCCATGGACCGCGTCTCGGGCGCGCGCAAACTCGGCGGCGAAACCTGCGGCCGAGACGCGCTCGGTCGGCTCGTACAGGTCGATCAGGTGGTGTCTGACCCGGGCACGCTCCTGCGCCGTGGGCTTGGCCGTGCCGCGGCACAGGCGCCGGTAGATCTGACGCGAATCCACCGACAGGATCTCGGCGCGCAGGCCCAGCGCCAGTTCGATCGCCACACCGGTCTTGCCCACCGCGGTGGGTCCGACCAGAAACAGGGTCTTGCCCGCCGATGACGCCATGGAGCCGCCGTCCTCTCCGAGCCGCTGCGTTGGCCCGATTCTGAACCATGAAGAAGGCCGGGAGGCTACCCTCCCGGCCCTCTTGCAAACCGTGCGATGGAGAATGACTACCGGAACATCGACTTGATCGCACCCCACGTCTGCTCGCCCGCCGGGGTGGGACCGCCGTTGCGCGTGATCGTGTCGAAGTAGGCCTCGTGGCCGGAATCGAACGAACGCATGGCGATACCGCCGGAGGTGAAGGTGTTGTTCGTGGCGCTGACCGAATTCAGCAAGGTCACACCATCGGCGTCATACAGGTCGGCAACGATCAGGCCGCCGGCATGCCAGGTCACCTCGGTGTAGTACCAGTGGCCCAGCTGCCAGCTCTGCGGCGCATCGGCCAGCGTGGCGTAGCCGTAGCCGCTGTTGAGCTGAAGAATGAACGTACTGGTATTGGGAGCCAACACGGCCGAGTAGCAGCCCGCCGCCGAAGCGCCGAAGCCCTGGTAGTTGCGCGTGTAGTTGTCCGTCACCGGCATCGTCCGCGACCAGAAACCGATCACATCCCCCTGACCGACCTGGACCTGGGAATCGTTGCGGTACATCCAGCCCTCGGCTCCGGCGTGTCCTGCGATCACCAAACCGTAATTGCCGTCATGTGCCGCATAATTGGTCACATAGGCCTGTACGTCACCGATGAAGGTATACTCCGAGATGTTGCCATCTTCGAAGTCCTCGATGACCTCAGCCTGCGGTACGACGGTGATCACGGCACACGCGAAAGCCACAGCTGTCAATCTTAGGAGCTTTCTCATCTGCACGTTCCTCCGCTGATAACACAAACCTAGGTTGCGCTGCGGGACAGCACTTCTGCCCGCATACCCATTTTCTACCCGAAGGCGGATGCCTGTCAAGCGTGAAGATCGCCAGGTCCGTGTCCGGTATCTGTTTGCATATGTAAACACTAGCGGATTGCCTATGTCCGCGGCGCCTGGCTCGCCCAGAAACGCTCTACCCGATCCCTATCCGCGACCGAAGCGACGGTCCAGATCCGCCAGCGAGATCGATACGAAGGTCGGCCGGCCATGCGGATCCCCGTGCGGTCGTGTCGTGGAGAACAGGGCATCGACCAGCTGGTTCATCTCCTCCACCGAAAGCGGCTCGCCCGACTTGATGGCCGCCCGGCAGGCGAAGGAGCGGGCCAGGCCCTCCGCGGTCTCTCCCTCGCGCAATCCCATCGTGGACGCCTCATCGAGCAAGTCGCGCAACAGCTCGGCCTCCCCACGCGCCCGCCACAACGGCGGGACCCCGCGCACGAGGACGCTACCGCCTCCGAAGCCCTCCACATCGAAGCCGATGCGCAGAAGGTCGGGCTTGATCTCCTCGAACAGCTCCAGTTGCGCATCATCGAGTTCCACGACGACCGGGAAGAGCAACTGCTGCGCCCCCCCCTCACCGCTGGCGACCCGCTCCAGGATCTTCTCATACAGAATGCGTTCGTGCGCCGCGTGTTGATCGATGATCAGAAGGCCTTTGCGGGTCTGCGCCAGAACATAGCGGTTGTGCAGTTGCAGCAGCGAGATCAGGGTTTCGGCCCCGGCGCCTTCACCGGCCTCCTGCCCGCTGAGGCCCTGCGCACCGGGCGCGGCCGGATCATCCGCACTGCCCTGCGCCGGACCGTACAGGTGGCGCGCCTGCTCGAGCCCATCCGGACCGGAGCGGGTCGCGCGACCCAGCCGTCCTCCCCAGGCAGCGGCCGTCCCGGCAAGGCCGCCGCTGCCGCGCGCCGCCTGCCCGGGGCCGCCCCGGCTCTCGAATGTCAGCGCCCCGGCGCCCGGCCGCGTGGCGCCCGGGCTGCCTTCCGCCCCCAGATCTGCATCGCCGGGCGCGGCGCCCTGCTCGTCGGGCCGAGCCATGTAGAACTTCGGCAACAGCCTGGCCACGGCGCTCTGCACGGCGCGTTGCACGCCCTTGAAGATGCGGCGCTCATCGAGGAAACGTACTTCCCGTTTCGTTGGGTGCAGATTGACGTCCACCTGGTTGGGCGGGCAGACCAGGAAGAGAACGATCCAGGGATTCTGTCGGTTCGGAATCAGGTCGCCGTAGCCTTGTCGCACGGCCTGTCCCAGCCAGGGCGCCATGACCCAACGGCCGTTCACGAAGAAGGTCTGATGCTGGCTTCCGGCCCGGGCCAGCTCCGGAATCCCCACGAACCCGCGCACCGTCAGGTCCTCTTCCTGCCACTGCACATCGAGGATCCCGGCCACCCACTTCGGACCGTGCAATTGGGCAAGACGGGCCCGCAGGTCACTGACGCCGGCCAGTGTCAGAACCGGCTTTCCATCGACCTGATACTGCCAGCCGACGCCGGGCGTGGACAAGGCATAGGCACCGATCGTGGCTCGCGCCAGGCGCAATTCCCCGATGCTCGATTTCAGGAAACGCTTGCGCACCGGCGTGTTGAAGAACAGGTCCTCGACGGTGACCGTCGTTCCCCGGGCGCGTGCGGCGGCCTTGGGGCCGCTCACCGCTCCGGCCTCCACGCGGATCTCCCAGCCATGTTCATCCTGTGCGCTGCGCGAGAGAACCGCGAGGCGCGCAATCTCGCCGATCGACGCCAGGGCCTCTCCACGGAAGCCCAGGCTCGTCACCGAGAGCAGATCCTCTTCGCTGCGAATCTTGCTCGTCGTGTAGCGTTCAACGGCCAGCCGCAATTCGTCGGCGGTCATACCGCAACCGTCGTCGCTGATGCGCAGGAAGCGGTCGAGGCTCTCGCGCACGTCGATCCCGATCTGGGTCGCGCCGGCATCCAGCGCATTCTCGGCGAGCTCCTTCAATGCAGCCGCCGGCCGGGCGATCATCTCCCCGGCCGCGATGCGCGCAACAACCTCCGCTGGCAAGCGCAGAATCGAACGCCTTGCGTCTTCCGACATGAAACTCCCTGCCAAGGGCATACCGCCATGCTCACGGCACGCCGGGCCCCATACCATTGCTCAATCGCTGCCACATCCGGCGCAGCAGCTGCCAGCGGCGCGCCCGGTCATGGAGAACGAGCAGCCGCGCCAGCAGGGCAAGTCCCTCCCGCTCAGCCGTCAGCACCAGACGCGCCTTCGACACCGGCGTTTGGGGCACCGGCTCCCGGCCATCCGCCGAGACCTTGGGAATCAGCAACCATACCTGCTCACCGCGCCCAATGGGAAGCGAGATCCCGACGGCGCCGCCCGAGCCGAGGCCGCAGCGCTCCAGCAACACCGTAGCGCCCCGTCCCAGATTCACGATCGAGGGCCCGCCACCCGGCTCATCGCTGCGCGGCGCGCTTCCGCTCTGCAAGGCGATCTGGCTGACCAGATGCCGGGCCGACCGCTCGAACGGGGCGCTCCTGCGGCGGTGACCGCCCCGGAAGGCCCCAAGATAGCTGCGACCGTGCGTGAAGATCAACATGCTCGGCCAGCGCGCATCGAGGGCCGCGTCGATCCGGTCGCACAGCCAGCCTCCCAGGCCGTGGGGCGCGAGCAACCGCGGCAGCCAGGCCGGGAACTCCTCGGGCAGGTTTCTGCGGCGCAAGCCTTGCCGGCCTCCGCCGGGGCTGCCACCCCCGCGCCGGTCCTCCGGCTGGCCCGCCGATCCTCGCGGGAGCGGCCCGAGCGAAATCGGCGCAGCGCCAGGCAGATCCTGAGCTGCGGCCGCTTGCGCATTCGTCGCCCTTTCGAGAAACGGCTCCCACACGAAGCCGCGCTCCTCCCAGGCGCCGGCCAGTTCCCTATCGGTGATGACGAGTACGCCCTCCGGAACCTCTCCCCCCCATGCGCCGGCATCATCTTCTGGACGGATCAGGATCTCGATCCCGGCCAGGACGCCCTCGCTGGGATCGATGGCCAGGGGGAACCCGAACAGGCGGGCCAGGCGCCCGAGCGCCGATTCGGGATCCGCCGTGTACACCCAGCGCACATGCACGCCTGGATCGTGGAACAGCGCGGCAAGCAGATCCCGGTGGGACGCACTCAGCCCCAGGAGGGCGATCTGCACCTGCGGCTCGCGAAGGTCGGTCATGGCTGTCGTCCTCTCACCCCCGGGGGCTGGGTGGGTCCGCCGCCGGGCACCTCGCAAGCAGGGCCGCCACCGCGGACGTGATGCGCGAGACCGGCATCTCCTTCCAGCAGCGCATGTGTCGCAGCCAGCAGCGCGAAGGTCCGTGGAGATGACACGGCCGGCAGGCTAACTCTACACCCAACGCCTGCCCGTGTCCCAGGGGGGAGAAGCCCAGTGCGGGCGAGGTGGGCCCAAAGAGGCCAACGACCGGTGTGCCCACGGCGCCGGCCAGGTGCAGGATACCCGAATCGCTGCAGACCGCCGCGTCCACTTGCGCTAGCAGCGCCGTCACGGTCAGGAGCGGCCCCTGGAAGATGAACCCGCCGTCGCGCGTCTGGCCGAAGCGTCCCCACTCGGCCGGCGGTTCCCCTCCCACGCCGGCACCTCGCGACGTGCCGGCCACCGCCGGTGGCCTCAGCTCGATGATGTCCCAACCGCGCGCATCGAAGGCGTGCCGCAGACGAACCACCAGCGCGGGCGGAATGCATTTGAGCGGCCGGGAGGCTCCCGGGCTCATCAGTACCAAGCGCCGGCCCGCCCGACGCACCCCTCGCAGTTGGCCGGCCACCCAGTCCAGCCGCTCCCCGGGAGCCACCAGCGTGGGTCTCAGCCCGTCGGCGGCCGGGGTTCGCCCCCGCCCGGCCAGCGCCTCCGCAAAGCGTAGCACCAGCGGAACAGCCGGCCCCACTCGCTCGCCGGCCAGCACGATCAGGCGGCGTTTCCAGGACGCCCGGTCATAGGTCAGCCGCCGCGCGCCCGGCGCCCACCGGCGAAGCGCCCGCCGGCCCTTGGCACCACCCTGAAGATCCAGCACCTGGCGGTACACCGGCAACCGGGGCTGCGCGCCATCCCTCTCGCAACCCTGCGCGCAACCTTCGGCTTCGATCACCTGGCGCACCCCGGGAACCAACCTGACCAGCGGTGCGTAGCACCGCCGCGTCAGAAAATCCACGGCCAGATCAGGACGGCGGCCGCGAAGCAATTCCACCAGCGCGGTGGCCAGAATCACATCCCCCAAGCTGCTGAGTCGAACGATCAGAAGCGGATCATGCCACCGATCACACAGCCACTCTGTCCGCTCTGTTCCCATGCGCCTCCCAGCGCTTACCACTCATACTTGCTCACGAACTCCTCTTCGAAATCATACCCGTGCTCGAAGTCGTCGAGCGAGTCGCGCTCGGTCTTGCTCAGGAGCTCGTTGGACACCATCAGAAAGACCAACTCGCCGATGTCCTGCGTCTGATAGAGCCCCATATGGTTCAGCACGCTCAAGGCCATCGGGCCGTACTGATTCCGGGCCTCTTCGGCAAAGGCCTGCAACAGCTCCTGGCCGCTGACATGCCCCTCTTGTGCGTACACCATGCGACAGCGCGCCAGCGCGAGATAGATCAGGTAATAGGCCTGCGGCTTGAAGCGGGGATTGGCCTCATAGACGTCGTAGATCCGCTGTTCCCGGTCATCTCTCACCGATTCACCCCCGCTTCCCGCCGGAAGCACACCCCGAGGCGGGTGCCGGACGCCAGGACCGGTCGGCGCGGCCACATGGGATCTCCCCGTCCCAGGCCGGACGAGCGTCCCCGCTCTGGGGATCGAGCACCGTCTCGCGGCGCCAACGCGTCTCATCGCGCCCGGTGTGATCGTCGTTGTAGTGCAGGCCACGTGATTCGCGGCGGGCGGCCGCCGCCTGAATGATCAATTCGGCAACCAGCGCGATGTTGCGCAACTCGATCAGGTCACTGTCGAGAACGAAGTCCCAGTAGTACTGCTGTACACTCTCGCGCAGGAGATGAATGTAGCGCCGCGCCAGATCCAGCCGATGGTCGCTGCGCACGATGCCGACGAAGTCCCACATCAAGGCGCGCACCATCTCCCAATGTGCGTTGACCAGGACCGACTCCTTCTTGACCTCGGCCTTGCCCGGGTCCCACGGCTCGACCGCGGGCAGTTCCCCTGCGAGCCGGTCGCCCTCGGCAAGGCCTTCGGACGCGGCGTGCGCGGCCCGCCGCCCAAACACCACCGCCTCGAGCAGGGAGTTGCTGGCCAGTCGATTCGCGCCGTGCATGCCGGTACAGGCCACCTCCCCGGCGGCATACAGCCCGGGCAGGTCGGTGCGGCCCATGCCGTCGGTGAGAATGCCGCCACACTGATAGTGAGCGGCCGGCACGACCGGAACCGGTTCCCGCGTGATGTCTATCCCCAGATCCAGGCAGGTGCGGTAGATCATCGGGAAACGGGTCTTGAGGCGCGGGCCGTCGATCGCGCTCGCATCCAGGTGAACATGGCGATCGCCGCGGCGCTTCATCTCCTGGTCGATGGCGCGGGCCACGATGTCGCGTGGCGCCAGGGAACCCATCGGGTGGTAGCGCGTCATGAACGCCTCTCCCACCAGGCTGCGCAACTCGGCCCCTTCCCCCCGGAGAGCCTCGGACAGCAAGAATCTGCGCCGCTGCGGATGGAAGAGGCAGGTAGGATGAAACTGCACGAATTCCAGATTGGCCAGGCGGGCTCCGGCGCGATAGGCCATTGCCAGACCGTCGCCACAGGCGATGTCCCAGTTGCTCGTGTAGCGATACACCTTTCCGCATCCGCCGGTGGCCAGAAGCACGTGATGGGCCACAAAGGCGTGGATCCGATTCTCGGCGGCATCCAGGACGTAGGCGCCCAGCACCGGTGCCGGCGTCTTGGTTCCGGCCGGGGTCGCCCGGCCGACGGTGATCAAATCAATGGCGCAGTGGGCGCCGAGCAAACGGATGTTCGGGTGGGCCTGAGCACGCCCCAGGAGCGCCGACTGGATGGCGCGGCCGGTTTCGTCGTTGGCGTGCAGAACCCGGCGCTCGCTGTGCCCGCCCTCAAGATAAACCTGCCAGCCGCCATCCGGCCCCTGTTCCGCCAGCGCCAATTCTGGCTCTCGTCCCAGAAGCTTGCCTGTATCAATTTCAACCGCTGCCAGCCAAACCAAGGCTGATTTGCCATCATCTTGTACCTGAATGTGATCGATC
>CAYQJL010000150.1:0-12059 GCA_964417675.1 uncultured bacterium | reverse complement strand
TCGCGGCGGGTGCCGGCTCCACGGCGGGTGCCGGCTCCACAGCGGGTGCCGGCTTCGCGGCGGGTGCCGGCGCCCCGGCGGGTGCCGGCTCCACGGCGGATGCCGGCTTCGCGGCGCGCGTCGGATCCGGTGGTGAGCCGGCTGAGCTCCGAGAGGCCCGCCGGCCGTCGGCCTGCGCTCGGAGCGCGCGGATCTCCTCCCCGAGCAGGCCCGCGGGTTCGATCATCCCGGCGAGGCGATCCACTTTGGTCCGCAAGCGATCCAGCCGGGCCCCGGGCGCACCGGCGGCCGCATGGACCCGCAGCAAGCCCTCATAGGCCAGCAGGGCGGCGGGTGCGCAACCGAGCCGGCGCAACCCCGCGAGCGGGGCAAGGGCCTGCGCTGCGCTCGATCCCCGCAGTGCCGTCAGAAAGTGCCGGCGCGCCGCCCGCTCACGGCCCTGGCGAAGCAGGAGCAATCCGATCCGAACCCGGCCCAGACCGGCCAGGTCGGCCAGGGCCCAGCCGGATGCGTCGTGGTGCACGCAACGGTACTCGCGCAGCGCGGGTTCCAGGCCGCCTCGATGCTCCAGCGCCCATGCCCTCCAGAGTCGTGCGCACATTCCCTCCCGCCGGCGCCCCATGGCCGTGAACAGGTCGGATGCCTCGCGCAGGAATCGTCCGCCCTCGTCGAACCGCCCGCGGTCGCACAACCAGCGGCCGGCCACCAGACAGCATTCCGCATGCAGGAGTCGCTGCCGGCAGCGCGGGGCCTGGGCAAGAGCCCGCTGGATATGCCCCTGTCGCTCCACCCCGCGTCCCAACGCCTGAGCCGCGCGAGCGCCTGCCAGGTGCAGCCGGACTACAACGCCGGCCTCCTGGCCGGTTGCGAACCTTCGGAGCCAGGCGCCCACGCGCGCGTGCGCCTCCGGGTACTGCCCGCGGAGCAGATCCACCTCGATGCGGGCCAGATCCATGCGCGCGGCCATGGAGTCCGGCACCGGTCGCAGCGCGGGCAGGGCCCGCAGCGCATCGACTCGCGCCAGAAGATCCTCGTACTGGAGGGCATCGGGGCCGGGAGCCGGCGGCAGCCCGGCCGGGGTGACCTCCGCGCACGGCCACCGGCGCAGGGCCACCTCCGCGACCAGGAGAGCCAGCCTGCATCGCTCCAGAACCGGGCGTCGCTCATGTGGGCCAGGCCGGCTCTCCAGGCGTTTGGCCAACGCCCAGGCAATGTCCACGGCTCCGGCCGCGAGGTAGTGTTCCACCCAGACGGCAAGTTCATCCCTTGTACGGTCATCGCTTCTGTCGGCCATGGCCCCTCCCGTGATAGTGATCACGCCATCGGGCCAACTGGGCCGCACCGCGGGAACGCGGCACCTTCATGGTTTACGGACGTCATGGATTGATTGACGAACCGGGGTCTGCGCGCAAGGAGGGTAGTGGCGACTCTACTCTGTCGAACTCACGGTCGTCAACCGCTCAGGTGGCGGGCCGGCCACCCGTTTGCCAGGAGCGGACCTGTCCCTTCTTCAGGGGCGTTCATCGATCTCATCGAGCGAGGCCAGACCGGTGCGCAGCGCATAGAGCGCCGCCTGGGTTCGATTCGACAGGTCGAGCTTGCCCAGGATGTTGCCGACATGCGTTCGAACCGTGGCTTCACTGATGAAGAGGTCCTGTGCGATCCGCTCGTTGGTGAAGCCCTTGGCCACCAGGCGCAGCACGTCCTCTTCACGCTGGGTGAGTGGCTCGGCGCCGGCGCCGGCGGCGTTCTCGTGGGTGATTTCGCGCAACAACCGGCGCGCCACTCCCGGATCCAGCGCGGAATGTCCGCGGGCCGCCGCGCGGACCGCTTCGATCAGTTCCTCGGGCCGCGTGTCTTTCAGCAGGAATCCAAGCGCTCCGGCCTTGATGGCCGAGAAGACCTTGTTGTCACTGCCGTAGCTGGTCAGGACCAGGACATGCGCGTTGCGGTCATGCTGGAGAATCGTCCGGGTCGCTTCGACGCCATCGGTCTCCTGCATGACCAGATCCATCAGGATCACATCCGGGTTCAGTTCGCGGGCCAGTGCAATCGCCTGCCTGCCGGAACCGGCCTCCCCGACCACCGCGATGTCCGGTTCGGTCTCCAAGAGGGCCCGCAGTCCCTTGCGCACGATCTGATGGTCATCGACCAACAGGACCCGAATGGGTGATGCCGTCATGCCCTACTCCTTTGTCACTCCGCGGCCAGCGGGAGCAGCTCTGCGCCAACCTGGACACGGACACAGGTTCCTGCTCCCGGACCGGAGTCGATCGTCAATGTCGCCCCGATGGCCTCCGTGCGTTCCCGCAGGCTGCGCAACCCGTACCCCCCCGATCGCCAACCCGACTCGGGATCGAAGCCTACGCCGTTGTCGATCACGGCGAGTTCGAGCCCCGCACGATCCCGGTGGAGACGGACCTCGACCCGTGAGGCGCGGGCGTGCTTGAGGACATTGCCCAATGCCTCGCAGGCAATCCCGTACAAGGACTCCTCGATCTGCCGCGGCAGACGAGCAAGCTGGGCCGCGCGCAGGTCCGTGTGCATGCCGCAGCGACGTTCCACGGAGGCCAGCCGCGACCGCAAGGCGTGCACCAGCCCTTCTTCGGCCAGCAAGGTCGGGCGCAGGTCGAAGATCAGTAGCCTCATCTCCTTGAGCGCGTCCAGCGACGTATCCCGGAGGGAGTGCAGATAGGAGATGGCCTTCTCGTGGGCACCGCTCTCCACCGACCGGCTGGCGGCCTCGGCGTACATGGTCAGCCCGTACAGCGATTGGGATACTGAGTCATGCAGATCCCGCGCCAGGCGTTGGCGTTCCTCCACGAGCGCCAGACGCTCCTGCCGGGCGAGCATGCGGGCATGGTCCAGAGCGATCGCGCCTTGATCGGCGAAGAGACGAACATGGCGGACATCGGCGGGCGTGAAGTTGCGCTCACGATCCACCAGCAGCAATGCGCCCACCACGTCACGGCCGGCCCGCAGGCGCAGCACCATGAGGGAGTGGATCGGATTGCGCGGTCCCAGGGCCGGGTGCTGCCGCAGATCGGCCAGCAGGATCGGGCGGTCATCCGTGTTCCCGGCGGCCGCCGGCTCATGCAGGGACGGCACCAACGCGGCCAATGCCCCGGGAAGCGCATCGGGAACGAAGCCCGCCCGGGCGATCTCGCGCAACGGCATCTCGGTCTTGGCTTCGTAGACGGCCGTGCCGCTGCAGGAGGCCAGTTCGCGCGTCTCGGCACAGATGAGCTCGAAGACGCGCTGGCTGCTCTGGCGGCCCAGGATGGCCTCATTCATCTTCTGCAGGCTCTGGCTCACGCGCAGTTGCCGTTCGGTGTCGGCGTGCAGCCGGGCATTGCCGACCGCGGGCGCAACCGTCTGGGCGATCCCCCAGGCCAGCTCGAGCTGGTCGTCGAGGGCGTCCCCGGAAGCATGCCGGGAATCCAGGTCGATGCACAGCACCAGCGCCTGGGTCCGGTCGGGTGTCACGATCGGGATCAGGTAGGCGGCTTCGATGCGCAGGGCCCGGCAGGTGGTCTGGCCGAGAAACGGCTCCTTGTGCCGGCTGCGCTGCGGCCCTTGCTCAGGATCGGCGAGGGCCCGGCGAACCAGCGGGTCGATGGCCGGACGCAGCGGGCGATTCAGGATTTGATGGAGGCGCTCATCGCCCAGGCGGCCGACGCTGCGCTGGACGTAGAAGGTCTCCTCGGCCTCGTCCGCCTCGTAGACCGCACAGAAGGCGACCGGCAGGGCAGCCAGGATATCGGCCGCCACCCGCTCATAGACGGTCCGCACGTCGAGCGAACGTCCGGCCGTTTCCGCGGCGGCCAGCATCAGGGCCGTCCGGGCATGGGCCCGCTCGATGTCCTGGAGCATCTCGGCCGCGAAGGCCTCGGCGACCGTGCCGAGCAAGCGCCGCTGGCCGGCGTCCCAGGCTCTTCTGGCGGCCGCCAGGGTCTCCGCCGGCTGCCCATAGGCCCGGCGCAAGAACGGCTCGACCACCTGGCTCAGGAGCAGGAGCCCTTCGACGACCTGCTCGATGGTGAATCCATGTTCGCTGAGGATCCGGCTGACGGCAACCGCGGGATCCTGCCGCGGTTCGTGGATCTCGCCGCGCATCGCGCCGGCGGCCGCCCGCAGGGCCGTGGAGGCCCAGGCGCGCACGGTATCCGGCGCGTAGTCCCGGTAGTGACCGTTGGGCAAACCGAAGAGGGCATCGATCCAGGCCGACAGGATGCCGATGCGGTGCTCTTCGAGCAAGCCGGCCAGGTCCTCTCCGGTGGGCGCCGGGGGCATGTTCGGATCCTCCAGACCCTCAGGCAGATGGATTCGTCCTGCGAACAGCCTACCATATCGTCTGGCCGCGGCCCGCGCCTACGCAATTTTGCGTAGGCCCCTACGTCAAAGGCCCAGGCCGCCGCCCCCGAACTCCACGCGCGGGGCAGGCAAAACCCGCCGAACCTCCGATGCGCCGGGCCGCCCCGCTGGGCGATAGTTCGAAGCCTCGCGGACCGCCAGGGTCACCGGCATCCTCCCGGTTGCCGCGAGGGTGTTCACCGGGTGTCACCGCCCGGCTGTTCTGTGTTCCTGGTCAGGGAACTCCGGGGAAGCCCACGAAGTCGCGAACGGTCCCGGAGGCCCGAAGGGGGTCATATCATGGCGGCCAAAGGATCCTTCAACGCATTTCACATGGCACAGGCGCAGTTCGACAAGATCGCGGATCTGATCGATCTCGATCACGGCACCCGCGACCTTCTGCGGGCACCGATGCGCGAGTATCACTTCCTCATTCCGGTGCACATGGACGATGGGACGGTCAAGGTCTTCCAGGGCTTCCGTTGCCAGCACAATGACGCGCGCGGCCCGGCCAAGGGCGGCATCCGCTTCCATCCGCAGGAGACGATCGATACGGTGCGGGCGCTTTCGATGTGGATGACCTGGAAATGCGCGGTGGCCGATCTTCCGCTGGGCGGCGGCAAGGGCGGCGTCATCTGCGATCCCCATCACCTCAGCCAGCGTGAGCAGGAACAGATCTGCCGCGGTTGGATCCGGCAGATCGCCCGCAACGTCGGTCCCCTGTCCGACGTGCCCGCCCCGGATGTCATGACCAGCGCCCAGCACATGCTGTGGATGCTGGACGAGTACGAGCACATTCACGGGGGGCACTACCCGGGGCTGATCACCGGCAAGCCGGTCACGATGGGGGGTTCGCTGGGACGCACCGAGGCAACCGGCTACGGCGTGATCTACACCCTGCGCGAGGCCCTGAAGCAGCTCGGCATCCGCCCGGAGAACACACTGGCCAGCGTGCAGGGCTTCGGCAATGTGGCCCAGTACGCCATCGAGCTCTATCAGCAGATGGGCGGCAGGACGATCTGCGTCTCCTGCTGGGATCAGGCGGATCAAACCTCCTATACCTTCCGCCGCGAAGCCGGCATCGATCTGGCCGAGCTGCGCACGATCACCGATCGATTCGGCGGCATCGACAAGGCCAAGGCGCCCGATCTGGGCTATGAAGTCCTGCCGGGGGATGCCTGGATTTCTCAGGAAGTGGACATCCTGCTGCCCTGCGCACTCGAGAACCAGATCACGGCCGAGAGCGTCGGCCAGATCAGCGCGCGCGTGAAGATCATCGCCGAAGGCGCCAACGGACCCACCACGCCCGAAGCCGACGAGATCATTCACAAGCGGGGCATCTTCTCGCTGCCCGACTTCCTCGCCAATGCCGGCGGGGTGACCTGCAGCTACTTCGAGCAGGTGCAGAGCAACATGAACTACTACTGGCCGAAGGATGATGTGCTCGCCCGGTTGGATCAGAAGATGACCAGCGCCTACATCGCGGTCAGCGAACTGGCCCTGAAGCAGAACATCTACATGCGGGATGCGGCCTACGTGGTGGCCATCAATCGTGTTGCCCAGGCCTGCCGCGATCGCGGCTGGGTCTAGGGCCTCAAGCCGGGCGCGGTGCGACTCGCGACGCCCGTGCCCGGCGCCCCCCACCCCCCTCACGGGAGGTCGTCATGGAACGCAACGGTCCGGCGCCCCTGCCGGAGTATGGGCGGCGTTTCTTCGGCGCCGACGCCACCTTCACCCGGATCGGTCAGGGCCAGATCGGTGGCAAGGCCTCCGGCCTGCGCACGATTCGCGATGAGATCCTGGCGCCGTTCGAGGCCGCCGCATTTCCCATGTTCGAGGTCGTGGTTCCCAACCTGACCGTCCTGACGACAGAACTGTTCGACAGCATTCTCTCGCGCAATCATCTGGATCTCGACGAACTGGCCGCCTTGCCCGACGACCGGATCGCCCACCGGATGCAACAGGTCGACCTGCCCGCCGAATTCGTGGGGGATCTGCTGGGCATCGTGGACAAGGTCCACACCCCGCTGGCCGTGCGCTCCTCGAGCCTCCTCGAGGATGCGCTGCATCATCCCATGGCGGGGGTCTACGGCACCAAGATGACGCCGAACAACCAGCCGGATGTCGACGCGCGTTTCCGGCGGTTGATCGAGGCCATCAAGTATGTGTACGCATCCACCTTCTTTCGACAAGCACGCAGCTACCTGCACTCGATTCACCAGCCGCTGGAATCCGAGAAGATGGCGATCATCGTGCAGGAAGTGGTCGGCCGGCGCTGGTCGGACCGCTACTACCCCGACATCTCGGGCGTGGCGCGTTCCTACAACTACTATCCCTCCGGGCGCTCCGAGCCGGAAGACGGCGTGGTGAGCCTCGCGCTGGGGCTCGGCAAGCAGATCGTCGACGGCGGCGTTTCCTGGACCTACTGCCCGCGCTATCCGAAGGCTCCGGCGCCGTTCAACAACATCGGCGACCTGTTGAAGAATACGCAGACCGAGTTCTGGTCGGTCCACATGGGCAGCCCCCCGCCGCCCGACCCCATCCGGGAAACCGAGCATCTGAAGCATCTGAGCCTGACGGCGGCCGAGCAGGACGGCTCCATCGACGCCCTGGTATCCACCTACGATGCACGTTCGGATCGCCTGCGGGCGGGTGTTGGCGGCCGGGGCCCGCGCGTCCTGAACTTCGCCCCGATCCTGGAAATGGACCTGCTGCCCCTCAATGACCTCGTCCGTCATCTGCTGAAACTGGCCGAGGAGGCCCTCGGGGCCCCGGTGGAGATCGAATTCGCCCTGACCCTGGCGCGCCGCCCGGATGCGAAGGCCCGCTTCGGATTCCTGCAGGTGCGCCCGATGATGGTCACCAACGCCCAGGTGGATCTTCCCGAAGAGCAACTCGAAGGCGATGATGTGCTGCTCGCCTCGAAGAAGGTGTTGGGCAACGGGGTCCATGACCGGATCCAAGACGTCGTCTACCTGAAACCGCGCAGCTTCGAAGCGCGCCATACCCCGCGGATTGCCCAGGATCTCGAGCGGATCAACCTGCGGCTCCTGCAGGACGGCATCCCCTACATGCTGATCGGATTCGGGCGCTGGGGATCCTCGGATCCGTGGCTCGGCGTACCGGTCGAGTGGGGACAGGTGTGCGGCACGCGCGTCATCGTCGAGGCCACCCTGCCGCAGATGAACCCGGACCTGAGCCAGGGATCGCACTTCTTCCACAATCTGATCGGTTGCCAGGTCCTGTACCTTTCGGTCCCCCATCAGGGTCCGCATCGGATAGACTGGGAATGGCTCGATCGCCAGGAGGCGGTCAGCGAAACCGAGTTCGTCCGCCACGTCCGGCTCGCGGCGCCCCTGCGGGTCGCGGTCGACGGTTGTCACGGCCGGGGCGTGGTCAAACACGATGGGCAGGCCCATGGGACAGGGGGCATCAGGCAGGATGGCTAAAACGACTCGCCCGCGCCGGCGGCTGTTGACCGAGCTGCAGGAACGCGCCAAGGAGTTGAGTTGCTTCTACCAGGTGGAAGAACAGCTCAATCGTCCCGACAACTCGCTGGATGACGTCTTCCAGGGGGTCATCCGCGCGATCCCCGCGGGATTCCAGTATCCGGACGTCTGCCAGGCCCTGTTGACCTACGACGGCCGCGTCTATTTCTCCACCCCGTTCAAGGAAACCGCCTGGGTCTTGGACGTTCCGTTGCTCGCCCAGGACGAAGAAATCGGGCGGCTGGCCGTCTACTACACGAAAGAGATGCCCCCGGAGGATGAGGGGCCGTTCCTGAAGGAAGAACGCCGCCTGGTGGAGACCCTGGCCGATCGGCTGAGCCACTTCGCTTTCTACCAACGCCTGAAGAGCATGCAGCAGAATCTGGTAGACGCCAACGCCGGTCGCGGCGACGAGCGGGAGTACGATTGGCGCGCCCCCGTGCACCTGTTGCGCGACTCCGACAAGAGCCTCTATCTGCGCATTGCCCGGCGGATGCTCAACCATCTTACCCGCATCGGCGTCGAGGAAGCCCGCCTGCTGCTGGCGGGTTCCTCGGGTGGCGGTATCCACGAGTCGCTTGCCGGTGAGACCAATATGCCGATCAAGCAGATCGCCCCCGATCTGGAGGTGCTCCTGAGCGACCGGCCCTTCGAGTTGGCCAGCCAGCATCTGAGCACCGATGAGATCCTCTCGCGCGTGCAGAAGTGGATGGTCGAGGACAAGGCCAGCGGATTCATGCAGACACTCAACAGCCTGCGCTCATCCGTGCCGGAGCTGGCCGATGCATTGCGGCGCTTCAACCAGGTTCTGGCAGGCCGCGACTTGCCGGCCTCGACGCTGAAGAGCCTGCGCGTCTCGCTTACCCAACGTCTGCTGACCGAGCAACTCGATTTCGTGCGGACTGCCAAGGAGTTCATCGATATCGATGACTTCGTCGACCTGGTCGACCGCATCATCATGCCCGCGGGAAGTCATGGCAAGCTGGGCGGCAAGGGCGCCGGGCTGATCCTGGCACACAAGGTCCTCGAGCGGACCAAGAGCGCCGATACGCCGGTGGGCGACGTCCGCATTCCGCGGACCTGGTTCGTCGCCTCCGACGGGCTGCTGGACTTCGTGGCCCACAATGACCTGCAGGATGTGATCGAGCAGAAGTACAAGGAGATCGATTCGGTCCGTTCCGAGTATCCCAGCATCGTGAGGCTGTTCAAGAGCAGTTCCTTCACCTCGCGGGTCATCAACGGCCTGTCCGTGGCACTGGATGATCTGGGGGACGTTCCCCTGATCGTGCGCAGCTCGAGCCTGCTGGAGGACCGTCTCGGAACCGCCTTCTCCGGCAAGTACAAGAGCCTCTTCCTCGCCAACCAGGGCACCAAGGAGGAACGTCTCAGCGCCTTGAAGGACGCCATCGCCGAGGTGTACGCCTCGACTTTCGGCCCCGATCCGATCGAGTACCGCCGCGACCACGGCCTGCTGGAGTTCAACGAGGAGATGGGCATCCTGATTCAGGAGGTCGTCGGCGTACAGCTCGGTCGCTATTTCCTGCCGGCCTTCGCGGGGGTCGCCTTCAGCAACAACGAGTTCCGCTGGTCGCCGCGCATCAAACGCGAGGATGGGTTGCTGCGCATCGTGGCGGGCCTCGGCACGCGGGCGGTCGATCGCGTATCGGACGACTATCCCATCCTGGCGGTGCCCGGCAAGCCCCAGCTGCGCGCCAATGTGGCCCTCGACGAGATCATGCGCTACTCACCCCAGAAGCTCGATCTGATCAACCTCGAGACGCGCCAGTGGGAATCGCGCAAGATCAGCGATCTGCTCAAAGAGTCCGGCGGGCGCTATCCGCTTCTCCAGCAGGTCTTCTCGGTGCTCAAGGACGGAATGCTGCAGAAGGCCAAGCCGATGCTGATCGATCCCGAGCGGGACGATCTGATCATGACCTGCCAGGGCCTGTTCGCCGATACCCCCTTCCTGCGGCAGATGCGCAACATGATGAACTTGCTGCAACAGCATCTGGCTACCCCGGTGGACCTGGAGTACGCCCACGACGGCAAGCATTTCTACCTCCTGCAGTGCCGTCCGCAGAGCTTCGTCGGCGACTCGGCGCCGGCGCCGATCCCCAAGGATCTGGACGAGAAGGACATGCTCTTCACGGCCAAGCGCTACGTGTCGAACGGCTACGTCTCCGACATCACTCACATTGTCTACGTGGATCCCGCCGGGTATGCCGACCTGGAGACGCGTGATGAACTCATGGCCATCGGACGTATCGTGGGGCAACTCAACAAGCTGCTTCCCAAGCGCCAGTTCATCCTGATGGGGCCCGGCCGGTGGGGCAGCCGGGGCGACCTGAAGCTGGGCGTGAGCGTGACCTACGCCGACATCAGCAACACCGCCATGCTGATCGAGATCGCCCGCAAACGGGGCGGCTACGTGCCCGACCTTTCCTTTGGCACTCACTTCTTTCAGGATCTGGTCGAGGCGCGCATACGGTACCTGCCGCTCTATCCGGATGAAGACGATGTGGTCTTCAATGAGCGGTTCCTGCAACGGAAGCCCAACCTGCTCCCGAAGCTGTTGCCGGACTTGGCCGGTCTGAACACGCTGGCGGAGGTCATTCGCGTCATCGATATCCCCTCGACCGCCGACGGGCGCATTCTGCGGATCCTACAGAACGCGGATCTGGACGAAGCGGTCGGGTACCTGGCGCCGCCGGATGAAGAACGCTCCGAACTGCCGGCCTACGATGCCAACATCACGTACAAGCCCATTCAGTACTGGCAATGGCGCCAGAAGATGGCCGACCGGATCGCACAGGAAATCGAGGCCGAGCGACTCGGCGTCGCGGCGATCTACATCTTCGGCAGCACCAAGAATGCCACCGCGGGGCCCGGGAGCGATATCGACCTGCTGATTCATTTCCGGGGAACGGAACGGCAGCGCACCGAGCTGACCTGCTGGCTCGATGGATGGAGCCTCTGCCTGGCCGAGGTCAACTACCTGCGCACCGGCTACCGCACGGACCGGTTGCTGGATGTGCATATCGTAACCGATGAGGACATCGAGAAGCAGACCAGCTTCGCTGCCAAGATCGGGGCCATCACCGACGCCGCCCGGCCTCTGACGCTCGGCCGGCCGGACCGCAGCGCCGGCCCGGCCGTCGTCGCGGACGCCTGAGGTCGCCGGCGCATGCGTTGTCTGTTCACTTCGGATTTGCACGGCGATGCCGCGCGCTACCATCGGCTGCTGCGCCTGCTGGCCGAGGAGCGCCCTGATGCGCTTCTGATCGGCGGTGATCTCTTCTCACCGCGCAGCTCACCGGCAGAGCTGCTGACGGAGCTGCTCTACCCCGGCCTGCGGCAGGTCGCCACCCGGGTCCTGGTCATCCTGGGCAATGACGATCCGCGCGCCCTCGAACCGTTGCTGGCGGAAGGGGAAGCCGAGGGCCTGCTCGAATACGTCCACATGCGCGCCGTGACGCTGGGCGCCTTCACCGTGTACGGCTATGCGTTCGTGCCCCCCACGCCGTTCGTGCTCAAGGATTGGGAGCGCTACGACGTCTCACGCTATGTAGACCCCGGCTGCGTCTCTCCCGAAGAGGGCCGCCGGAGCGTGCCGGTCGAGCCGCGCAGCGTGCGTCACGCCACCATCGCCCGGGATCTGCAAACCCTGACCGGCGAAGAGGACCTCACGCGGGCGATCTTTCTGTTCCACTCACCGCCGTACCGCACATCCCTGGACCGGGCGCAACTCGACGGAAAGTGCATCGATCACGTCCCGCTGGATGTCCATGTCGGCAGCATCGCCATCAAGCGGTTCATCGAACGCCGGCAGCCGCGGGTTACCCTGCACGGGCACATCCACGAGGCCCCCCGCCTGACGGGCGTCTGGCAGGAGGCGATCGGGTCCACCGTGACGATGTGCGGCTGTCACGATGGACCCGAACTCCCGGTGGTGCGCTTCGACCCGGAGCACCCTCTGCAGGCCACGCGGGAGCTGATTCCCGTCTAGTTGATTCCCGTCAGTTCACCACCGCCCGTTCGGCCGACCCGCATCGGATGAAACGAGTTGCTGCCCATAGGCCGCGTGGCAAGTGACCGGGAGCGTTTTCTCCGCAACCGTTGGTGAGGCGCCGCTGGTGAGGTGCCGCTGCCGGCCTGCATGCGTCGTGGCGGGCGGGCGGGCGGCTTGCATGCGTCGTGGCGGGCGGGCGGCCGCAGTTG
>CAYQJL010000149.1:0-2020 GCA_964417675.1 uncultured bacterium | reverse complement strand
GCAATCTTGATTCCAAACTGGCAGCGGAAGTGGATGGGTCAGCTTTCGGCGGCAGATCCGACTAGTGGACGGGTCTTCGCATCAGGCAGAGACACTTCGGGCCTACACGACGCTGGAGATGGAGGCCATGTAAGTGCTTGAAATGAAATGATTTGGTGCTGTACTCTCCAAGACCGAATTCGATCCCGCAGGAAGCCTCCTGGTCAGGCCAAGCTGCTACTACATACCAGACCGAATGCTCGCCAGAATTGCCGTCGCGATCCCATCATAGCATTCGGGACGGACAGGTCGTGGTCGTTCAGACAAGTTGTAAATTGAATTGACAATCTGTCAGGTCGATGCTTTTCTGTCCAGCATGAGCATCGACAGGGAGCTATCGAAGGCCGTACTCCGCGCTGCCGCGGAGTACCCGGTTGTCACCCTCACCGGCCCGCGGCAATCCGGGAAGACCACCCTCGTGCGAAGGCTCTTCCCGGATCTTCCGTATGTCCTGCTTGAAGACCCGGATCACCGCAGGCTCGCGACCGGGGATCCGAGAGGGTTTCTCTCCAGGTACAGCAACGGAGTTGTGCTGGATGAGGCGCAGAGGGCGCCGGAGCTGTTCTCCTACCTGCAGGGTCTCGTGGACGACGATCCCAGACCCGGGCGGTTCATACTGACCGGCTCCCAGCAGTTCGGGCTGCTCTCGGGCATCACGCAGTCCCTTGCGGGCAGAGCTGCGATGATGGTCTTGCTCCCCTTCAACCTTCATGAGATGCAGAGCGGAGGCTGGTTGCCGGACCGTCTTGAGGATCTGCTGATCCAGGGTCTCTATCCGCCGGTGCACGACAGGGGGATGAGCCCTGGCATGTGGTACGGCAACTACGTACAGACCTATCTCGATAGAGACGTGCGACAGCTCGTCAATGTGCGGGATCTGAACGCATTCGAACTCTTCCTGAGGATGTGCGCAGGCCGATGCGGGCAGATACTCAGCCTCTCCGGTCTGGCCGGCGACTGCGGCATAACGCACAACACAGCGCGCTCCTGGCTCTCGGTCCTGGAAGCAAGCTACGTCGTGCGCACTCTCCAGCCGCACTATCGCAATTTCTCCAAGCGGATGATGAAGTCGCCCAAGTTGTACTTCCTGGATCCGGGCCTCGCGGCCTGGCTGCTGGAAATCCGAAGCGCGGATCAACTGATCGGGCACCCCATGCGCGGCCCGCTATTCGAGACGTGGGTCTTCTCGGAGCTGGTGAAGGCGCGCTGCAATCGAGGAGATCCCCCCAACCTCTACTTCTGGCGGGATCGATCGGGGCTGGAGGTCGACTTCCTGGCCGATCTCGGGATGACACTTGTGCCGATCGAGGCGAAATCCGGCGCGACTTTTGTCTCCGAGTGGCTCCAGCCCCTCAAGCGATGGACCGACCTGGCAGGCGATTCGGCCGGCCAGGCTTTCGTCGTGTTCGGAGGCGCCGAGGCGGCGCGATCAAAGGGGATCGACGTGGTCCCCTGGCGCGGCATCGGCAAGTTGCTGGATGCCGTGACGCCGTGAGCAAACTATGAAGGCCGGCATTGACAGCGGCGACCGCCTTTGCAGCATCACCGACGTCGGCAGCACAACCACCAAGGCGGTTCTCTTCTTCCGGACAGGTGAGAGCCGCGTGCTCATCGACAACCCCGAGGCCGTTCTGGGCCTGGGGACCGGCAGTCTGAACGGCCTCACCGTGGACGGCGTCCCCAATGCAGACACGCGACTGGCGGCCGGCAACTACTCGCTATTCACCTGCCACATCAACAACCGTCCGGGCGGCCTCTTCCGCATCCCGGATGGCGGCACGCACTGCTTCACCTCCGACTCACTGAACAACGACGGCACGATCCACATCGGAACCACCGGGGGACCGCCGGGGGCGACCCTGGACTTCGCGAACGGCGATCAGCTACGAGCGCTACCCCGGTGCGGCAAGCGCTCCGATACCGTTTACGCACCGCCTGTGGGTCCCGAAAATGTCTGGGCACTGAAAGCCGGGGCGGGTGG
>CAYQJL010000148.1:0-5838 GCA_964417675.1 uncultured bacterium | reverse complement strand
CTGACCGAGCTGATCACGACCGAGCTGAAGGCGCCCAGGCCGAACTGCCCCAAGATGACCTCGGAGGCGAAGAAGGCCGCCGCGATGGGCGCGTTGAAGGTGGCCGCGATGCCGGCGGCGGCGCCGCAGCCCACGCAGGTGCGAATCCGATGGGTGGAAAGGTGAAGCAACTGTCCCAGGGTCGAGCCGATCGCGGAGCCGATCTGCACGATCGGTCCCTCCCGGCCGACCGATCCGCCGGTCGCGATGCAGATCGCCGAAGCGAAGGATTTGGCGACCGCGACCACCGGCCGGATGACGCCGCCGAGACGGGCCACCGAGAGCATCACCTCCGGAACCCCGTGACCCTTCGCTTCCGGAGCCAGATACTTGACGATCAGGCCGACCAGCAGTCCCCCGGCGGCGGGAACCAGGATGCGCAGATACCAGGTGGAGCGCTCGATCTTCTCGAGCGGCGAACCTCCCGCGCCCCACGACAGATCCTGCAGTGTTTCGATGAGCCAGCGGAAGAACACCGCGCCGAACCTCCCGCGATCCCGATGAGGATCGCGAGCAGGATCATGCTCGTTCGATCGCCCAGTCCCACTCTCCAGCGCAGGAACGGTGGACGCCCACGCCCCACCCCGCCGGTCGTCCCGCCGGTGGTTGCACCGGCGGTTGCGCCGGTCGTTCCGCCTCCGGTCGCCGATCGAAGAGCGCGCGCTGTCGTGGGGTCAGGATCCGCGTGCGCCATGGTTTCCTAGCGATCCTTGGGCGATGTCCGCAACCAACGCCAGCGTGAAGCGCCAGCACTTCTGCACCGAAGCGATACTGACCCACTCCTCGGGTGAATGCGCATCGGTGATCTTGGCGCCGTAGCTGACGATCTGCATGTTGGGGTACTTGTCCATGAAGAGCCCGCATTCAAGGCCTGCGTGCAAGGCGATGAACTCCGGCTCGTCCGTGAACAGTCTCTCATACACGGTGCGCACCCGTCCGAGCAAGGGCGAATCGAGGCGGGGTGTCCACCCGGCGTAGCCCTCATCGTGGGCCAGCTCGGCGCCGGCCAGGGCCGCGGCCGCCCGCATCTGGGCGGCGACCTCGCCGATGCCCTCGGCCGTGAAGGACCGGGTGGAGCAGTGCAGGTGGAATCCGGCGTCATCCGTGTAGAGCACCCCGACATTCGAGGAGGTTTCGACCAAACCGGTCATCTGGGTGCTCATGGCCAGAACCCCATAGGGCAGCGTGCCCAGAAGGGCGATGAAGCGGTGTGCTTCCGCGGGGCTGCAGAAACGGCCGCCGGAGGGCATCGAGGAGGAGGGAGTCAGCGTGATCTCGATGTGCGGGTCCGAGCCGCTGTAGAGCCGCGCGATGTCCCGGGCGGTTTCCGTCAGCGCCGCCCGCAGGACGGCCTCCTCCGCGGGATCCACCGCGAGATAGGCTTCCGCCTCCCGGGGAATCGCATTGCGCTTGCTGCCGCCGACGATCGCGCCGAGTCGCAAGCCGGCGACCCCGCCTTCGAGTGCGCTGCCCAGCAGGCGGCCCAGAAGCTTGATGCTGCTGGCGCGCTGGCGGTGGATGTCCCCGCCGGAGTGCCCGCCGCGCAAGCCGCCGATGCGAAGACGCAGCACCCGCTCGTCCCGCAAGGCGCTCCATGTCGCCGGGATGTGGAGCCGGGTGTCGAGCCCGCCCGCGCTGCCGATCGTGAACTGCCCGACCACTTCGGAGTCCAGGTTGATCATCAGAGCGCCGGTCAACAGGTCGGGAGCGATCTGGCTGGCGCCGGTCAGGCCGGTTTCTTCATCGACCGTGAAGAGCAGTTCGAGCGGCCCACGGCGGCACGCGTCGGCGTCGATCAGGGCCAGTGCCGTGGCCATGCCGATGCCATTGTCGGCTCCGAGGGTGGTGCCATCGGCCGTGACCCGGTCGCCCGCCACCAGGAGTCGAATCGGATCGCGGCTAAAGTCGTGGTCCACATGCGAATGCTTCTCGCACACCATATCCACATGGCTCTGGAGCACCAGGGTGGGGGCGCCCTCGCATCCCGGGGAGGCCGGCACGGCCATGACGAGGTTGCCTACGGCGTCGGCGCGGACCGGCAGCCCCTTCTCCTGCGCCAGCGCGCGGAGCCAGGCCAGCACCTGCTCCTCATGCTTCGAGCAGCGCGGAATCTGCGAAAGACGCGCGAAATACCGCCACAGAGAGTTGGGCTCCAACTCGAGGATCGCACTCTGCATGACCATCTCCGCCGGATGCATTCATGGACATCGGAAGAAGCCGGCGCCGGGCCCGCTTCCCGCGGACCCGGCCGGCTGGCATGGACGCTGGAGTCTAGGCGATCGTGATCTCCTCGTTCAGATACACATCCTGGATGGCATGCAGCAGTTCGACGCCTTCCTTCATGGGCCGCTGGAAGGCCTTGCGCCCGCTGATCAAGCCCATGCCGCCCGCGCGCTTGTTGATCACCGCGGTCCGCACGGCCTGCGCCAGGTCGTTCTGGCCCGCGGCGCCGCCCGAATTGATCACGCCCACCCGGCCCAGATAGCTGTTGAGCACTTGTACGCGGGTCAGGTCGATCACGTGCGGCGAGGAGTGCTCCGTGTACATCTTGTCGTGGTACTTGCCGAAGCTCTGCCCACCCTCGTTGAGGGCCCGATAGCCGCCATCGAGCGTCGGCTGCTTCTGCTTGACGATGTCGGCCTGGATCGTGGCGCCCAGGTGGTTGGCCTGCCCGGTCAGGTCGGCCGCCGTGTGATAATCCTTGCCGCCGGTCTTGAAGGCCGGATTGCGCAGATAGCACCACAGAATCGTCACCAGCCCCATTTCGTGGGCCAGTTGGAAGGCTTCGCTGATCTCCTCGATCTGCCGGTTCGATTCCTCGGAACCGAAGTAGATCGTGGCGCCGATGCCGGCTGCGCCCATGTCAAAGGCCTGCTCGACCTGGGCAAAGAGAATCTGATCGTGGGTATTCGGATGGGTCAGCAGCTCGTTGTGGTTGATCTTGACGATGAAAGGAATCCGGTGAGCGTAGGTGCGCGCCACCGCGCCCAGCACACCCAGGGTGGAGGCGACGCCGTTGCATCCGCCTTCGATGGCCAGCTCGACGATCCGGGCCGGGTCGAAGTAGATCGGATTGGGGGCGAAGCTGGCCCCGGCGGAGTGCTCGATGCCCTGATCGACCGGAAGCAGGGACAGATAGCCGCTGCCCCCCAGCCGTCCATGTCCGATAAGCGCCTGCAAATTGCGCAACACCGTCACCGGGCGGTCGCTGCCGGACCAGACCCGGTCGACGAAGTCCGGGCCGGGCAGGTAGAGGTTGCTCTTGTCGAAGGCGGCCTTGTGGGAGAGCAGGTCTTCGGCTTCCTTGCCCAGGAGGGCGGCGATTTCGTCACGGGATCTCATGCATGTACTCCTTGTTTTGCTAGACCGTCATGTGTGCCTGGGCGGCGGTGCCCGCGCGCGCGGGCGCTTCCCAGCGAATCCTGCCCGCTCCGGGCAGAATCGAACGGAAGATGCACCACTGCCCCTGGCATGCCATCAGTTGATGTCCCAAGAGGCGCGCAAGTTCCTCCATCATGATGGAGACCGGCACCCGATCGGAGCGCTCGTGCCCGCTGAGCGAGGGTGGGCAGAGCGGCTCGTGAATCGTGACCGCCTGGCGCATGAAGGCGGTGCGCCGGGAAAAGACCGGCAGGATCGGACAACCACTGGAGAGGCTGAGACGGGCGGCGCCATCAGCCAGGCGCACACGCCGGCCGAGCAGGTGAACGGCGCCGCCCTGCTGGAAGGAGCCGCCGTCGACCGGCAGCGCCACCAGATCCCCACGCTCCAGGGCTCGCAGAAGACCGCGCAGTCCGCGGCGGGGCGAGACCGAGCGCACCGCGCGGCGTCGCTTGGCCTGCTTGACGGCGTGCGAGATCCCCGGCAGGAACTGCCGGCCGGTGGGGGCCACGATACGCCGCCCCAGGATCGTCGCCAGCGCCCCGAGGTGCTCCCAGTTGCCCGTATGCGCCCCCGCCAGGATCCAACCCGGTTCGTACCGGTTCAGCCGCTCGATATGCTCCCAGCCGGTCACCTCCCATCCGGCGGCGATGCGATCCGGAGGCAGCGACAGCCCGCGGAAGAACTCGACCAGGAAGAGGCCGTAGGACTCGAAGGTCTGATGAACCAACGGCTCGCGCTCGGGCGGGGCCTCCCCGTGGGCGAGTCCCAGGTAGCGAAGATTGGATGCGACCACCGCGCACGCGTGGGGTGAGGTCACCCGCCGGGCGTTTCCCAGGGCCCTGCCCAGCGATTCACCCATCAGCGCCCTTCTCATGGCATCCGATCCTCCCGGTCCGGATCAGCGTCTTGGCCGCCGCTGACGCGCTCGGCTGCCGCCTCGGTGGCGAAATCGATCCAGTCCAGGTACGGTCCATGGCCCGCCACGATGGGCCAGACCACCAGGGCCGGCACTTCGTACGGATGCTCAGCCGTGAGCCGGGCCTCGATCTGCGCAATGAGTTCGGCGCGGGTCTTCAGCAATGCGGCAACCTCGCCCTCTTCCTCGATCTTCTCCTCCCACTTGTAGATCGACTGCATCGGCAGGAGATTGGCGCAGGCGACCCACCCCTCGGCCACGAGTGTCCGGCACACGCGCCGTGCCGTGTCTTCATCAGGGAAGGTGGTGTAGAGCGTGACGAACTCGATTTCCATCTCGCACTCCTTTGCGTGGGACGGTACCCCATGAGCGTACCACGTCGGCGGAATCCCACAACCGGGATGGTGGCGCCAAGCGCGCCCATCATCCCAGGCGGTGATGATCGCGCGGGCGGTCCTGCCTGCCGGAATCGATCCCCTCGGCGTGCCGTAGGAGCCAGCGCTCCACGACGCGCCGGTATCGCCAATACGCCAACAGCAAAAGGACGGCCAGCAGCCCGATCAGAATCCACCCGAGCACGGGCAGGCGGGTGGCTGTGGCCCCGATCCAGGCCGCCGCGAAATGGCCGGGAAGCCGCGCGGCCAGGATCAACAGGAACATCGGGATCAGGGGCAAAGGGCTGATCCCCACGGCCAGACAGGCCAGGTCATCGGGCAGAAAGGGGAACAGGAAGACGAGAAAGAAAAAGAGCGGTCCGCGCCGTGCCGCCCACTGATCCACCCGGCGCAGGGCCCCATCGGGAGCCAGGCGCTCGACCGCCGGCCGGCCCAGCCAACGGGCCAGCCCCAGCACCAGGGCGCTGCCGAAACCCACGCCGAGCACCGTGTACAGGGTCCCGCGCCAGAGCCCGAAGGCGAGTCCGCTGACAACCCCCAGCAGATGGCCCGGAATCGGCGCCAAGACCACCTGCAACGCCTGCAAGAGCATGAAGGCCAGTGGAGCGCGCGCGCCCTGTTGGCGCAGAAACGCCTCCAGCGGCTCCCGGTGAAGGAAGACATCCAGCCCCGGCGAGCCCACCCACCAGCGCACGAGCAGGACCAGCCCGATCGCCGCGGCCACACAGCCGCCGGCGGCAAGCAGATGCCGCCGGCCCGCAACGCCGCGGCCCACATCGCCGCGGTCCACATCGCCGCGGCCCACAACGCCGCGGTCCACAACGCCGCGGTCCACATCGCCGCGGTCCACATCGCCGCGGTCCGAAGCTCGGGCGCAGCGCCGATCGTGAGCCTGCTGGCGGCCCGTGTCTTGCGCTCTCTTCATGCGCGGTCCTTGCTCTCCCATGCACCGCCAACCATACGGCGATCCGATTCTTCCGCACAATCTTATACATGACAGGATGTTACATCCCACATTCGTCACCCATTTGATCTGCGTTCTCAGGGATTATTGTAGTCCGATCCTGTCCGCAAGCTCTCCATTCTCTTTGTGGCGGATGGTCA
>CAYQJL010000147.1:0-2170 GCA_964417675.1 uncultured bacterium | reverse complement strand
GCCGCCACCACTGCCGCCACTCCCACCGCCGGCGCCACTGCCGCCCGCCTGACGCCGGTCTTCTTCCAGCAGCGCGAACTCGACGAACACCCGCCGATCATACTCCAGGGTTGCACCCGGCCCCCCGGCCACCAGTGCGTCGGGGCCGGTGATGCTGACCGTCAAGCGGTAGGGGCCGGTGGGGAAGCGATCCGGCGGCCGGCGCAAGAGGGCGCGGGCGGGGCGTTCGGCCGTGGGGGCCCGCACGATCGTGGCGGTTTCATCGACGCTATCCCGCAAGGATTGCGGGACGCCCGGCGCGGCGAGCGGCCCTTGCAACCGCACCGTGCCGGTGATCTGTGTCGGGCATGTATCGAATGAGACCGTGAGGATGCGCTCGCGCGTCACCGTCGTGCGGGCGTCGCCGGGTATCTGGACGGCCGTCGGCAGGTACTCGATGTATCGGCCATTGTCGGTGGGTGGCTGCCCCATCCCTGCGCTCTCCCTCCGTGTGCCGGTCTCCCGCGCGGCACCCCCCCCGGGTCGGCCGCGTCCCGGCACGCCGCGCCGGTGCGTTGCCTCCCCACCGCGCCGGTGCGTTGCCTCCCCACCGCGCCGGTGCGTTGCCTCCCGCCGCGCCGGTGCGTTGCCTCCCGCTGCGCAGGCGCGGCGGGCCGTTGGCGGCCTACGTCCCGCTGTCCGGCGGGGCGAATTCCACCCGACAACGTCCGGGAGGAACATCTTCCTCGCGCGCTTCCCCCGCGTCATCGAGGGTGCCGCTGCGCTCTTCCCCATTCGGCAGCTGCAGGGTGTAGTTTACGTTCGGAATCGGCTCGCCCTGCGGATCCAGCAGACGGATGTCCACCCAGCTCCTGAAGGCCAGCCGGCCGGAGTCCTGCGCCTCGCGTCCGAACTCGACGCCGGCGATGGTCACGGTGAAGAAATACTCGGGCGGATTGTACTCGCCACCGTACTCCGCCATTTCCTCCTGGGAGGGAATCTCGTCGGCGTCCTCGTGGTAGGCGTATTCCCAACGAACCTCGATCCGGCCGTCGAGCACGTGCGTCTCGATCTCGGTCAGCCGGTCATGATCCTGGTCGCGATCATACTCGTAGATCGTGATCAGGGCCGCTGTTTCGCTGGCGACGCCTTCTACATCCGCGCTCAAGGTGAGTTCATCTCCCGATCGCGCCTCGCTCTCACTCCACTGCAGGTTCGTGACGCGCAGCACACGCACGGGGATGCGATTCGAGTCGCTGTCGAGACCGTGATCGGGAAGCTCGACGTGAACGTGCACGGTATCCCCCGCTTCCACATCGGCGGGAATGTCCAGGTCGCCGACGAAGCGGTTGTTGTAGATGGCGCCCTCGGCGGTCGAGAGATCCTGCCCCGACGAGTCCCGGGCGATCAGGCGAATCGTCGCGCCCTCGCCGACGAAGGCGGTCAGAACCTCGACGGGCATCCGGCGACCGGCGATTGCGCAGCCCGTGCGCCACGTGGCAATCTCGATGCGCGAGACTAGCTCGATCTGATGTTCTTCACCCGTGGCTCTTGGAAAGTTCAGATCCATCTCGGATCCACCCCCCCATGCCCAACGCCCCCGCGCGACCATGGATGCCGGTCGGGCCTGGGCGCCCGGCTCGAGCGGCATCGCGCCCGCGGCCCCGGAGCGTTGATCAACATATCTGCCTGTGTGCGCTTGCGTTACAACATGCACTCCGCCGGATCGTGCAGGCCGACCTTAGCCAAGGGGAGCAAGAGGGTCCAGCAGAATCGAAGCGCGATCGCCTGTGCGATCGCCTGCTTGACTCGGGGCGGGGAACCGGCAGAATCTGAGGCGGTGAACGACTTGGCCAAGGGAATGGGAGCATATCATGGGCAATCCGGCTGCGCGACAGACCGACCTGACGACCCACGGGGGCACCGTCACGGTGGGATGTCCGACGGTCATGATCGGCGGAATGCCGGCGGCCCGGCAGACCGACATGCACACCTGTCCGATGGTCACACCGGGGACCCCACCTGTGCCGCATGTCGGCGGACCGATCATGCTCGGGAGCACCGGCGTGCGGATCGGCGGCCTGCCCGCCGCGCGCGTCAACGATATGGCGATGTGCACGGGGCCGCCGGATGCGATCGCGATGGGTTGCTTCACGGTCATGATCGGGGAGGTCGGCTCGGCGGGAGGCGG
>CAYQJL010000146.1:0-21871 GCA_964417675.1 uncultured bacterium | reverse complement strand
CAGAGCATTCCCGATGATTGGGGTCCCAACGAGGAGCCGGCGTCGAGCAGCTGGGTGCGATGAAATCCCGCTATCGGTAGCAGGCGGAACATGGATCAGTGATAAGGTAAAAACTTTTACCTTAGGTCAATTGCTGATGTAACGACTGGTCAATACGTTGCTTCCCGCCTCGAGGTCTCCGCCTCACGAAGTGATTGCCCCCAGTTTCCAGACCGGGAGGGGTGCGATCTGGATCCATTGCGAAGGCTCCTGGTCCGATCTCTCCCAGGATTGGGCTGGCCAGGGACCGAACCCGGCGAGGCTCACGCGAGCTAGACTGAAGGTCCGACTCTTTCGGGCCTTGCATTGGACCGCTCGATAAGGTAAAACTTTTTACCTTAGAATGATGAACAACACAACCCAAAGCAAGTGGGGCTTTTACGGCCGTCGAGGTGAGCTGGACCAGCTACGGGAAATCCTCCGCCGGCAGCGGTGGTTCTTCCTGAAGATCTCCGGTCGCAGGCGCATCGGCAAGACGAGCCTGGTCCAACAAGCGCTCCAGGCTGAAGGCCGGAAGAAGGTCCTCTACGTTCAGATCCCTGACTCGGATCCTGCCGGCGTCGTCTCCGCAGCGCGGGACTTCTACGACCTCTTCGGCGTCGAGGGGGAGCGGCCCGCCGATCTTCGCACACTCGCCTCCTCGATCGCCGATCTGACCAGACGCGGCTTCGTGGTCGCGATCGACGAATTCCAGTACTTCCACCGCAAAGTGCTGTTCGACTTCACCTCCCACCTCCAGTTCGAGGTCGACCGGCTGGCAAGGGAGGCGTCGGAGGTCCCGGGCGGCCTGATCGTGCTGGGATCGATCCACACCGAGATGGCGGCTCTGCTCGAAGACCGCAGTGCGCCCCTGTTTGCCCGATTGACCCACGCTTTCGATGTCCCTCACCTCGACATCGCGTCCGTTCTGGAGATCCTTCGCGCTCACACCGAGCCAACCCCGGAACGGCTGCTCTTCCTCTGGAATCTCTTCGAGGGCGTGCCGAAGTTCTACCGGGACGCCTTCGAGGAGGGTGTGCTCGGGGCGGACAGGCACGAGCTGCTGCGGGAGCTCTTCTTCTCGAGCTCTTCGCCGCTGCGCACCGAGGCCGAAAACTGGTTCCTCCGCGAGCTTCGCGGTCGGTATGACCTGATCTTGAAATCCATCGCCCGGCATCCCGGTTGCACGAGCGGTGACATCAACGCCCACGCCCGCTCGGTGGAGCCGGAGAGCGAAAAGCAAGTCGGCGGATATCTCAAGGTGCTTCGCGAGCGCTACCGGATGGTCGAGCAGCAGCAGCCGGTCTTCGCCAAGCCCACCGCGCGCAACAGGCGCTACTACATCCGCGACAACTTCCTTCGTTCTTGGCTGGCCGCGCTCGCCGCGCCGGCAGCGTCGGTGAACTTCCGTCCCCTTGATGAACTGGTTCGGGAGGCCGACGACCGCCTTGTCGATGCCGAGGGGCATGGGTTGGAGCAGCTCGTGCGAACGCTCTACGAAGAGCGTAGCCGCAAGGGATTGGAGGGGTTTCGATTGACGAGTCGCGTGCAGGGCTTCTGGGATCGAGGCGACACCGAAATCGATCTCGTTGCCCTGAACGAGAAGGACAGGATCGTCCGCCTGGGCACCTGCAAGCGGGCCGCAGAACGGCTGGCCCCGGATTTCGTGCGGTTCGACGATCATGTAGCACGCTTCTTGGGCCGATCAGGACGCGTCCGTGAATGGCGCGTGGAAAAGGTCGCCATCGCACCCAGGCATTCCCTGCAGACCAGAAGGAGTGCCGAGGACTCAGGCTACGTTCCTCAGGACCTGGAGGATCTGACGGAGGGGCTGTGAAGCGCGATGCCCCCTGTGCTGTCGCTCCGAAACTCCTCTTGCGCCCCTGCCCCGGAAGCCCCGGTCCAGTCCCCCCGGAGTTGCCGTAGATGTCGGTGCAGTGGAAGGAAGGCAGCCCGCCTCCAGCAACTGAATCGACCGGACTGGAACTGGCGTGCTCGGCTACATCGCGTCTTGGTGCCGCATTTCCATAGAGTTGATCGGTCTCGCCGCAGGGAGTATCACTGATGTGAGGGACGAATCGCGTCTCGTAGTCCGTACTGCGCGTATCGGTTTTCGGGTCGATCCAGCTTCGCGATGCGAATGAACCCTCATGCTGATCGCTCACCTGGCGTCTACCACAGGAGGCCACTATGCGACCCTCTCACGTGGCCCTCATCGCGGCCTGTGGCTTGCTCCTCTTCGCGCTTCTCCTCTCCCCAGGCTTATCCCGCGCCAATCCCCTCCCCGACGGCATGGTTCGGTAGCAGGCGGAACATGGATCAGCGATGGGGAGCGCACGGTTCCTTTGCCTCCAGATGAAGCTCGATCGTAGCGATCTCAAAGGGCCCCAACGCGACCGGGCATGCATACTCCTCGAGGCTCTCCAGGGATGCGATTCTCCGCTCGAGAAGATCTGTGGTCCAGGCCTGCGCGATGCGTAGGGAGCTGCGCAGCGTATCGTTCACAGTCGCATCGGTCAGGTTGTACATGCGCACGATCAACGTGTCGCGTTCTTCGTGTTTCTTGATGGCGCTGACAGCCACCGCCTCCTGGTCATGACGCACCAGCCACTGCTCGCCGGGCAAGCTTCCCGCGGACACGCCCTGGATGAGGATCATCTTCGTCCGCCATTCCTGTGATTCCTGCTGGATCCGCGCGGGCCGCACCTCGGGGCCGAACGGTCGCAGCGCCAGGCGGTAGTGCTGCTCGCCGATGCACTGCGCCTCCGGTGTGGGGATCGTGGGTCCCGCATTGGCATAGCGCCGGCTGGGGAAGTCATCGCGCGAAAGCCACCCGACCGCGCGCAGCAGGGTCAGCGCCAATCCGGCCGTTCGGTCCGCTGTGCGATAGCCCTCGATCTCGGGCAAGCCTTCCGACAGCACGGCCAATCCGCCGGTCGCATCGCGCAGGAGGGAGAACTCCTGTTGCGGGTGTGTTCCGGGATGCGGCTGCACCCAGTCGGCCCCGCCCGCCGGGATCAACGGCCGGGCGTGCAGGTAGAAGTGCGCGCCGGTGACGACCTGATCGGTCTCGAGCGGCGTGGGAAAGAGCATCTGAAGCCGGTGATCCCGGGCATGGTTCTGCAGACGCAGATCGAGGCGCACATACGGCTCTTGCCCGCGCAGCGATACACGCAGCCGCACCGGGCACTCGACCGGATGAGGCGAGCGGGTCTTGCGATCCGCGGCCAGCTCGGCGGGAAGCAGCAGGGAGGGGTCGACTTCGAGAGCCCCTACCAACCCCCCCGGTTCGACGACCCGGATCTCCCCCCGGCCGGCGTGGCTCGTGATGGGCGCGCCCTCCTCGACCGCGGAGAAGTCGTACTCATCCCCCGCGTCCCCCCGATCCAGGAGCAGGCCCAGCCCGGGCCAGGTGCGCCCGGAGGCCTTCTCGGTGATGTCCAGGGTGCCGTTCGGATGCAAACGGACGCGGCAATACTGATTCTCGAGGGTGGTGGCGGTCACCTTCACGGGCCCGGCGGCCGCGGGTCCGGAGACGGCTTCGGTCCCGGTGGCCTCGCGCAGGAAGTAGCGCCGGTGGCCCACGGCCGGCACGTCCCGGGCGAGAAACCGCACCCAGAGGAAGCCATCGCAGGCGGATGCCTCGGCCGGTGGACGGGACATGCGTTCGGGGAACTGGGCCGCATACTCCGCGAAGCGCCGCCGTTGATCCTCTCCGTCAAGCTGCGCGCGATAGTCCACCCCCCAGAACCGTTCGGCGAATGTCGGCGGATGGATCTCGCTCGGCACCGGCTCTCCGTCCTCATCGAACAGGGCCAGCCGCGTCGGGTCGTGGCCAAGAGGCGCCAGCACGATCAAGCGATCCACCACGGCCGTTCGCGGACCCGGGTGCGGATTGAAGACGCCGATGACAGTGTCGCGGTCTTGCTCGGGCCGGGCTCCGAAGGAGGGAACCAGGTCGCGCATCACGCGTCGCATCAACTGCGTGGCCGTCTCGCGGACACCGGCGAAGCGCGGTATCATCTCGCGGTGGACCTCGTCGATGCTGCAGCCACAGATCGAATCGTGCGGGTGGTTCTTCATGAGGAGCTTCCAGGCATCCCTGGCCAGCGCGGCCGCATAGGGCACGCCGTGCACGAAATGCGCGTAGCACAACAGCGGTTCGAGATGCCGGGCCAGCAGACTCTGGCATTCATCATTGGCCTGCTTCAGTGGGATCCGGGCCGACCAGACGCCCGAGAGAATCGGATGCAGCTTGCCGCCCAACAGATCGCCCTCGTATTCCTCGGTCGCGCATCCGGAGGCCTCCAGTTCGGCGAGGTACTCGCTCAGGGCGCCGTGTACGAACTCGACAGCGGGAAACTCCCAGCGCAGCGCCGCCAGGATCGCCGCGAACTCCTTCTGGGGCGGAAAGTGGTCGCAGCCGTTGTTGAGCAGATAGAGCCGGCCGCGGCTGCGCTGGGCCATCTTCTCGAAAAGGGCCCGCACCTGCTCCACGGCCCGTCTCAGGTCCACCTCTCGGTTGGTGTGCGCGTGCCAGATCTCCTGATACCCCAGGCCCCCGGCATTGCAGTAACCGCCGCATTGGTTGACCGCCAAGACCCGACTCCCGTCCGGCGACCGCCAGTGAAACTCATGCCCCAACCGCTCGATCTCATCGCCGTTGCCCCGTGTGTAGACGAAGGAACCGATGCCCGCGCGCCGCAGGATTTGCGGCAGCTGCGCGAAGTGGCCGAAGGAATCGGGCATGTACCCGACCTGCTGTGCGCCACCCCATGACGCGGCCAGCTGATGGCCCACCAGCAGGTTGCGCACGATCGCCTCCCCACTGACCAGGAACTCGTCGGGCAGCACATACCAGGGGCCGAGCGCGAGGGCGCCGGCGGCCACCAGACGGCGGATGCGGGGAGCATCCTCGGGGCAGATCGACAGGTAGTCTTCGAGCAAGACCGTCTGTCCGTCGAGGAGGAAATGCCGGTACTCGCCGCCCTGCTCCAGCTCACGCAGGACCGCCTGCATCACGCGCACCAGGTCGACCCGGAACTCGTGGAAGGTCTGATACCACTCCCGATCCCAGTGCGTGTGGGACACCAGATACACCTTCTGGGGCGCGCTCATGTCGGCGGATTCTCCCTTCCGTTCTCCTCTGGATTCTCCTGTCTGGCAACACCGTCGCCGCCGCTTCCGCTCCCGCGGCTTCCGTCGCCGCCGCCTTCGTCCCCGTGGCTTCCGCTTCCGTCTAGTCCTCGTGACAGGCTCGTATGAGATCCGACACTTGCCCGGTGGCAAGCCCTACCACGCTGTCGGCCGCGCCGTAGTACAAGAGGAAGGGGCTCTGCTCCATGACAAACCCCTCCGGATCGGTCTGCTCGGCGATCAGTCCGGTCGGGAACACGACATTGGGCACCTGCCCGGTTTGCTCCCACGCTTCGCGCGGTTCCAGGATGTTGTTGCGGGTACGGGCAACCACGCGTGCCGGATCGTGCAGATCCAGCAACAGCGCGCCCGCCTGGTAGATGTTGGCCTGCGCGAAGTGGGTGGCCACGCCGTGGTAGATCTGCAACCAGCCGGCCCGGGTCTTCAGCGGCGGAGGCCCCGGCCCGATCAGCTCATCCCAGAAGTGCGGGCGTCCCCGGGCGACGCAGGCCTCCCATTTCCAGGCGAGAAGATCCGCCGAACTGGACAGCCAGATCTCCTCGCCCCCCGAGGGGCCGCCGGCCCGCGCGAGGCGGTTGGGCCGCTCCAGCCGGGCGTAGCGTCCGCCGATCCGCTCGGGGAAGAGAACACCGTTGCGGCTGTCCTCGATGGCGGTATCCCCCAAGAACTCCCACCGGAGCAGGTCCGTGCTGCGCAGCAGTCCCAGCCCGCAGCGATCCGCATAGTCGAGCGCGACTTGGGCATAGACGGAACCCTCCAGGTGTGTCAGCCGCGGATCGTAGGCGTGATAGATCCTGTCCGGCTGGCCCTCGAGGGCCGGCATCGCCACCGACTCGGGCGCGATCTCGAAGGAAAGCCCGTCGGGGCTCTGCGCCATGACCAGGAAGGTCTCCCGGCCGCGGGTCTGGACACGCAACATGAGATGCACGCGCCCCTGGCAGGCGATCGCCCCGGGATTGAAGACCGCGGATGGATCATGGATGCGCGGCCCGCAGGAGAGCACGTCGGAACGAGTGATCAACGGCCCGCCCGGCACGCGATGGATCTGTGACATGGCCGCCCACCTTCCTTTCACATGTCCCGAACCTGTCCGTCGTCGGTGTTGTCGCGCGCCATGCCGTCGAGCCGCCGCAGCATGGCGCGGACATCCCGCACGCCCCCGATGCTGAACCACAGCACGACCAGGGCAGAGAGCAGGACCTGCACGGCCACGTAGATGTGCCAGTAACGGGCCCAGCCCCGGCTGATGCGGCCCAGGTGCCGGGAACCGATCTGTGCGGCCTCTTGCGCCGTCTCGATCATCCCGGCCCGATAGGCGGCGCCGGCCAGCTCGCTCCAGGCCTGCCCCCACTCCGGTTGCTGCCGCACGGCCGCCTGCAATGCCGCGGCGGCCTCCGCGAAGCACTCCCGGCCAAGAAGGTAGAGCCCCCGTTGCCGGTGCACCAGGAAGCCGGCCTCGGGCGGCAGGCCTGCCTGCAACGAGTCCAGCCGCGCCGCGATCCCTTCGAACTCCCCGGCCGCGATCGAGGCCGACAGCTCGGCCAGTTCGACCTGCGTCTCGCTGGAGAGGCTCTCGACGACCGGATCCGGATCACGATGGGTGAGGTTGTAGATCGTGCCGGCCGCGAAGACCAGGGTGCTCAGCCCCGTCCAGGCGTAGGTGAGAATGTAGATGGCCCGGTCCGCACGGCTGAACTCCCGGCCCATGCCCAGCAGGCGCCAGCCGCGTCCAACGGTCTCGCGGCGCAGCACCTGCTCGCCTGCCAGCGCGTGGCGGCCGCGGTGCAGGAGCCGGTCCAGATCGAACGGCCGCCGGCGGCTCAGCAGCGAGATCGCGATGTACAGCGCGCTCGAGACGAACATCGCCAGCGCCCAGTATTGCTGGCCGTTGATGTGATACAGCCACTCGAAGGCCGACCAGAACCCGCGCGCGAAGAATGCCATCCCCTCGCGGGGTACGTCGAACAGACTCTCCGGCAGGCGGTGGATCAAGATCCCGCCCACGGCGATCGTGGAGCCGGCCAGCATGGCCGACCAGGCCGCCGCCGTCGTACCGCGCTTCCAGTACAGCCCGCCGATGATGACCGCCCCCGATCCCCCGGCGAAAATCGCTCCGGTAATCGCGAAGAACAGGAAAATGTATTCGCTCTGCCTGAACAGCAAGCTGAAGAAGAAGATGAAGAGCGCAACCCCCAGAATCGCGAGCCGCAGGATCAGAAGGTGTTGCCGCTGGCTCAAGGGGCGCTTGCGAAAAGGCATCACCACATCCTGGATGAAGATGCTTCCCCATGAGTGCAGATAGGTGTCATGCGTGCTGACAAAGGCGGCCAGCATCACGGCCGCGAACGCTCCCATGAGGCCGACACCCAGCAGCTGGGTCAGCACCATCGGCGTGCGGAGCTGGCTCTGAACCGCCTCGTTCTCGACACCCCCCAACGCAACCGTCACCCGGGACGCCACCGCGGCGTAGTCTGGATGGTGCAGCACTGTATAAGCAATGATGGGAACGATCAGCAGAAAGAGATTCTGTGGAAAGTTGCGCCAGTTGCCCAACACGCCGGCCATCTTGGCCTCGTGCGCGCTCTTGGCCGATGTATTGTGACCCTGGGTGCCCTGCCAGGACATCATCCCGTAAAAGACGCCCACGATCCCGATCAAGAAATAGACCAGGTTGAAATCTTCCACATGACTGGTCTTGAAGGGGTTGATCAGCGAGGCGTTCTCGGGAGCCATGTTCAGCGCCTCGATGATCTGTGTCCAATCCACCTGCACGAGCAGATAGAGCACGATGGCGATGAACACCACGTTGACGAACACGCCCTGGATGAAATCGGCAATCAGGATCGTGATCTGGCCCCCCGAATAGACGAAGAACAGCGCGATGGAGAGCAGCGCCAGCATCACCACCGGAAAGGTCGGCACCGTCATGCCCAGCAGGGCGATCTCCTGGGGCAGGCCGCAGAAGTAGATGAAGAATCTGGCGCCCACGGAGGGGAAGATGCCGAAGTTGACGATCCCGGACGCAAAGGCGACCAGGCCGGCGAACACGCGGAACCTCCGGCTGTAGCGGCGTTCGAAGAACTCGGCCAGCGTCATGGCCCGCGTCTGGCGAAAGCGGTAGATGACCCAGCCCGAGACGGTCATGACCAGGATGACCACGCCCATGGTCAGGCCCCACCAGGACATCGAGAAGCCAGCCACATAGTTCATCTCGAGAAGGCCGACGATCGTGATGGCGCCCAGGCCGGCCACCCCGGTGGCCACACTGATCAGATAGCGTCCCGCCGTGCGCCCGGCGGCCAGGAAATCCGCGACGCTCTGCATCCGCCGCCGGCCCAGCAGAACGCTCCAGAACATGAAGAGCAACACGGCGCCCACGATGCCCCAGTCCAGGAGGGTCAGATTCATCGAGCTCTCCTACCGGCGGGACTCTTCGGAGGGCGGTTCGACCGGGCTGCGCCACTGGCGTCCGTCCTGGCGAATGTAGTGGGTCGCTCCGCGATCGCATTCCAGAGACAGCTCGTAGGTCCGCGCCGTACCCACCAGGGTCAGCCGCCGGCAGAGGGCCTCCCACTCGGGCATCTCGGGCGCATACGGTTCGAGGTCGGCGAGCCGGGTCGCGAAGCCGCCATGGACGGATTGATGGTTCTTCTGCTTGTAGTAGACCTGGCGCAGCCGGTAGGCCTCTCGGTCATCCGCGGGAATCGAGAAGGCGGGCGCGCGGCGCGGGTCGGTCTGGGTGCAGAACTGCACGTAGCCCCACATCTCCGGGTAGTGCATCGCGATGAGACCCTGCGGAGACCATACCCAGTTGCTCTCGGGATAGGGCTTGCCCGTGTGCGGATCCAGCTCCTTGCGATAGCCGCCTTCGTGGATCTGCTTGCGCCATTCCACGCGCGAGAAGTTGACCCGCCACCGGTCTCCGTCACGGGGCGGCGCGGGCCGGTGGGCGCACTCGGCGAGCACGTCCCACGGGATGGCGAGTTCCACGGACCAGCCCCGGTCCCGGTCCGAAGGATCGTTCAGAGTGCCATCGATGAACACGGCGCTCTTGAGGCCTTGGATGTCCCACGCATCAACGGCCGGGGCTCCATCGCGGTACGGCTTCAGGAGCAACAGGTCCCAAACGGTGCCCAGCGCATTGATCTCCAGCTCGTAGTACTCGTGGGTATCCGCATCCGGATCGATGAAGACCTCGAAGTCATCATCGTAGTAGATCACCGCGTCGCGCTCGGTGAGGGTTCCCCACAGGTGCGGCTGCTCCAGCACGGCGGCCACATAGAAGTAGGTGTCATCCCACAGCATCTTGGCCCGGGTTTGCAGGTGCGGCCGGGGCTGGAGAGATCCCTCGATGTCGACGAACGGTTCGGTCCACGGGGCGGCGTCCCAGGCCTCCTCGAGGACGCCGTCGATGTGAAGCGGGGACTCGGCGCGCAGGCAAACATATCCCTTGGGTTCCCAGGGGATGCGCGGCAGCGGGACATCCCCCGGCTGTCCGCCGGCCCCCGCTGCGGCCAGAAGACCGGCAACACCCAATAGCAACCAGCGCACGATCATGGAACCACGGTGGAAAACGCCGTTCGGGTAGATTCCGCGTGCACATTGGAGAGCGAGGACCAGTTGGGAACCTCGTCGCCGGTCCTGAGCGCGAAGTAGTAGGTCGTAGCCGGCTCGAGCCCATCCACGGTGAGGCTGTCCCGCTCGCCGGCGGGCCGGGGCGCCGGCGCACCTTCGAACCGCACCGCCACCGAGTCCCACCAATGCGGCACCATGCTCGAGGTGGTCGAGTAGCGCAGATCATAGACCGAGGCTCGGCCCTCGTGGCCGTCATCGCCCGGAGCAATCCATTGAAGTGTAATGGAATTGCTTGTTCTGGAAGCCGTCGAAAGAGTCGCCGCGGCCGGACGTGCATAGTCGGGGGCCGTGGTGTCCTCATCGCACCCCGCGCAGAAGAGCGCCAGAGCGCCGATCACGGCCAGACCTGAGGCAACCAACAGCCGTCGAAACATCGTGTATCCTCCTGCGCTCGGTCAGTTCGCATGGGCGGCTCGGAACCACATGAGTGGCCCGAAGCACTTGGGCGGCCCGGGGCCGTATGGGCGACCCGGCGCCACGCGGGTGGCCCGGGACCGTATGGGCAGCCTAGGCCAGATGCATGGTTCGTGGAAGCCCTTTTGAAGGATGCGACTTGGCCGGCGGTCCCCGAGCGATCCGCGGCCGTGCCGTAGAAAGCCGTGGACAGGGCGGGCGAATGTTTCGAGAATCCCGTTCAACTCTCGCGCCTGCTCCGGCGGGCGCCCAATGAATGCGCAAGGGTTTGGTTCAACCTTGGAGGATCCAGACAGTGATCGGAGGCTTCATCCATCTGATCCATTCGCAAACCTGATGGTCGCGAGCGGGCGCCGGGCGGCGCCCGTGGTCAAACCGGCCCTCCCGGTTGTAGCTGAGCGTACGGCGCATTCGAAGCGTCCCCTCTGCATGCGACCGGCCAGGCCGGTCGTCATGGAACCCGCGATGGCTCGCATGCGTGCCCAGCGCGGGTGCACAGAGGAGGACGGCGTATGAGAGATTCTTCACTCCGCTTCTTCGCCTCACGCGCGGGCATTGTCACGGCGGGAGCCGTCATCGGGCTCCTGGCGGCACTCCTGCAGAAATGGGGCAATCCACCCAACATGGGCATCTGTGTCGCCTGCTTCGAGCGCGACATCGCCGGGGCGCTGGGCCTGCACCGGGCCGGCGTGGTCCAGTACCTGCGGCCTGAGATTCCCGGCTTCGTGTTGGGTTCCTTCGTGGCGGCGCTGCTGTTCGGGGAGTTCAAGTCCCGAACCGGCTCGGCTCCGATCGCGCGGTTCTTCCTGGGCATCTTCGCCATGATCGGCGCGCTTGCCTTCCTGGGGTGCCCCTGGCGGGCGCTGCTCCGCCTGGCGGGCGGTGACCTGAACGCCATCGTTGGGCTGCTCGGACTGACGGCCGGCATCTCCATCGGGGTCTGGTTTCTCAAGCAAGGCTACTCGCTCGGCCGAGCCCAGCGAGAGAAACCGGTGGGTTGGCTCATGCCGGCCTTCATGGCGGCCCTGCTGATCTTCGCACTGGCCCGCTCGGGCCTGTTGTTCTACAGCGAGAAGGGCCCCGGGGCCATGTTCGCGCCGGTGATCGCCTCCCTCGCGGCCGGCCTGGTCATCGGATTCCTGGCCCAGCGCACCCGCTTCTGCACGATGGGCTCACTACGAGACATCATTCTGGCCAAGGACATGCATTTGATCAGCGGGGTGGCCGCACTCGTGATCGTGGCCTTCATCGTCAATATGATCTTCGGGCAGGTGAGTTGGGGATTCGCGGCCCAGAAGGTCGCGCACAGCAACCACCTCTGGAACTTCATGGGCATGCTGCTGGCGGGCCTCTGCTTCGCCCTGGCCGGCGGTTGCCCCGGCCGGCAGCTCTTCCTGGCGGGCGAGGGGGACGGGGATGCCGGCATCTTCGTGATCGGCATGATCACGGGAGCGGCCTTCGCCCATAACTGGGTGCTGGCCGGCGCACCCGATCGGCTCGTCGAAGGCGTGCTGACGGTCGGGGGGCCGGGACCCAACGGCCAGATCGCCGTCCTGATCGGGCTCGTCTTCTGTCTGATCCTGGGATTCAGTATGCGCGAAACGTGGGAGGGCTAGAACGATGAAGCAAGTGGACGCACGCGGACTGTCCTGTCCCGAGCCGGTATTGCGGGCGCGCAAGGCCATCGCGGGAATGGCCGCCGGCGGGGAACTGGAAGTGCTCGTCGAATCGGTGACCTCTCGGGAGAATGTGCGGCGCACGGCCACCTCGATGGGCTGCACGGTCGATGTGCAAGAGCACGAGGACGGATTCCGTCTGGTCATTACCAAACAGTAGAAACGGAACCGGTCTCTCGCACGGAGCGCCAGCCGGTTTGTGCGAGGGACGCCGGTCCCGGTACTCGTCGGGATATCCCGACACTGGCAAGGACTTTCCAATGATCTATCTGGACAACGCGGCGACATCCTGGCCGAAACCACCGGGGGTCGCCGATGCGATGATGGCCTTCCTGCATGATGTGGGCGCCAATCCCGGGCGTTCGGGACACCGCCTCTCGATCGCGGCCGGCCGTATCGTCAACGATGCGCGGGAAGCACTGGCCGAACGGCTCGGCTGTTGCGATCCGTTTCGGGTCGTGTTCGGCATGAACGCCACCGAAGCGATCAATCTGGTTCTGCACGGCCTGCTCGAGGCGGGCGATCATGTCGTCACGAGCTCGATGGAACACAATGCCGTCATGCGGCCCCTGCGTCGTCTCGAAGAACGAGGGATCCGGCTGTCGGTGGCCCCCTGCTCATCCCAGGGCCTCCTCGATCCCGCCGAGGTGGACGCGTTGATCCGCCCCGCGACCCGCCTGCTGGTCATCAATCACGCCTCCAATGTGATCGGCACGATTCAGCCCGTGCGCGAGATCGCCCGCCTGGCCCGGCGCAAGGGCGTGCTTCTGCTGGTCGACGCGGCGGCCTCGGCCGGCAGCTTCCCCATTCATGTGGAGGAGGATCAGATCGATCTGCTGGCCTTCACGGGCCACAAGGCGCTCGGCGGCCCGACCGGCACGGGCGGCCTGGTCCTGGGCGAGCGGGTTGATCCGGAGTGGATCGCGCCCTTGATGCAGGGCGGCACTGGCAGCCGTTCCGAGGAGGAGCATCAACCGCGCTTCCTGCCCGACGTCTATGAAAGCGGAACGCTGAACGCGACCGGTCTGGCGGGCCTGCTGGCCGGCGTGCGCTGGCTGGCGGCCAGCGGCATGGATGCCGTACGCAGCCGCGCCGTCGGTGCCACGCAGACCCTGATCGACGGGCTCATGAACATCCCCGGCGTGACGGTGTATGGGACGCATGATGCGCATCGGCAGGTGGCCACCCTTTCATTCAATGTGGCCGGCATGTCACCCTCGGAGGTCGGACAGCGGCTGGACGAGGAACATGGCGTGCTCTGTCGCGTGGGACTCCACTGCGCGCCGGCCGCGCATCGCACCATTGGGACCGCACCGCAGGGAACGGTGCGCTTCGCACCCGGCCCCTTCACAGCGCAGGCCGAACTCGCAGCGGCGATCGACGCCGTCCGGGCGCTGGCCCGGCGCTGATCATGGGCTCCCGCGGGAGGAGGAACGATCGTCATGGGCCACGGCTACGCGGTTCTTCTGTTTCACACCAGCAGTCATGCGATTCGCGCGGAGAAGGTTCTGCAGAAGGCCGGGCATGAGTGCAAACTGATGCCGGTTCCTCGGCATCTGAGCTCGGACTGCGGCGTCTGCCTCCGGATTCGCGCCCAGGAGCGCGAGCTGTGCGAGGCCCAGGCCGGCGCGGCGCGCGTGGAGATCGCCGCAGCCCATCTCCTGGAGTAGCCGCGTCCTACAGGACCCTGGACAATGTCTAGTGTTGTCCTAGACTTATCTCTTTCCTTGCGAGGTTGGCCATCCGCCGATACTATGTCCGGTCGATGTGCGGCAACCCATAACAGGAGGATAGAATCATGGCGCACAAGATTGATCCCGAACTCTGCACGAGCTGCGGTGCCTGCGAGGCGGTCTGCCCGGTCGAGGCCATCTCCGAAGGAGAAGACTCCTACAAGATCGATCCCGATCTTTGCACCGATTGCGAAGCCTGCGTCAGCGAATGCCCGGTCGACGCGATTTCGCCAGCCTAAGACTTTCCCGATGAGTCAGTTTGCACACGGGCTCGCTGAAGCGGGCCCGTGTCGCGTTCCCGGTCCCGGCCTGCGTCACGCGGAAGAGGCGCAAACCTCCGCACCCCGTGCTACAATGTGGATGTCTCGCGCGCTCCATCAGACCGACTGTACTCTGGACACATGGAGGTCCCGATGCCGTCCGCGACCCATGTTCCCGCACGTCGCCGCCGGCCTGGCGCAGGCGCCCGTCACGCTACGCGTGCACGATGCGTCCGGCCGAGATGTCTATTTCGCTCAGTCGCGCCAGTGGTCGTTGCAGGCTGGACGGCCGCACCTGCGCGAGGCTCTCCCAACTATCGGAACTCGGTCTCGGGGGGGGCCACCCGAATCTTCCATGCAGCATGGCTATTGTCAGTCGGTCAGTGCGACCTCCGTTCAGTGCCTTCGTGGCGCACTTCCGGGACAGACACGTTCACGAATCGCTTACGTCCCTGGAACACGTGCGACTTCGAGCAACACACCAGATGGAACACGCCGCCAAGCAGATGAAAAGTAGAGCACCCTGATATCGCGCAGGAACGACGAGAATCCATGCGCGGCCGAGGGAGGCAGCAACAACCGCAATCATGAGAGTGCACATCGCGATCCAGTGAACTTGGCAGATCCGCACGAGGTTGGCCGCACCACCGACCGCTGCCAATAGCACAAAGGGAAACGCCAAGGCCAGCAACCTTTGCGCATTGGTCGCAAACAGGAGTTGCATGAATACCATGAGCAAGAAAGGTGCCCACCGAAGGGTGAGATTGGCAGATCTTCGAGGAGAGAAGAGTGCCAAGGCAATCGGAATCAGACCGAAGACGCCTACCGTGGCCGCCCAAAGGTCCTGCGGCGTGACACTTTGGATTCTCGGAACCCCAATGGACGCAAACATCCAGCGGATATCATAGACATGGGTACCCAGTTGAACTTGGCTGAGCTGACGGGGCAATTGAGCTACATATTCTGGGTCATGGTTCTGCATTGGTATGAGAATGTGGATCGTCAGAAGTACACCGATTGCGGGCAGAGCAGCAAGCACCGTCTTCATGCCAAGACGCCAGTCTACCAGTCGTCTGGCGAGAAGTGTATAATGAAGGGGTGCCACGAACAGAACGCTCTCCTTCACCATCACCCCAAGCAGTAGGGCAATCGCGACAAGTACGACTTTGCGATGAAGGATGGCGCAGATCGCAAGCACGGACACACATCCGGCCAGCGGATCAGGTTTCCAAATGTTCCACAGATTGGCTCTCACAAACCACCCTTGGGTGAAGAAGAGTAGCGCAGTGGCTATCCCTGCCCAATACGGAAGGCCGCTCTTTCGTGCACAGTAGTACATTCCGATGCTTGTCACCCAGATCGACATGAACGCGATCATGGAGAAGCTCTCTTCCATGTCCATCGGCAGAATCTTAGCGAGAAGCGGCACTCCAATCCGCCAGCAGAAGGGTGCGATATGAAAGTCTCCGACAGGGTTTTCGGCCATCCAGATGTACTTATGGTGATCCCACGGTTGTCTGAAGTCCGGGTGCGCACTGCTGAGCGGGATTGTGCACAGCCGCAGCGAGATCAGGGCAGTAAGCGTTATTCCCGCAAGAATGAGAAGTCTACTCGCACGGCTGCTGCTTATCCGCTTCGACCAGTTCCTCATGAACTCCAATTCCCCCCCCGAGAAATCCCTGTCCAGCTGTGTCCAGCTGTCTACTGGATACCAGTACTGTCAAGATGAGCCGCACAAGAGCCTCCTGGATCAGTCCTCGTGCTCGGTTCCGGCCGGGACCGGCCATAGTCTTCTCCCAATCGGAGGCGTGGTCAACTACGGCAAGAGAGCTGCAAGCCGAATGCAGCTGGTGGATGTCCCCGGCCCTCTGGAGGCTATACTTCCCAAATCCGGAAGGGGCCCCGGTCTCATTTGACCGACGGCTGCCTGTCCCTCCCAATGGACTCGAACGCGTTGCAGGTGTTGGAGTTGGCGGCGCTTGGTTTGAGGCGGCAAGCCACCGCGTGCTTCTCATTCAGCACCCGAAAGCGTCGGCAAGATGAGCTTCAACCTGACTGAGGATTCGAAATCGTCCCTCCCACGTGCAGTCGGTCATGCGGTAGTAGACGGTGACGCGGGGGTCGTTCTGACCCTGGATGACCAGCAGCGGGCATTCAATCTGCTGGATGTAGGCGCGCGGTGAGCGTTCCAGCAGGAGAAATCCCGCTCTGTTTCCGGATCGTCCACCAGCACTTTGGCCCACCAGCACTTTGATGAACGGCTTCCGCGTTTCCGGCACACGCTCGGCGCGCCTCCCGTCGCATCCACCCGCAGCGAGGAGTTCTCGTTCAGATCCGCGTACTCGAGGGTGATCGTATAGACGCGCCCGGAGAGCTTCTTCCACCCATCGTTGAAGATCCTGAGTGTATCGGCCTCCGTGCGGACATCAAAGGCCCCGGACCGGCTTGTCTTCAGGAGCGTGCGCGTGACATCGGGCATGATCTCCCCGGCCGCATAGTTCACGGAGAACTCCTCCCATGCCTCCGGCATGGTGGTCTCGAAGACCGCCTCGATCGCTTCGAAGGGCATGCGCCCCGCGAGGATCCGCTCATAGATAGCCACCGGCTCGGCGTCCCCGGCCGGCTGGTTCGCGAGCTGAGGGGCAAGCAGATCGGTCAGCAGCGCGGACATCCCATAGCCGTAGGGCTGCTCCAGGCCGGATCCGGCGAGCCCATTCTCCGCCCCTTCGAACGGGATATACTCGCAGCCGTCGCGCGCCTCGGAAACGTAGTTGGCCGTGTCCGTGTACCTGCTTTCCAGCCACACGGAAGCCGCTTCATCCAGCCAGTAGTGATCCCCTCCGCCGGAGGCCTGGTCCCAGGCGCCGCGCGGATCGTAGAAGCTCTGGACACGGTGAGGCTCTCCCCATCCACGCGTCGCTACATAGTGTCTCATGAAGGCAAACGCAAGACCATTCATGGATGATCCGCGGTGCAGAACTGACGATGACCTCCAGGCTATCCTCGGGAACGATCGTGCCCTGCAACGGATCGAAGTCTGTGAAGAAAACGGGAAGCCCGCTCCAGCAACTCGACCATTTGCTGGTTCGGCACCTACACCGCCGTCGCATGAGGAGCGGCCATGCTTGTTCGTGAGATCAATGCCGCCGACCTCGATCAGGAGTTCATCAAGTGCGGCAGCGTCGTCACCGTGTCGCTCACCGCGATCACTGCCGGGCTTTCTCGTTCGGGGCAGGTCAACCCGAACGTGGTGTCCCTGCCGGTCTGCGCGACCTGCGGCTCGGCCGAGTTTCTGCTCCGCTCGCCCGACGAGGAGGAACACCCCTCCCAGGACAGCTACGGCCACAAGCACAAGCTGCTCGTGGACAAGCTGCACGCGAAGCTCGTCCAGCGAGGCCGGGTCGCCGAAGGGTTGAAGCCCGAGGATGTGCCGACCAAGGAACTGCCCGCCGCCGTCATCGACAAGTGGTTCAAGGACGGCCTGAAGCTCCCGCCGCCGTTCCAGGACGAGTCCGGCAGGACCGAGCCGAGGTAGGAAGATGTCGATGGACACTCGCGCCCTCATTGTCGGCGGCAAGGCGATCGAGCCGCCGCTTCAACCCTCGATTCTTCTTGACAGGAACCACGCCAGTATTCGATAATTCGACATATGTCAAAGTATCAAGATACCGGAGTCGATGAACTGTGCGCGGTGTTCAAGGCGCTTGCTAACCCGCAGCGCCTGCGCATTTTCCTCAGGCTCACCGAATGCTGCGGCAGGCCAACCGCATGCGTCGCATCGGGAGACGGTACGCCCTGCTGCGTCGGGGATCTCGGCGAAGACCTTGACGTCGTCCCGTCAACGGTCTCCCACCACATCAAGGAGCTTCGTCAGGCCGGCCTGATGCATGTCAGGCGCCGAGGCAAGAAGGTCGAGTGTTCCGTCAACGAGGCCACTGTGCGCAGATTGGCCGCCTTCTTCGGCGACGCAGTCGCCGAGCTGGAGGGCTCCGTCGCGGCGAGCCGACCCGTAACAACAGGGAGAAGATGATGGCGGAGAACAATCGTGAAGGGCAGCAAGCTGCACCATGCTGCGCCGATGACCTTGGATCCAGCTTCGGCTCCGGGAGTGACGCGATGGCCTGCGATTGCGGAGGGCCGCCCCGCAGGTCGTGGCTGAAGACGTTGATCTCTGCTGTCATTTTGCTGACAGCCCTCGCCATCGGGGTCTACGCGCTCACAAGCGGTAGCGGAGCTGGGACCGCGTCTACCGAGGCTGGCCAGTCCACTCCAGCAGGGGCGTGCGTGATGACGCCTGCCGCACCCGTGCTCTCGGCGCCCGCATGCTGCAGCGGCGGCGAGAACCAGGCGGCCCAGGCCCAACCATCCTGCTGCGGTGGAAGTACCACGGCTGCGCCCGTGGCCGCGCCTGGTCAACCAACCTGCGAATCCCAGCAACCCGGCTGCTGCGGTCGTTGAGGAGGGCGCCCGGTGGAAGAGTGGATTCGACAGACGATCTCGGCTGATCAAGCTGCCGTCGCCGTGCTTCCGGCGGCGTTCCTGCTCGGTCTCCTCGGATCAGTCGCCTCCTGTTGCACCCTGCCGGTGATAGGCGCTGTCGCCGGCTACGCCGGAACTCTCGGCGGGCGGCGCAGCCGGCGCGAGTTGCTCCTCGTTGGGGCGTTTTTCGCGGTCGGTACCATCCTCTCCCTCGCCGCGCTCGGTGCGGTCGCGGGCTTCATCGGCCAGGCTGCAGGCGCCTCTCTTGGTAGGTACTGGCGCTTCCTTGCGGGTCTGATCACGGTCCTCTTCGGTCTGATCGCCGCAGGACTGCTTCAGCTCCGACTCCCGAAGTTGGATCTCTCCGGTCACGCCGAGAATCAGGGGGTCACGGGTGCGCTTGTCTACGGGATCGCCCTCGGCGGTGGCACCACCGCATGCGCGTTCTGCTGCAACCCGCTGCTGCCGATGGCGATGGGCGCGGCTGTTCTCAAGGGTGCGACACTCATGGGCGCGGCGATGCTCGGGGTATTCGCCCTCGGTTACAGCTTGCCGCTGGCAGCGGGCCTCGTCGGCATCGGGTTCGGCATTCACCGGCTGGGTAGCATCGCCAGGCGGGTGTTGCCTGTGGCGCGTATAGGTGGAGGCGTCGTGATGGTCGCCGTCGGCTTCTACCTGTTGATGGGTGTGGGACCATGACGGTGGTGGGGACGACCTCCTGCTGCAGCGATGGCACATCCTCGGCATGCGCGTGCAATGCGCAAGGGCCATCTGTGCACCCAGAGCCCCCGCGCGCACGTTGGATCGATGGGGCGGTCCCTACTCCCTGCGGTGACATTCCGCGGATAAGTACCGTTCTCGATGTCCGCGATCGCCTCGGCGCGGCGAGGGTTCGGTGGAACGTCGGCCGCAACCGGTACCACGTCCCGCCCGGCCTCTATGCCGTCGGCACGCCAGGCAAGGACGCCCCGGTCCTGGTGTCGGCGAACTACAAGTTGAGCTTCGACAGCTTGCGCAGCGTCCTTTCGGGTCGCAATGCCTGGATCCTTGCGCTCGACACCAAGGGGATCAACGTCTGGTGCGCGGCCGGCAAAGGCACCTTCGGCACCGACGAACTCGTCGCACGCGTGAGTTCCTGCATGCTGGACCGGCTCGTGTCGCACCGAAGGCTCGTTGTGCCCCAGCTCGGCGGCCCCGGAGTGAACGCCCCCGAAGTACACCGCCGTTGCGGATTCCGGGTGAAGTACGGACCTGTCCGTGCCAGTGATTTGCCCGCGTTCATCGACGCCGGAATGAAGGCGACGCCAGACATGCGGCGGGTGCGCTTCGGCCTCTGGGAGCGGCTTGTGTTGGCGCCCGTCGAGATCAATATTGGAGGCCGTAAGACGCTTCTCGTGGCGGCCTTGCTCATCCTGCTCGGTGGCCTGAGCTCCAGCGGCTACTCCCTGGAGCGGGTTCGCACCGTTGGATTGCCCAGCGCCGCTCTCGTGCTCGCCGCATTCCTGTCGGTCGCGGTGCTGGGCCCCGTACTCTTGCCGTGGCTCCCGGGTCGCGCCTTCGCCGTCAAAGGCGCGATGCTTGGGCTCGTTGTCTTCGCGGGATGCGCAGCCGTTGGACTTGGCGTCGGTGGTTCCTGGTTTCATGCCGCAGCCTGGGCACTGATCGTACCCACCGTCTCGAGCTTCGTCCTGATGAACTTCACGGGTGCGACCACCTTCACCTCGCAGAGCGGTGTTCTGCGGGAGATGCGTATCGCCGTGCCGCTGCAGATCGCAGGTGGCGTGCTGGGACTTGGCCTTTGGCTCGCAGGCCTGTTCCTGGCCGGAGGTCGGTAGCAGTGGGATTGAGGTACCTCGAGGATGTCGTAACGCTGGAGTTCAACCCGAGCCTCTGCAACGGGTGCAGCCTGTGCGTGCGCGTCTGCCCTCACGCGGTATTCACCATGGTGGACAAACGAGCCGTGCTCACCGACCGTGGCGCCTGCATCGAATGCGGCGCCTGCGCGCTCAACTGCGCGCAGGACGCGATTCACGTCCGCGTCGGTGTCGGCTGTGCCGCAGGCTTGCTGGGCAGCGTGCTCAGCAGAAGTGGACCCACGAACGCCTCGTGCGGGTGCTCGGGGGACTCCTCGCGCTGCGGCTGATGAAGCTCTTTCGCCTCTTTGGCGGGGACAGGCAGCTCGAGTGGTCGAGTCCCCGAGGGTGCCCAACTCGAAGCCTTGCTGCGCGTGGCCAACGTCGATCGCAGTGACCCGATGGGGCAGCTGCTGGCCGTTGGCGGGGATCTGGTGGGTGCGGTCACCGTGGAACCAATCACCGACGTGAACGAGCCGGCCGAGTCGGAGTAAGCCCATGTCGCGCTGCCCCATCACGTATGAGCCTCTCGAGCCAGACGAGCAGGACTACTCGCGCAAGGGACTACAATGTTCGCCTGCGTCAAGCGATTCGTCCGTTTGCCCAAGGGCAGGAAGGTCGCCACCGAGGGCTTCGCTCAGCTCGCAGGGCGCACTCCGGAGACCAAGTACGATGCCAGCATGGAGAAGGTGGCCGCTCTGATTGAGAGGTTTGCCAGCTTTCCGATGGTCGAGAAGCTCGAACTCCTGCGGCCCACCCTCTTCTGCTTCCTGTGCGGCGGTGACGACATGCACCTCAAGAACTTCTCGGTCATCCCGCGAGGTGCCCGCGTGCAGATCTCCCCCGCCTATGACCTGGTCAACTCAACCGTCGTGTTGTGAGAAGCGGAAGAAGAGCTGGCCGAGGCGCATCCCGCGTGGGATCAACTCATCGACTCGAGTGTCTTGCCGGATCCCGACAACATGGTCTATCATACCCTTGTGGCGGTGCGGTGGGAGCGTTCGAGTGCCTAGACCACATGAAACGGCGATGGGCGATGAGCATTCCATGCAACGCGACCTTTCGTAGCCCCGACCGGGATCATCGTCACCGTCTGTAGTGTCTGACACGACCCGCACAAAGCTGGTATTCGAGGACCCCGGCGGTCGGCTGCCGGTGAGGAGAGTCAGCAGGAGTCCTCTGCGCAGCACGGCCAGGCGACGGTTTGAACAGGAGGTGACGCGATGAGACGTGCGATGAGTCAGCTGATGCTTGCAACCATGATGCTCGCTTCGGTGATGGGAGCCGACGCGAATCCCAACGATCTGGCCGGCGGGGTCTTCATCACGCATGCGGCGGTCAATCCTGACTATTCGATCTGCGTATGGGAGTGGTGCTGGTGTTATTACGAGGGCGCAGTTTACGGCATCGAGAGCTGCGAAGAGCAGATTACCAACATGCCGATCACGGAAAACCCCTCGTTCGGCACCTTGTTCTACGTCGTCGCGGCGTGGAATGAGGACAAGGTCTGGTGTGGAACCGAGTTCGGTATCAGCGCCGACTTCGCGGAGGACTTCTACTTCACGGAGTTCGGTCCCTGTCTCGAGAACAACCTCGAGATCTCGACGAGCGGTTGGCCGGGTGCCGGTGAAGGCACCGCGGTTGTC